>NZ_JXJW01000040.1 GCF_002441695.1 Pseudolactococcus piscium
ACGTCGAGGGGCAGTGAGAGCGAAGCGAAAGAAATTGAAAGTCTGGGCATTGATTTACTCTTTGAATATGCGACAACTATTGAGCATTTAAAATCAATTTCTGATGATGATTTTGAAACTTTAAAAGATACAAACATCAAAGTTGATTTAGTATCTTGATTTCAAAAAGGGGGATTGGGGAACACCCCAAAAATTTATAAAAAAGGTAGGAGTAGTCAATTTGACTATTCCTGACCTTTTTATAAAACAGCAAGTGGGGTACCACTTGCTAGTCCTGCCAGCCAGATAAAAAGTATACCATGGTGTAACTGATTTGTAACAAATAAAAATTTTTAAATATGGGGGTCAATTGCACATGACAGAAGTAAAAAGAAATAGATATATTGAAAAGAAAATAAGATTGAGACCTGATGAAAACAACTACATTAAAAACAAGATGGATAATGCAGGTCGGAAAAACTTCAATGCCTTTGCACTTGAAATGTTAATACAGGGTCAAGTAAATATTGTCGATTTTAAATCTTTGAGCGACCTCAAAATTGCGATTGATAGGGTCGGAAAAAATATCAATCAGATCGCCAAAAAAGTAAATGAAACTGGAGATGTCTCAAAGAGTGATATTGATGAAACAAAAAAATTACTCAAAGAAATTGAAACAGTTGTTTATCAATCAATTCAATCAGAATATAAAAAATACAAATAATGAAATGGGGCTATAATGGTTGTTGTCGTTAAAACAATTCAAATAAAAACACCTGAACGTTTAACAAGGTCTGTCAAATATATTTTAAACCCTAAAAAAACAAATGTACCTTATGTAGAAACTGAAAAAGATTTTCCAGTCACATTTACTGAAGATAAAAAAATGATGCAATTGGTTTCTGGGCATCTAATTTCAAATGTAAATTATGCTGATCAAGAATTTTTTCTAACAAAGATAATGGCTAATGCTAGCAATGGCAATCCTGATAATTCTGACATGAACAATCCTAATCGAGTAATGGCACATCATATTGTGCAATCATTTGCCCCTGATGAAAACTTAACTCCTGAAGAAATTCATGAACTAGGGAGAAAAACAGTTTTAGAATTGACTGGTAGCGATCATGAGTTCATAGTAGCAACTCATGTTGACCAAGATCATATCCATAATCATATTATTTTTAATACAACAAATTCTACAACCCTTAAAAAATTCAGATGGCAAAAGGGTACGGCGAAAAGTTTGAAGTATATTTCTGATAAGCATGCGGACATTGCAGGTGCTAATATTTTAAGTAACACAATGAAAAACTCGTATAAGAAATATTCTGCCTATCAACGAAAAAATAATTTTAAAATTGAGATAAAGGAGCGTTTAAACTTTTTACTGAAGCACTCTACCTCCATCTCTGATTTTAAAGAAAAAGCTAAGGCTCTGAATGTAATAATTGATGATACTGGAAAAAATGTAAAATATCGTCTTGCAGATATGGAACAAAAAAGAAATACACGTGATGATACACTTTCAAAACGTGGAAAATATTCTATATCTAATATTGAAAAAATTGTCTCTAAAAATGTTTCTGTATTCTCTCAATCTGAAATAAAAAATGAATATGAAAAATTTAAAGTAGAAAAAAGTGATGATTTTGAAATGAAAATTTTAGTGGAAGATTGGCAGGTAAAAGAGGAAACAAAAAACGGTATTTATATTGACATTGATTATGGTCTACTTAATAGTGGAGCTATATTAGTGCCCTCACACCAAGTCAATAAACTTAATGATGGCAACTATAATATTTTTATCAAGAAAAAAGATTTTTTCTATTTCCCCAAATTGTAAAATGAAGTTAGCCACCTCNCAGGGAAAAAATTTTTCCACTAAAAAACACCTCAAAGATGCTATGCTGTAATTAAACAGATACCAGTCATAGGAGCTTTGAGATGCAAGAAAATTATACCACAACTTATAACCATTTGTCACTAGCTGAACGACAACTTATCGAAAAATGGTTTAAAGAAGGGATGAGTCGACGTCAGATTGCTAAGTTATTAGGTCGTAGCCATCAAACAATCAATAATGAAGTCAAGCGAGGACAAGTCCAACAAATGGATACCTTTAGAGCGTATCATATCGTCTATAGTAGCGAGTATGCGCATCAACAGTACCATAAGCAACGAAAAAAGTCTATTAAAAACACAAAGCTTGATAAGCTGGTATTGGAAAAAATTGTCCATTACATCAAGGCTAAGGTCTCTCCAGAAGTGATCGCTAAAGCTAAATTCAATGGTCAAATCAGCTACTCAAGCATTTACAACTGGATTTATAATGGCAAATTAGGCTTGAAACGTAAAGATATGCTTTATCCACATAAGACAAAAGTTATCAAGACGGTTTCAGCTAATCCTAGAGTTTACGGTAAATCCATTGAAGAACGTCCTGAAGATATAAACAGGCGCAATGAGTTAGGGCATTGGGAAATTGATACTGTCGTCTTAACAAGGGCTAAAAACAAGGTTTTATTGACTTTGACAGAGCGAAAAAGTCGTTTGGAGATTATCAGAATAATCGCTGATAAATCTTCTGAGGCAGTTAATTCTGAGCTTAAGGCATTAACTCAAAATTTTCAATTTAAGTCCATTACAGCTGATAATGGTACTGAATTTGCTCGTTTATCTGAGGCAGTTAATTGTGATATTTACTATGCTCATGCCTATTCTAGTTGGGAAAGAGGAACTAACGAGAATCACAATCGCATGATTCGTAGATTTTTGCCTAAAGGCACAATAAAAACGACCACGAAAGAGGTCGCTCAAATTGAAATTTGGATGAATAACTATCCAAGAAAAATGTTTAATTACAGCACGCCGATACAGGTTTATCTGGGTGGCTAACTTGGACTTGCAATTTGCCTTTTTTCTATTTCACAAATTCTGATGATGCGACTAAAAATAAATTTATGACTGGTAACACAGTTGCCAAGCAATTGTCTCATGATAATCAGCATTTAGTGCTTCACAAAAATCAATATATATCAAAACTTGATCAGATCATCAAAGATTTTGAGTATCTCTCTTTAAAAGGTGTTTCAACTGGTCAACAGTTTTCAGATTTGAAAAATCAATTTGAAAAACAGGTTCATGAAACAGAAAAAGAACTGTCTGTTTTAGATGAAAAAATTTCTCGTCTGAACAAAATCATCAGTGCAATTGATGGTCTCAGTTCTGATGATTTGAGAAAAGTTGAAACTTCTGAAGCAATCCTATCAGACTTAAAAATTGATAAATCGACTAAGAGAGGTGATCTAAATAAAACTATCGAGGAAGTGAAATTTGAAAGACAAGTGTTAAATGAACGATTTCATGACATTGTTGAGAAATATAAAACCTATCAGGGTGTCAAAGAAAATGTTAGAGATCGAGAAAATGATACTATCAAAAATAAAGAGGTCAAGAGGTAGCCATTGTCGCCAAAATTTAAACCAGGAATCAGCCTGCAGGTTTGTAAACGTGGCGACATTTAAAAGTTGTCGCCTAATTCTGTTCTTGGTTATTGATCGACGCGCCTGAAGTTTGGCGACAAAATATCTTTGTTGACTAATTTACTTTATATCAGTATAATGTAGGTATAAAGTAAAAAAAAGAACGTGCGCTAACACGTTCCCAGTAGAACCGTTTAAGACGGTAGCAAGTGTTCAAAATAATTCGTCAACTCGCTAAAGTTGAAGACGAATTATTTTTTGTTTTTGTCGTTAAGTTTTAAGACTAACATTGCAAAAGCAATCATCAGGCTTATCGCTTGAAAAACTGACATAATCCCTCTCTAAGAGGTCAACTAAAAATAATCTTCATAGCACCACCTCCAAATTTTATTGGTTTTAGGGCTACCGTCTTAACTTTTCTACAAGTGATATTATATCATAATATCAACAAGCAATTAACTTTGATTTAAGGCAATCATACTATAATAGAATTACCCTAAAATATTTTTTCATAAAAACCTCCCAAATAAAAGGCTACCACAAGCCTTTTATTTTTTTGCTTTCTTTAGTTCCTGCGCTAACAAATATTTGATGTAATTAGATAAAACAAGTCCATTTTCTTTTGCCAAAAACTTCACTTCATTCTTGAAACTTTCTTTGCAACGGACAACAATTTGAACATTTTTATCCTCAAAAAGTTCTGTCTAAGTAGCCATATCTCTCCTTTTTCGTATAACTAATAGTGATGGCTACAAAAATCATATTGCTATAGAT
>NZ_JXJW01000041.1 GCF_002441695.1 Pseudolactococcus piscium
TAATTGGTAGTTATTAGAGGTGCCCTTTACTCATCTGAATTTCTGTGGTAAAATTAATTCTATATTTATAGAAAAAATATCTACAAATATAGAACGCCAAGGAGGTTTCTTATGCCTGTTTCGTATGACAAATTATGGAAATTATCAATAGATAAAAAGATGAATAAGACTCAGTTGCGAGACTGTAGTGGGATAACATCGGCTACGTTGGCGAGGCTTAGCAAAAATAAAGGAGTCTCTCTTGAGATTCTCGAACGAATTTGTAGAGCCTTGGAATGTGAAATAGGCGATATTGTTGAATTTACAGGGGAAAAGGGTACAGCTGATGAATAATAAATATAACGTAATCGATTTATTCTCTGGAGCAGGTGGACTTAGTCAAGGCTTCGTTCAAGCAGGTTACAATGTGCTTGCGGGTATTGATTTTGATGATGCAGCGCTTAAAACTTATGCTCATAATATTAAAGGTGCAAAAGCACTGAAAGAAGACTTATTCAACGAGGAAGAGTCAATAAAGGATATCGAAGATGCTCTTGGTAACCAAGAGGTGGATGTTATTATTGCAGGACCACCTTGCCAAGGGTTCAGTCTAACTGGTGCTCGTGATATCAATGATTCACGAAATAAATTATATGTTGCAGTCGTTCATGCGGTCCAGCATTTCCAACCAAAAGCGTTCTTAATCGAGAATGTCCCGGGGATGGCAACATTATATAAGGGAGCAGTAAAGCAACAAATCATCAATACCTTTGAGGATATGGGTTATGCCGTGAGTGTAACTGAAAAACCTTTGTTGGCAGCAGATTACGGTGTCCCCCAATTCAGAAAAAGAATGTTTTTCGTTGGTTTTAGAAAAGACCTCGGCTACGATTATTTTGAATTTCCAACACCGTATTTAGAACCAGAACAATATATCGGAACTGAAGCGGCGATTTCAGATTTGCCATCACTTACAGAAGATTTGGGCGAAAATGTCATGAATTATTCATGCCCACCTGAAAGTGCATATCAAAGGCTGATGAGAAGAAATTCCGATGTGATTTTTAATCACGTTGGTACAAAGCACACTGAAGAAGTTCAGTGGGTAATCAGCCAAGTTCCTGAAGGCGGAAATCATAAAGATTTACCACCTGGCGTAGGAGAATCACGTAAGTTCAATGAAGCTTGGACGAGGTATCATAGTAAGAGACCTTCTAAAACAATAGATACTGGGCACAGAAATCACTTCCACTACAAGTGGAATCGAGTACCAACAGTTCGAGAAAATGCAAGACTGCAGTCGTTCCCTGATAATTTTGAATTTTTGGGAACAAAGACACAACAAAACAAACAAGTAGGAAATGCTGTACCACCTCTATTGGCTCAAGCAATTGGTGAAAAGATGTTAAGCCATTTAGGAACTGTCGAGATTTCGGAAATGGAGGTCGTGCATGAAAAAGTTAAACAATATTGAGTTGTTTGCGGGCGCAGGTGGATTGCTAGATGGATTTGAAAAGACAGGTAACTATAATTTAATTGGGGCAGTTGAGTGGCTAAAACCACAGGTACGAACTCTTATCCACAGATTGGATAGTCGATATGGAATTCAAGATGCAGAAGAAAAAGTTTTGAATTTTGATATCCAAAGAACTGATGAATTGTTAAATGGTTGGTCAGAGGATCCGGAATTTGGGACAAGTATTGGTCTTGATGAATTAGCAAATGGGAAAACTGTTGATGTTATTTCCGGTGGTCCTCCTTGCCAAGCCTACTCATTAGCGGGTAGAATTCGTGACAAAAATGGCATGAAGGATGATTATCGTAACTTCCTTTTTGAAGCATATATTCGAGTGGTAAATCACTTCAAACCAAAAGTGATTGTATTTGAAAATGTTGAAGGTATTCTGTCAGCAATTCCAACAGGAGAAAAGATTGTTGATTTAATTCATGCCGCATTTGACGAAGCAGGATATGAGATTGTGGATGATTTACGAAAATATGCATTATTGGATTTGACTGAATTTGGAGTCCCTCAAAAGAGAAAGCGTGTCATAATCGTTGGCATAAGAAGAGACGTTGATGACGTAGATTATCAAGCACTCCTGAAAGACTTCTACACGAATACCCTTTCTACGATGAAGGTAGACACGAAATCAACAGTAAGAGATGCAATTGCTGACCTTCCACCAATATATCCGCTAGGAGAACCCGTAAAGCGACAAGCTTATGAAAACAACAGTGGAGTGAATGGACACTCAGTCAGATTTCATAGCAAGCGTGACCAGGAAATATTCCATAGCTTGGCTAAAGATATCGAAGATGAAGAGTTTCTATATAATTCTTCCGATAAGCTGATTGAGTTATACTATGAAAAAACTGGTAAGAGAACGAACGTCCATAAGTACCACGTCTTGAGATGGGATGAACCAAGTAACACCATTCCGGCTCATTTGAAGAAGGATGGCTTGCGTCACATTCATCCTGACTCGTCTCAAAAGCGTTCAATCACTGTTCGAGAAGCGGCAAGACTTCAGACATTTGATGACGATTTTGAATTTAACGAGTCGCAGGTGTCCAATTTTGAAATGATTGGAAATGCAGTTCCACCGCTATTTGCTGAAAAGCTAGGTGGACTAATTCCGGGACTTTTATCTGAAATTGAAAACAATGAAAAAGTGGCTGCACTGTAATGGTGCAACCACTTTTTCATTTGGATTTATTCTACTGAAAAGTCTGCATAATATATGCCTTCATCAATTAGTGAGAGTGTTATGGTATCCCGTCCGTACGAAGTTAAGGTATCCATCGTAATTACATCGTCAACATCTACCCCGAGACGTTTACGTAAATATCGTCCAAGAATACTCTTCTTAGAAATTCGTTCCCCATCAAGATATGGTTGTTTAGCTGAAAAAGAAGCAAGTTGTTTAGGGTAGTTTTGACCTTCGAATACTTGGGTCCCTTCAAGAGAGGCCTCCATGATTGTTCCGTCATCCCAGATAAGCTCAATAGGATCAGAGTTACGTTGGCGTTTTCCTTCTGGTGTAGTAAATTCTGGGTTATATGGACGGATAAGTTGTTTCTCAGACTTTAAGATTTCCTTTGGTAAACGAATGTAAGCATCGCCTGCAGCTACATGAGCCCCACTCGACAAACGAGCAAGTCCCCAGTTTAAACCACTCGCAGTTGGGACGGCTTTTGTGCCGTGTGTTGTTGTATAGAGCGGAATTTCAAAACTGAATTGCTTAGCATTTTCATTAACATCTGGCGTATTATCAGTTTTGCTGTCAAAATCAATAATTACTTGATTTTTGTTGATTACTGGAGTTTCAGAAGAATGCTCATCAATGAACTTATAATAGATCTCTAGTGGACTAAAGGTATCTCGTGTTGCATCCGCAAGTGACTCGCGATAGTCTGTCCGCAGCCCATTTGATGAGAAGTTTGCAGAACCAATCAAGGCAGTAAGAGTTTTCCCTTTGTTTTTCCAAATATAAATCTTTGAGTGAATTTCTTGTTCAGCATATTTTATGGTGAGATTGGAGTTGCTCTGCTTAATACGCTCAAGCGAATCATAGAGTCGGACGTCAACTCCTGCAGGATACATGCCACCAATGACAGTGATTTTCATATTCGGAAGTTCTGCCAATCTTTCAACCGGTGAAGGTCCTAGATATCCACTGATAATAACGAGTTCATCGGGTTCTTCTGAGAGCAAGTCATGCTTTGAGAAGATAACATCTTCTAGTCCAGTGTAATATAACATTTTAATTCCCCTTTCATTCTTTCACAATTTCAACTATATCTGGTAAGTCGCAGTCAAGTGCTTCGCAAATTCGTAATAAGATATCTGTAGTTACGTTTTCCCCTTTTCCTAGTTTTGCAATTGAAGCGGAGCTAATACCAGTTAGTTTTCTTAGTTGTGCCTTATTCATGTTTTTATCAATTAGCAATTTCCATAATCGGTTATAGCTAAATCTCATTTTCCCCTATCCTTTCGCTTTACTTTTCTCTTCCCCATTGATAACCAAATAGTTCATTGCCCCCTTTGCTGAGGTGAAGAATCGCTGTATCATTTAGAATCTTTTGGGTTTCCTCTGAATAAGCCCCTTCCTTATCAAATGCTAAGAATATCTGTTTTTTATTCTGAGCATACAGCTTTATGATTGCATCAATTGAGTAGTTCTGTTGCGAAGTTTGAAAATCAAACG
>NZ_JXJW01000042.1 GCF_002441695.1 Pseudolactococcus piscium
TTAGCGGGATTACAAGTGAGCTTTCTAATTTAACTGCAGTCATTTCGGCAATAGGTAGTGGCAATTTTGATCATAGTGGCAACTTTAAGGGTGGCGGTAACAAAAATATAAAAGCGCTACAGAATACATTGCTAGATTATGGCAGTGGTGCAGTTCAAGATGGTTTGTCGGAGGCTGTATCTGGCTTACTTTCAAAAATTGATACTGCAATGCCAAATTCTGGATCATATATGCGTGTTTTTTCTGATGGCAACGGTCATTGGAAAAATATGCATATTAGATGGGACTCTGCTGGCTATGGTAATGCTGTATCAAACTCTCTTTTAAAAAAGGGAGTAAAATCTGTAACCGTTAATGAATTTGGTATTGGCAAAGCTAAAATTTCAGGTTTAGGTGCATTGGGCTTTGGCTTAGACTATTATCAAAATAGAGCTGATGGTGAAACTGTTGGTAGGGCATTTACACACACCGCTGCTACAACAGCGGTAACAAGTGCTGGTGTCTGGACTGTGGGAACAGGGTTGACTTTTGCGGCAGGGACATCAATGGGAACTGCACTCGGTGCAGGTTGGTTGACAGGAATTATCGCGACAAACCCGATTGGTTGGGGAATTGGTGCGAGTATTGCAGTTGGGGGACTCACTAAGTTTGCTTATGATAAAAACTTTCTTGGGTTTCAAGATGGTGTTAAATCAGTTGGTAACGCAATAGACTCTGGATGGAAGTCATTGAAGTCTGTATTTAATGGGGGCAAGAAAAAACATGCTTGAGTGGTATAATTCTAGATTTGGCAGATATAAGATAATTGAAATAAAAAAAGAAAGGTATAAAGAAAGATATATAGTTGATACGTATCATTCAAAACCTAAAATATTGTTGCTTGCTACTTCACCTAGGATAGTGACATTTAAAGTGACTCAAATAGCGTTGGATGATTATACTTTGGATAAAAATGATAGTAGGCTATCTATAGGAACACTTTCTATTGTACTCATAACCCAACCCCTTGTTACTTTGATTTACACTCTAGGGAAAAATTTATTTATTAACTATTCCATTAGCGAACAAATGATTTTTAAAGCATTTCTGTTTATATTATCAGTTATATCATCAGTGATAATGTATATCATTATTTCACATATAGATAAATATAAAATTGATAAAACATTAGGTAGAGAGAACATTGCATATACTCATGAACTAATCATAAAGACCAAGGGTCAAAAAAATTACTCCATAATTTCTTTGTTAGTATTGCTATCTTTAGTAGCAGTTATATATTTTAAAAGTCAAAATGGAACAGAGGCGATTCTCTTATGTATCGCATCAATAATAACGTTTGGTTTTATGTTTATTTCTAGATACATTGCGCAAACTAATTATAAAGATTTAGCATATCAGATTAGTCAACTCAAATAAGTAGAACTGAACTGATTATAGATGCAGGAAAAATGGCTAGAGGTAAGAAAAAATATGCTTAATATTTCATATTCAAAAATACCCCAATATCGTTTAGCTTATGATGATCAGAAGTATTATTTAATTGATTCGGACTCAGATTTTTTTCAAAATATATTATTTTCCCTGAAAAATTTTCGCAAAATGTTTATGAAATTGATAAAGCAGTGTATAATAAATTATTGAAAAAAGTTAACACAACAGGTGGATTTGGTATAGGAATACTCAGTGTCTCTGCTATGACACTACCATTTTCTAGCCTTCTTTACATACTGTTAAAAATCGTATCAGCAACATTTTTCGAATCAAAATATTTTATATTATTTCTAATTTCACTTTTATTTGCTTTTATCACCCATTTAAGTGTGAATTTATTTTTCAAGAAAAAAAATATCATTCATTTAAAACTCTTGAAATCAGAAAGAAAGTTGCTTATAAAAAAATTGGATAAAATTTCGAAACAAAAAATTTGGATAAATAATGTTTTACAATTTATCATCTTTATTTTTATGCCATTTGGTATTGCTGTCGTAGAGCATCAATTTATAAGTTTATTGATTGTGTATTTTGGAGGCTTATTATTTCTAAATCAACACAGGATGTTTTTTGTTAGAGCTTCTGAGATAAATGTGGATTTTATAATAAAATGACAGTGAAACTATTTATCATTTTAAGAAGTTTTTGGTGGATACTTGGTCATAAAAAATATAGTTTTGTGCGAAATATAAGCTTTCAAGATGGTGTTAAATCTGTCGGTAAGACAATAGATTCTGGATAAAAAACCTTGAAGTTTGTATTTCATTGGGGAAGAAAAAATGCTTAGTTGGAAAAATTCATGCGTAGGTAGATATAAAATTTTAGAAGTGAATCAAAAAAAGTATCTGATAGATACTTTGAATACTAAACCAAGTTTTTTACTTTTTGCGACTTCACCAGAGGTGGTTGAATTTAATATAGCAGAAATTGATAGTCAAAGTAGCACTTTTGACAAAGAAGAAAATGAGTTTAGAATTGGCCCTTTTTTAGCAGTACTAATTACTCAACCTATAGTAGGATTATTATACAGATTTGGGAAGACATTTTTCACAACGAATTCAATAAGTGAACGTATTTTGTTTAAATTGTTTTTATTTATTTTGACAATCATAATTTCCATTTTTACTTTTATAGTTGTTTCTAAAATAGATAAATATAAATTAGAAAAAAAAAATGAAAGCCTGATATTTAATATGCAACTATCTGTATATACGAAAGGTCAAAAAAATTATTTAATTATTACTATGTTAGGAATTCTATCAATAATTGGGATTTTATATCTCAAAACTCAGAATGGTTCAGAGTCGGCTTATATATACATATCATCAATAGTAACTTTTGGTTTTTTAATTTTTGTTAGATATATTCCACAAAGTAATTATAAAGATTTTGAATATCATATCAGTCAACTCAAATAAGTAGTACTGAAATGATTATGAATGTAGGAGAAATGGCTGGGGGGAAGAAAAAACATGCCTGATATGAAGGTTTCTTCAATTTATAGTTTTATCCTTCTTTACGATAATGAAAGAATTTATTTAGTTAATACAATATATAGTAAGTCTCTATTTAGCCTTCCGAAAGCAATAGAAAAAGTGACTTTGGATGCCTATCTAATTGATCAACAAGAAGCCTCATACTTTGAAGTAGAAAATAAAAAAACAGTTGGTACGCTTTCTATGGTACTTATAACACAACCTCTCGCTGCTTTGATCTATAATTTTGGAAAGTACCTATTTCAAAATTTGGGCGTCAGTTATTCTTTAGCGATTAAACTGTTATTGTTGTTAATTGTTCTAGCTGTTACATTATTATTTTGTAGGATCTATTTAAGATCGCTTGAAAAAAAATACCCAAACATGTTATATCGCCGAAAAATCAGTTTTCTTTAAAGGTTTACAAGCCAAAAGTTATGACTCGTAAAATAGGCTTTTTAAATGAAGTACTAGGTTATATTTTGGGAGGAGGTATAGTTGGTGTGCCACTATACCTATACTTTAAACTAAATAATGGTGGCGAGGGTATATTATTGATGGTGATATCTGCTGTGTTTTTCTTTATATATCTTTCAACAAAAATGAGTCCCATTGCATCACCTATTTACAAGGATTATGATATCGTGATTGAAAGAGCTGATCGTTCGCGTTTAGCTGAATCTAGCAAAAAATAAAATTTAGGAGAAAAAATGACGACAACAAAAATTTTACCAATTGGTACTATTGTGTACTTAAAAGAAGGTACACAAAAACTCATGATTTTAAACCGTGGTTCAGTGATTGAAAATAATGGAGAAAACTTACTGTTTGATTACTCTGCTGCTATTTATCCTGTAGGGTTAAATCCTGAACAAGTTCTTTATTTTAACAAAGAAGATATTGATAAAATAGTATTTGAAGGATACACAGATGAAGAAGAGGAACGTTTCATGGTGCTTTTTGAAGCGTGGTTAGCAAATGAAGGATCAAAGATGACTAAAGGTAAGACAGTGTGACCTGTATCTAAAAAGTAATATGGATATGATAGAGTTGAAGTTTTAAGTTGAGATTAGTAGAATTTTTTCTACTAATGACTAGTGATGATTTTATATGAGTCATCAGTAGTCACTAGTGGAACTCATAAGAAAGGAGTAGTCTATCATGGGATTAAT
>NZ_JXJW01000043.1 GCF_002441695.1 Pseudolactococcus piscium
ATTTTTTGGAAAACTTTGCAACAGAACCCCTTAAATAATTTATTATTGGAGGGTTCAAACATGGTAGAAAATATTAAAAAAAATAGTGAAATTAACGAGTCTAAAATTTATTTAGCATGTAGTTCTGTAACTAATTTAGTATTTCTTTTTGTATTTGCAGTGAGTCTCATATTTGGAGAACTACCAGACATTATTTCTATACCATTAGCCGTAGGTACATTCTTTAACTTGTTTTGTGTCCTTTATTTCTCGAAAAGGTATAGGATGCTATCCAATACTATGTGGGCTTCACGTACAAAAAAACAAAAAACATGGTCTCTTTTATTTAGTATAACTCTTGTGGCAGTATTATTCGCTATAATATTTTTTATTCGTTTTAAATATAATGCATTTTAAGATGAGATTAAATTTTATGGTTCTGTTGCAAAGTTTTAATTTTTGCTTCTGATGCTATGCAAAGAACTGAAATCTATCAAAATGATAAGGTTCAACAACAAAATCATTTTTTATACTAGGACACAGTTAATGATATGTTTTGTACCATTCGGTACAAAATGTTTGTATTTCAAAAAAGAAGATGTTAATATAATTATACCAAGTGGTACAAAACAATGTTGTTAGATACAATCTAATCTAACCATTTGTTTCTAAAAATATGGAGGTGTACAACTTGAGAAATACGAAAGAAAAGATATTGACGGCTACAGAACAGCTTATATATAAAAAAGGTTATACAGGGACTTCTATTAATGATATTTTAGATGAAACTGGGACAGGCAAAGGGCAATTCTATTATTACTTTGATTCAAAAAAAGAAGCTAGCCTAGCAGTAATTGATAATCATGTTAAAATTTGGCAAAAACATTTGCTAAATGGAATCCTATCGAGAGATGAAAGTCCACTGGCAAACTTGAAAGAGATGCTGGATTGGATTTACAGTGATCATGCGCAAAAAAAAATATACTACGGCTGTCCTGTAGGTAATCTCGTTATTGAGCTTTCCGCCCTAGATGAGGATTTTAGAAAACCTCTTGAACAACTATTTTCAGATTTACAAAAAAAAATTGCGGAAAATCTATCAGCTTTAACAGGACTGCTGGTGAAACAAAATCTTCCTGCAGCACATGCAATTATTGCTCAAATTCAAGGAAGTCTTCTACTCTTGAAAGTGACTCAAGATTTAAATGTTCTGGAATCAAATTTTGATTTATTAAAAAATAGTTTTGAAAAAGTGGGAGAAAAATAATTAAAAAATTGGATATGATAGTTATCGGACCAGGTCCTGCCCCGCCTACTGCTGTGATACGACGTAAATCTTTATGTCAGCAGTTGAATCTAAAGAAAAGGTCAAGCTTTTGCAGGCCGATGCGATTCGGAGAGAATATCCCATTGCCGATGTTCAAAAAAGATGGCAAAGTTGTCAAACATTCATAGACGTTCTTGGTAAGGGGATACTTAAGCAACTCATTGTAGAATTATCATAAAAATTTTATATTTAAAGGAGAACCCAAATTGTAAAATGAAGTTAGCCACCTCAGGGAAAAAATTTTTCCACTAAAAAACACCTCAAAGATGCTATGCTGTAATTAAACAGATACCAGTCATAGGAGCACCTGGTCAAGAAGCCTATGATGCAGCAATAACAAATTTTGGATTTGTTGCAGATCGCACCATGAGTACAGCAAAAGTTCTTGAAGAGCTTTGAAGCAATAGATAAACAGGCAAATTAAATGAAAATAATATTTGATGAACTAGCTACTGAAAAAATTAAAAGCTTCGGTGATGTGGACTTAGCGATAGACTTTAACCACACTTTGAGTGAAACAAACACTGAAGTAGATGCTTGCGCAGGTGGTATTTCTCGTTGGCGTTTGGTTGCAGTAGATAAAGGAACAACTCCCGGAACATTTGATGGGAAAATGGAATCTGAGTTTGGTTCCATTTATTTCCAAGACTGGGGCAAGATTTTCTGGGATGAACATGACTTGAAAGTGAGACACGAGGGCTCATTGAATCTGATGACACTCAAGACCGACTGGGATACTATTTCAAATAATTTCATGATTGTTGACTTCCGTGGTAAATCTATCGTGGATAATAAGTTAGTTCAAAACTAAAATTTGGAGATTTTTAAATGAAAAAAATAGACGTAAAAAATATCGTTGTTGGTTTTGGTAAAGGTGGAAAGACCTTGGCCAAATTCCTTTCTGGAAAAGGAGAAAGTGTTGTCATTATTGAACAATCAACTCTAATGTATGGTGGGACTTGTATCAACATCGGCTGTATTCCATCAAAATTTTTGATTGTCAACGGTGAAAAAGGTTTGAAATTCACAGAAGCTGCAGAAAAAAAAGCGATCCTTACAGGTAATTTGAATCTAAAAAATTATCACATGATTGCGGATGAAGCAACAGCTGAAGTTATTGATGGCAAAGCAAAATTTGTCTCTGATCACGAAATCGAAGTGATGGATTCTGAGGGTGAAGTCATTGCACAACTAATTGGCGAACGTATCTTTATCAATACTGGCGCGACACCTGTCTTGCCACCAATTCCCGGACTTGTGGACAGTAGAAATGTTGTGACTTCAACTGAATTAATGGATTTGAAGCAGCTTCCTGAACATTTGACGATTATTGGTTCTGGTTATATTGGTCTTGAATTTGCTTCAATGTTTGCAAGTTACGGATCAAAAGTAACAGTTCTTGATATTTTCGATAACTTCCTTCCTCGTGATGATGAAGATATTTCGAAGTTGGTTCGTTCCGACCTTGAATCTAGGGGGATTATCTTTAAGCTTGGCGTGAAGATTGATGCTATTACTGACAATAGCGTTGAAATAATAAATAAAGAAGGCAAAAAAGTTTCAATCTTATCAGATAAAATTTTGGTTGCAACAGGTCGCAAACCCAATACTGCTGGACTTGGACTTGAAAACACTAATATTCAACTTGGTCAACGTGGAGAAATTGTGGTCAACGATAAACTTGAAACCACTGTTCAAAATGTATGGGCACTTGGGGATGTGCATGGCGGTTTACAATTTACTTACACTTCCCTTGATGATTTCCGTATTGTAAGTAATAACCTTTATGGAGATGGTAAGCGGAGTCTGTCTGACCGCAAAAATGTACCAACCTCTGTGTTTATCACACCTGCCTTGTCTAAAGTTGGCCTTAATGAAAAAGCTGCTAAAGCAGCGGGCATCGATTACCGTCTCTTCAAACTTGCTGCGACAGCCATTCCAAAATCAGCTGTCTTGAATCAGTCTAAAGGCTTACTCAAAGCTTTGGTTGATCCAGAGACAGACAAAATTCTTGGTATTACAATTTACGCAGAAGAATCTTATGAAACAATTAATCTCATAAGTCTTGCGATTGAAGTAGGCTTGCCTTACACATTATTGCGTGACAAAATTTACACTCATCCAACCATGACTGAAGCATTAAATGATTTGTTTGCCGCTAAAAATGAAGTAAAATAAAATAGTCAAATTTGATGGAAATCGAGTATGAGTTACTGACATACTACCAATAACTTTTTATATCTTGATAATTAAAACGAAAGTTTTTAATAGTTATTTTAAGGGCACCTCTAATAACTACCAATTAAT
>NZ_JXJW01000044.1 GCF_002441695.1 Pseudolactococcus piscium
TTAAGACAGGTAAAAAGTTCAGCACCTTTCAAAGCTGTCTACAATATCAATATCAAAAGTTTGTTTTGTCATTCTGACATTGTAGCGAATATCTTTTACTTCCTTTTTCATAAGTCTCCTTTTTCCTATTGCGCAAGTCTTTTGTCTATTTATAAACCTATTATATCACGGAAAACAAAACAAGACAATAGAGTATACTCTAATGACCTATAAAAGATAGAAACTTAAAAAATCAAGTGTTCGCTTCGCTCTCACTGCCCCTCGACGTTTTAGTAGCCTTTCCCTCACTTCGTTCAGTCCAAGCCAACTAAAAGTTTTCGGGCTACTCTCTTCTTCTCCCCCTAATAATTAATTATAATCTTACTTTGTATATTTCTGCTAATCATTCACTAAACAGCAAAGAAAAACAAACACGTATCATAGATATAAATGTAATGGCATAGTGCGGGTTTTATTTTCAGCCTGTATCGTAGCTAAACAAATCGAGTTGTGTGTCCGTTTTGGGGCGTTCCGCTAGCTTGTTTAAAGTCTCTTGAATGAATTGATTATATGAGACTAGAGATAGAATAACAAAATGTCCTTCAGAAATATTTCTGAAGGACATTTTGTTTTAATAATTTACTGCTTTACAATTGGTACCCAAAGCTCCATTTCATAATTGGGATCATGAATATCATTTTCGGTATATACTTCAAAATCTGGTAACCCTGAATGTTTGTAGCCATTTTCTGGGAAAAATTCTTCAAGCAGATATTTCCATGCCTGATGAATGGAATCAGGGACTGATCCTTTAACTGGAACTACTGCATACTCAGTTTCTTTAACTTCTAAGATATCAAGTCCTAAATTTCTAGCTTTAGCGTCATCCAAGACGTTATATCCCGCCATATAATTAATCTTATCATTTCCCTCATTCTCATAACAAACACCTAATGACTGACCATTTCCAAAACTTTCTAATTGTTCAAAACTATATTTACTATATAATTCATCCCATGTACTTGGACATTGATTAGATTCAATGTTTTCTTTTAATACGCCAGCTACTTTGAATGATGGCTTTGTTTCGATTTTAATATTCATTTGACTTCCTCCTATTACTTTTAAAGCTAATTTCATTTTAGGAAATAAATTATAATTTTTCCCTTTTCGAACTTCTGAGGGTGAATTCCCATGAAACTTTTTGAAAGAAAAACTAAAAGCATCAGCTGAATCATAATTATATTTCAAAGCAATATCAATTACTTTTTGATCAGTATTCAACAGATCATCTACAGCTAGTGTAAGTTTTCTATTTCTCAAGTATTCTGCCAAAGTAATTTCTGATAGAATCGAAAAAATTCTACTAAATAGTGGATAGGAATAACCTGATATGTTTTGAAATTTTTTAAGTTCAACTTCCGATGTAAGTGTACTTTCTAAATAGTCGATGGTTTTGTTAAATTGATGCATCATTTTTATCACCTCTCACATAGGAGTTTATCATATAAATAAATTGGAAACCCAATAATTTTAGTACAAAAAAAACTGTAAGCTGAACATTTCTCTATTTAATTCCAATAATTTTTCGACAAATACCAACATCAGTTGATTACCAATACCTTATTATAGCACCCACAACACCTATAAAAATACCTAGTCGATTAATAAAACTTATTGATATTGACTCTTTTACAACTTTGTCACCCTGAACTTTATCTTTACTGAAGTTAAGTAAGGGGTTCACTACACGTCATTAGACGTCAAAACATTGATTTTAAGCGATTTTTGAATTTTTAAAGTTCATTACATTGCAATATAAATCAATAAGAACTCTACCTTTTACTCTACCTTTTTTAGATGAATATATCATTTGGATATTGAAGTTAAGCCCTGCTATCATTTCGATGGCAGGGCTTTTTAATATTTGGTACACTAACTTTTTATCTATATTTTGGTGGAGCTGAAGTTGACATCTACAAAGTTTAATGTTAAAATACATTCAAAAATATATTTGAATGAGGTGCTTTATGATTCAAAATGTTGTTACTTCAATAATCCTGTATTCTGGGACAGCCGTAGACTTACTTATTATCCTAATGTTATTTTTTGCCAAAAGAAAAAGCAGAAAAGACATCATTAACATATATTTAGGACAATTTCTAGGCTCTGTTAGTCTAATATTGCTAAGTTTGCTTTTTGCATTTGTCTTAGATTATATTCCTAGTAAAGAGATTTTAGGTTTGCTCGGTTTGATTCCAATTTTCCTAGGCCTCAAAATTTTGCTTTTAGGAGATTCTGATGGAGAAGCTATTGCCAAAGAAGGTTTGAGCAAAGATAATAAAAACCTGATTTTTCTAGTCGCTATGATTACTTTTGCAAGTTGTGGTGCTGACAATATTGGTGTCTTTGTCCCATATTTTACTACCTTAAATTTAGCGAATTTGATAGTGGCTTTACTTACCTTTCTAGTCATGATTTGTCTCTTGGTTTTTTCTGCCCAAAAATTGGCACAAGTCCCTTCTGTTGAAGAAACTTTGGAAAAATATAGCAGATGGTTTATTGCCGTTGTTTATTTAGGATTGGGGATATATATCCTGATTGAAAATAACAGTTTTGACATGCTATGGACTGTGTTAGACTAGGAGAAAATATTTTGAAAAAAGATAGTATCTGCCAAGTGAATGTTATAAATCAACAAAATGTTACAACCGCCACGAACTACCTTGAAAAGGAAAAAGTCCAAAAATCACTTCACATTTTATCAAAGTTTACCGATAATAAACAGATAAATATCATCTTTTATCTCCTTGCTGTTGAAGAACTCTGTGTCTGCGATATAGCCTGTTTACTAAATCTCAGTATGGCATCTGCCTCCCACCATCTTCGTAAACTAGCCAATCAAAACATCTTGGACACTAGAAGAGAGGGGAAAATTATATATTATTTTATAAAAGATGAGGAAATCAGAGATTTTTTTAATCAACTAGGATAACAACTATTTTTACTACTTTTCCATGTTTATAGGGGGCTTATCTATGAAATTTTTTGATGAAAATTACTCACAAGAAATACCGGTTCTGTTGCGAAGTTTGAAAATCAAAC
>NZ_JXJW01000045.1 GCF_002441695.1 Pseudolactococcus piscium
AAAATAGCCCGTTCGCTCTTGCCTGCTGGATAACCTGCGATAACATGAATACCTTGACTGATACAAAATAAGGCTTGTTTCTTTGGTGTCATAGCTCTACCCCTCAACTAGCTGATCTATCCAATCAAGACTGGCCAAAGTATAGCCATTTACCGCGTTATTAATCGTGATACCTGAGCGTTGTTTCTTGATGATCCCCGCCCTGCGTTCTTCTTCATTTTGTGGGATAAAGTAGCCAAGACCATCAATTGAGCCGATAGCACAATGTTTCTTTTGCAAGCCCTCAATACGGCTCTGTAACGTCCGTAAGTCGATTTTCAAAGACTGAGCCAACATTTTGCCTTGTATAGCGCGATCAATGCCCTTATGGCTAGACAGTGCCTTAATAATATTTTGGTCTAATACCTGTAAATCTTTAAGTTTCATTTCTCATACCTCGATTGCCTTGCCTGACAAGTTTCTATTTTATTTATGGTTTAAATGTCCCCAATACTTTAACCGTGGTTTCAAGTCTCGATAGTGTCACAAGATGCTTGATATAATCTTGATAATCTGAAAAGTTTTGTGGGCCATGTAATGCCTTGGCTAATTCTGTATCAATTTCATTTGAGTGCTGCCAACCGTGTATCAGTGTTTTAATGCCCTCATGCAACGTCATCATTTCCTGTGATGTGGTATTTTTCATCATGTTGTCATACTCTCGCTCTAATTGCTCATTAACTAGCTTTATAGCATGGTTAGCACTTTGTACAGCAATACCCTTTTTACCGTCAAGTAATTTTATTGAGGCTCTTTCACGGGAAATCATATCCATAGTGTCCGCAAATAACTCATCCTGAACCTTATCAGCCCTTTGTTTAGCCCTCGCTTGATTAAATTTAGTCATCTTACACCCCTTTTAATTATCCAACACGACAAATTGGCATATATCATCAATCAAGTAATAGATTAATGATGTCTTATACTTAGGCTTATACCGCTTTAATCCATGTTTTTCAAAGTTAGATAAAGTACCGTCTGATATGTCTAACTCGTCCATTGCTTGCTGTTTAGATATATACGGTAGCACACGCATGGTGGCCTTTAACTTAGCCTGTATGGCTTCATAGTCATTCACACGCTTAATGATATCCTCAGCAAGTAAACGGCTGGTAAGCGTGGTTAATGGGTCAAATTCTGTCATTGATTACCTCGCCCTCTAATTGCAAGATAGTGCTATATAAACTTAGATTAGGCAAACTTAAACGTTTTTCAAGTTCTAAAAGCTCGACTACGTCAATACGCTTTGACAAGGGCATAGCATGAAATAAATCACTATCCAATAATTCAGTTATATACTTATCGCTAAAATCTGACTGCTTTCCGATATAGATATAGTTGGCATTTATTTTGTAAAATCGTGATAGTGTCACAATATCGCACCACTCAACTTCCCTACTGTCCAGTTCTGTCAATACTAAATCATCAGGCTTTATACCTGTTTTCTGTGACAGTTCATCAATAGTTAAATGATTGATGATACGTAAATCCTTAAATGTATATCTAGTTATCATGCAACACCGCCAATCTTACGCTTAGTAATTATCTCCATCACTGCATTTGTCATATTATCTGGGTTTATCCCCAGTTCTTCAGATAGTGCGTGAATATCGTCAGCTCCTATCAAATCAAAGGCAGTTACTTTTTTATCTCGCTGGGTTTGTCGTTGCTCTCTGATACCTCTAGCATATCCTGACCAATATAACTCTATTCCAACTAAAACTGAGTGACCTGAGTTCATATCACTATTGCTGGCTCTTTCATAAGCGCTTAAGAAAAGACTGTCACAAACACTGTGACCATAGCTAGCTTTACTATCTCGTTTGGCTTGTTTATTAGTAATGTAACCTTTCGGCACTTTTAAATTTAATGGTAGACCGCATTTATTAACCATCATTTTTTTCTTATCGGTTGTAATGATAATGGTTTGTTTTAGATCGTGAATTTTTAGTGTTTTATTTATCATGTCCTTAACCTCTTGTCATAAATCTAGCGAATGCGACCACGTCATTATATGAACGCTCTAGCCCCTGTTTAGTCCATACCGTCCATTTATGAGTAGCATGGTTAAACTGTGCCTGTGAGCCAGCCTGTATGCCGTGAGTGGGAAGTAATACGTCTATTGTATTGTTCATTTGTGTGTATCCTCTACTTTTGATATAATAGAGTAAGCAAAGCCCTGTAAGGCTTGCATTACTAATAGTTTAAAAAGTCTCTACTTTGGTTGGTGAGGACTTTTTTTGTTGTAATTTTTAGTAATCAATATCCTGCCATAAACCACTTCATTACCTTGTCATAAACAGATTGTTTTGTATTGTAATTGCCCTTGATAATACGCTTATAAGTAATGTAAGTGATACCTATTGCCTTAGCAGTCTGCTCTATATTTAGACTTAAGTCTGCTTGTTTTCGTCTTATTGCTTTGGCTTGTTCTTGCGTAACTGTAATCATGATAATTTCCTCCTTTGTAAGTATTTATTTTTAATACAAAATTATTTTAACACGTATTAAATACAAATACAACAGTTAAATACAAAAATATTAAAAAAAAATACAAAAAACTGTTTATTATTCGACTAAAATAGTTTAGAATTATAATAAAGGAGCTAACCAATGGAAAATTTAACTGCAGCTAGACTTAAAGAATTGCGAAAACAAAAAGGCGCTACAATGGAAAAAATGGCTTTTGAGACAGGGATAAAAAAGCCTACTATTTCAAATTATGAGAATGGTTACTCCAAGCCTAAAGATAATAACTTAAAAAAGCTCGCTAATTATTACTCAGTCTCTCCTAGCTATCTTTTAGGCTATATTGATACACCAAAAGAAGAACTAATGACTTTTAATTCTGGCGAAGAGTTCGACAAAACAAGA
>NZ_JXJW01000046.1 GCF_002441695.1 Pseudolactococcus piscium
CGTGTGATGACAGGGACAATCAGGTCCCCAAATAATCCCTTGCCTGCCATATAGGCAGCACCTGATAGCGTCCTACCGTCAATAGCTTGCATTAAATGTGCACTTCCTGATTTCAGATCTTGAATGACATCTTGCCCATTTTGGATATTAGATTGACAATCACTGATAAATTGACGTGACTCACTTTTTAAAAAAATCACTCCCATGGCAAACTGTTCCTTTCTTTAATAACTCAAAAATCAAATGATTCTGCTGTATAAGTTTCATTTTCTGAAGAGTCAACTAAACCTTGTCGCCAGGCGTCATAGACTTCAAGATATCTCTCCTCTTCCTCATCTGAATAGCCGGTAAAAATAAGTTTATCGACATCTTGATGATTAAAGAATAAGGCATCCTCTGGATCAATCCCATTCGGATAGACAACACCAACATAGTCGCTAAACAGTTGGCCTTCTCCATTATCAAACGAAGCACCACGACCAACAACCATTAATTTGGCAGTCGCCTCTTTTAAATAGACAATTGACCCTAGGGGTAATAATTTTTCTATCATCTCATTTTCCTCTTTTCTCTTGTTTTAATTGCTTTTTTGCTAGTTTTTTAGCTTTTCGTTTCCCATACCATTTTTCATCGGTCACCCGCCATAAAACACGATATTGTTCTGAGTATTTGGCAAAGTAAAACGTGCTGATATACAGCTTCATTGGGCCACAGATAAATAATGTGAGTATGCCAAAATAAATTGGTCCCGCAAAAAGACACACAAAACGCCAAATACTAAAACTACCCCACATGCCAATCCTAAATATTAAAATATTGAGCACCAGTAGCACTGAAAAAGCAAGCCAAAACTGCTTTAACCGCTGCCAAATCTTAGCAACAAGGGACGTCTTCTCTTCTGTTAATTCCCCGTATAGCTCTTGCTTTATATTTTTTACACTAGACTGAAGAGTATTCAAAAAAAAGACGAACCCATATAGGCAGATAACGCTAAATCCCAGCCAGCCTGTTGCACCAAGTGTCATTCCTAGTAACATAGGCATGAATGATAGAAATGACAACATCATCATCAAGACTAGATTGCTAATTTCAAATACTCTTGTTATCATATAATTGCTTTTTGGAAAAATATTTATTAAGATTAACAAACTCCAAATAATAATACACATGATAATTAGCATCTTTAGCCATTGAAAATATTGGGCCCCTTGCCAAATATCTTTAATATAACTCGTCCCCATATCAGCAGTTTCAGGTGAAAAAACACCTAATCCATAAATCAATACATTAAAACAAAGTAAAGGGACTAAATTAAAAATTCTTGCACCCAATTTTTGACTTCCTCTAGCACCAGAATCATACCAAACTTGCTTTTTATCAAATAAATTATGTGTTATCTTAGTAGATTCTTTAAATGAAGCACCAAATAATCGTTTAGCCATAAGCCTGCTTCCCTCTTCCAAAGAACGAGGTGACACTGTGCCAAGTACCTTTAGCAGCCTTACCAAGAGACTTACCTGTATCCGCTATTTCATCGACTAGCCAGTCGCCACTTTTTCTACAAAACTGTAGAACTTATCCTTCCTTTTTGGATCAAGTGCTCCCCATATTAAATTTAGAGAACCAAATGCAAATCCTACACCAGCAGTGATAGGCGCAATAGGACCACCAACAGCTGCCCCAGCCATTCCCCACTCAATAGGTCCTGCACTTTTTAATTGTTTTACTCCTGCATGGACTGCTGCTTTACCTACATTATGGTAAGCAGCACTCTTTTTATCATTGTATGAAGTAACCCCATCGTAACTCGCACTAGCTGCCATCGCTAACCAGCCTGCTCTAGTGGCTAACTTTCCTAAAGGTTTTAGTATTAATAACTTGTTACTAGCTGCTAAAGTCCCCTTTTTCAGATAATCGGTTCCCCAACCTACGTATTTATTTAGGGGCTTAGTGTATTTAGCTATACCTTTAAAATCTTTTAGTTTCTCAATCTTTTTCAAAAATTGATTAAAACTACCATCCATACGTGCTAATAGCTTAGTAGCCGCTGGATGATCTAACGTTCTTAAATATTTCTTTATCGCACGCCAATCTTGCATTAAATAATTAACTATTTTTTGACCATGACCACCAAAGCTTAGGAATTTTTCTTTTGATAGACTTCCCGGTTTCATTAATGTCATAATTCCCAAGAAATATTTGATATCTGTTCGTTTACCCATTTTTTTCTGAAGCCCATATAAATACTTAAAGTCATTAAATGGTATACCAAGCTGTTCAGCCATGTTCTTGAGCATCTCATTACTGGGCTCAGTATTGATAACCTTCTCAAACCAACGCTTATCCATCCCCTTAGGAAAACGGTAAGTACCTTCCGAATTAACCGTCATCTTGCCTAAGACACTGATACCTTGCACGGCAATCTTTATACGCCTTGTGCTATCACGAAATAAGCCTTGCGTTTGGGACACAAAGGTTTGCAATAAACGGAGGTCGTTTTTCAGTTTGTCAATATCCTGATCTAAACTCGTTACGTATGCATTTAGCTTACCTCGGATGTTAAAAAGTTGATCAGCCAAAGCAACCATCGCTGTCACGGGATTGCTCATGGCAAGGATTTCAAAGGCTTG
>NZ_JXJW01000047.1 GCF_002441695.1 Pseudolactococcus piscium
CTCAATGGCATTACTTAGAACATAATAAATGTCGGTGCTTAAAGAATTATAAACTAAATATTCTACTAAGATACCTATATATTTCTTGTCTTTATGCTTCATTTAAATGACCTCTTAATCTATAAAGTTTTGTACAATATAGCTATTAATAACTTGGTTCTCGAATTACCACTTACTACTTGAGTTCAATCAGATAGTAAAGTTACTCACTTATCTTGCCAAAAGAATAGATTATCATTCATGCTTATTTTTTCTACGAGAATATCTTTACAAACTATATTCATTGTCATGATTGAGGCATCAATGGAACAGACAATAAATGCTTCATCTGCTTCATATTTTTTTAAAGAAATATCTTGTCCATCGTATCCCAATTGTCTTCCTCTCATTTCTTTTACATTACCCTTCCCTCTCCAAATGGCATCTGTCTCGTAATTCACCTTATAACAAGAAATAAAACTAATTTTAAAACATGTTTCTTCATTATTTTCTATAAAAATGTATATCTCGTCACCAAAATATTGGGTTTGAATATCTAATATTGACATGTCCCAATATCTAGTATTATCAATTTCATTTTGTAGCAATTTAATATTCATATAGACCTCCTAGATCTCCAAAATTATTTATCCTTCCAAGGAAGGTGTCCATCAGGGCTTCTTTTATCAACAATTTTTCCTGTTATATCCAAATATTTTTTATTCTCATCAAATACCATACCTTATATAAAACCCTGTAGAGAGGGTAATCTCTTCAGGATTTTGATCTCAAATGAAATGAAAATTTCATTTGCATCATAGAGCTTAAAATTGAGAATAAAGGTAACTTTTTTGGAATTTGCAAAGCAAACCATTATCAATTGCCTTTATTTTATTGATTCAACCTCAATTTCCGGACAAATTTCTGTAATGATCTCAACTGCACCATTCCATGTAAAAACTAATATATCTTTTAAATCTATTCCAATCTGCTCATAGTATCTACAACTATTTTGTTGAGCAAACTCTACATATTTTGAATTTTTAATTTCAAATACATAGCCATACTCTGATAATAAATCATATTCTTTTTCATTTGCTAATTTCCCGATATCTAACATTCGTTTTTGTAATAAACTTTCGTCATAAGATATTAAACTATAAACAAAAGAAGGAAATATAATTTTTATTAAATAATCATCATTCCCTAGATATATGTAATTACCTTCAGTATTTTGAACAATTTCCTTTATACTGTATTTCTTTTTTCCTGGAAAAGTAAAAGTAGAGGTCCTTAATAGTTCTTCTTGCATCGTCATTCTCCTATATATCTTATTTTTATTTTTTCTGGGTTTTTTCCCTTTTCATCAATTTGAATAGTAGGATTGTTTGAGTTCGCAGAGCTACCTGGACGAATAGAAACTGTCCTACCATCATCAAGTGCACCTACTTTTCCTTTTCCGTACTGTGTATCAATTTCTTTTACATCGCCTAACTTAAGATCGTTGAAATCTTTCTCTGCTTCACTATAATTAAGTACACTAGACGTTGCCATCTGATATTACAAAATAGGCTACTTTGAGTAACTGATTTAACTTGTATTAGTCAAAAATCGATGCAATCAGATGTTTTTTTAGTATAGCGAAAACCACATCAGATCATTTTCAAGGATAATCTCATGTGGTTTAACTGCTGATGCGGGAGCTTATATTAATCTTTTGGCAACCTCACAACAGATCCATTTTCCCACTCTTCAATTTCTCCTATTGAAATTTCTGGTGGACTATATGAAATCACTTCTATTATGTTTTCTCTCGTATATATTATGTAATGATAAAATTCAAGATCTAAATGATTATAAAGATTAAAACTACCATCACGCATCTTTGTAAGAAGCTCAGAGTTTTCACTTTCTATGACAAATCCTTGCTCATCATACAGTTTAATATCCGATTTTTCAGCAAGTTTGCCTAATTGGGCATACCTACTAAGCATACTACTTTCATCTGAGGCAAAAAATGCATAATGAAAATGTTTAAAATATATCTTCACTTTATATTTGGTAGAGCTCTCCATATAGATAATTGTACCCAACTCTTCATCATCTCCGTAGAAACTCGTACTATACTTCATGATATCGTAATGACCATCATCAACAGGGATTGGAATATGGTTAATATATTTAATACTTTCTTTTGTCATAATCACTCCTTTGTATATCTAATTTTAGTTTTATCATATTTATCATTTTGAATATCTAGCGTAGGAGCCTCTGCTGTACTCCCCGGCCTTGCAACAACTTTTCTCCCATCCTCCAAAAAACCTACTTTACCTGCCCCATAGTCTGTTTGAATATCTTTTACATCTTTTAGACCTAAGCTATGAAAGTCATCTAAGACATCATCATAATCTCCTTGTTTACCCCTTTGTGTAGTTGGACCTTTATTTTTACTTTTCTTTTCTTCTGGATATGTCTTATCTAATAGTTCCTTAACCTTCCTATCCGCAATATCCTTAGGAGTAATATCTCCACCAACCA
>NZ_JXJW01000048.1 GCF_002441695.1 Pseudolactococcus piscium
CTTTATGCTTCATTTAAATCACCTCTTAATCTACGAATTCTTATACAATATAGCTGTTAATAACTTGATTCGCGAATTACCACTTACTACTTGAATTCAATCAGATAGTAAAGTTACTCACTTATCTTGCCAAAAGAATAAATTATCTTTCATGCTTAATTTTTCTACGAGAATATCTTTACAAACTATATTCATTGTCATGATTGAGACATCTATGGAACAGGCAATAAATGCTTCATCTGCTTCATTTTTTTTAAAAGAAATATCTTGTCCGTGGTATCCCAGTCACTTTCTGAAAAAGTAAATGTGATATCACCACATATTTCATCAAAAAAAGGGTTATAATCTACTAACTTAACAAGATTTTGACAAATATAATCACCTGTATACTCCTTCTCTTTCATAAAAAAATTTAGTTTATTTTAAGCACTTCTATAAATTCTGATGGAATACCATCTGCTAACCATACGTTTTCATTTCCCAAATAAAACTTTATTCCCTTTTCTCTAGCACTTACTGTATCAATCACTAAAATAATCGGTTTTTTTTCTTTTCTTTTCCCTATTAAGTTAGCTGTCCCTATGTCTTCAGATAAATGAACATATTGTCGAGACATAGGAGATAAACCATTTTTTTCAATTTCAGATAGGAAATTATGTGCAGTTCCATGATATAGAAATTTAGCAGGGATAGCTTCTTCTTTTACTATTTTCATTGGAACAGAGTGTCCGTATAATGCTCGAATCCTATCCTCTTTGATCTCATGTCTCTTTTTTTCTGATTTATCAATCATTACTTTTAAATCATTAAATTCAACATTTTGCCATTCGCTAGCCTTATGAAAGGCTTGTAATAATTGGTCAATAGGCACCCAACCATTTTCATCTAGTTCTAACTCATATTCCCACGGAGCATGGCGCAATGCATAAGAAGCTGCCTTACTCAACTCTGTATAGTCTATTTCATCAGACAATTTCTTCCTCCCGATTGTATTCAACCATGGTCTCAACAGCCGATTTCACCCATTCCCATAAATCCTCAAATTCACCTCTTTGTTCAAAACCTTCTGTCGCGAAATCATGGATTAATTGAATTTTATTTTTTTTACCAACCTCAAAACAAGCAGTATCATCATTATCAGCCCTTTTAGCAAACGGAATTAACTTCCGATTAGGATACCTCTCTTGCATGCCACTAAAAATACTTGTAGCTTGTTCTTTTCCCATCAAAAACCATATATCAAAATTTACTAAGCCTAAATCTATTAGTTTTTCATATGACTCCGGATATTCAAAATTAATTTCATCTATATAAAAATTACTCAAATTAACCACCTATTCTTTCTATTTCATTCTTTCTATTTCATTTTTTCTAAATCAAATGATCCCATTGGGGTGTTATTTCTAAAATCAGCTTTCTGTTTTCCAATCCTCAAATCCGTAGCTTCTCCCCATGTTTTAGGAATTCCTTTTGGTGTTGTAAACCTTGCAACCATATCTTTGGGTAAAAGGTCATCGTAATTTCTGACCGTTGCTTGAATGTCTATTCCAACCTTTCTAGCTGCTGCAACTCTCGTATTATCAAGAGTCGTTAAATTACCATCAGGCATCCTTACAACATCAATTGGATCACCTTTCCAACCATTTGCTCTCATGCTAGCAATAATATCATCAGAACCATTTACAGAAGTTTGACTGAACCTAATTTTCGAAGGATTTATTCCTTTTATATTTTTTTCAGCCCCACCAGTTTTCTGAGCACTATTCCCTACTACAGATTTTCCAGAACTACTTGATGTCTTACCAGCCGCTCCTTGTTGACTTTTTATTCCTGCATAAGATAAAACAGATCCACCAACAAAGTTATTTACCATATTTTCAGTGACTGTACCGGAATCTAAGGTAAAACCAGACCCATCTGGCTTCTCGTAAATGCCATAAGCCTCCATTTGCTTCTTGCCAATCGCTGCCAACTTTTCTGTATTTCTAGAGTTCTTGGCATCATCCTTTGATTTGTCATTAGATGTGCAGAAGTTAGTGAGCATTTTCAGGACTGCATCACCAAAGTTCCTAAAGAAGTTCTTGCCCTCTTTAGTCTTAGGCTTACCTTTATTACCTGTCGCTTTGGTATATTCATTACTAATTCGCAGCTGTCTTTGAGCTGTTCGGATGGCTTGTTGCTGGGCTGCGCTCACATAGATAGCACTACCACCATAGCCTCTGGAAATCGGATTATAGCCACTAGAGCCGCCGTTCCAATTGCTAGATGCCCCGCTTGCTTGTCGTGAGTTACCACCGCCTGACAAGTAACGCTTGACAGTATTGACCGTATTACCGACAGAATTGACCACATCGTTAACTCGGTTACCTA
>NZ_JXJW01000049.1 GCF_002441695.1 Pseudolactococcus piscium
CTTAAGTAGGTAAGCCCTGTGATGTCTTGTGCCTCACCTGTATAACCATAGGGGTTACCTGTGTCATCCTTATCTTGTGTTTGACCGTAGACATCGTATGCTCTAGCGTTAACAGCCTCACCGTTTTGCGTTAAACCTGTCACACTGCCTCTTGCATCAGCCAAGTATTGGTACGTTTCTTTGGATTGACTCGTCTTATAGCTAATCCGGTCATTGCCATAGGTATAGCGTTCCCTAGGTTTGAGCTCCTCATCATAGGTTTGAAGCACCTGTGTATGGTCCTGATTCACATCATTGACATAGTTTCGGCTTTCATAGTACTGATAGCTATCTTCTCGTGTCGTATATGTTCACCTTTATGATACCAACCACTCTCTGGATCAGTTTTGGATGTTTTTTTCGGTTTTGAGTCACTTACGTTTTTTCTTTTTGATGGCTTTAAGGACTTTTTTTGATGCCTTTTACGATCAACCTCGATTTCGTTTTCAAGTGCATCCTTGTACCAAAGTCCAGTTTCCTCAATCACAACACTTGATGATTTTCTACGATTAGCGTGTGCTTTGACATGCGTACCATCGATGAAAATTTCACTCGTATCAACTAAATCTGCAGCGAATGCCTACGATAAAATCCCATTAAAAATCTGCTCAAATAGGTCTGTTCCAGCAAACCGACGCTTGTAGTTTTTGCCAAATGTCGTGAAATGGGGCACCTCATCTAGCAAGCTAAGACCTAAAAACCAGCGATAAGCGGCATTAACTTCGACGTCTTTGATTGTCTGGCGCATGCTTTTAATACCACACAAATACTGTAAAAGTGGGAGTTTAATGAGCATGACTGGATCAAGAGACGGACGACCATTATCAAGCGTATACTTATCCACAACCAACTTATAAATGAAAGTGAAATCCACTGTTTCGTCAATTTGACGAAGCATATGATCTTCTGGGATTAATTCATCCAGCGTTAAAAATTGCATCTGATTTCTGGCATTTTGCGTTAGTTTACCAATCATAGAAAACCTCCAAATCACTTATTAATTATATTATACCGCTTTTTAATAAAAAAAGACAAAGCCATGGGGACTTTGTCTTCAGTCTGAGCAGAAAAATAATTATTTTTCTGCTTTTTATCATTTAGTTTAGTTGTAAATTAAGATTCTTTCGTAAATTGCACCTTCAAGTCATCAAATCAGATGGCAAATGAATCTTTCTAGTGGCTAATTTGAACTTGCAATTTTCGTTTTTTAAATTCCCAATAATGTTATTAGAGGTGTACATAAATTATTATTTCAAGGTGCATGACAATCCAATTCTACTGATGGTAAACTTCACAACAGAATCAAAAAACCGAAGAAAATTATATTCTTCGGTCTTTATCCTCCTATCTCTTATTTCTTTTTCTGAATTTCTATTTCTGGCTCATAGTGTGCTATTATTTCTACAGTATCATCCTCTGTCCAAGCAACAAAATGCCTTAATTCCATATTATCATAAAAACCAAAGGTTTGTTCTGAAATAAAATTAATAAACTTTGAACTCAATATCTTAAAAAAAGTCTCCTCTAGCATTTTTTTCCCTCCGAATTTTTCGCACCATTCATGATTCCTTTTTTGGAGTCCAGATTCATCTGAAGATAATAACGCATAAACAAAACCACCAAATACAATTTTCACTATATTTTCTTTACTTTCTAGGATAATAACCGTTCCGTTATAATCTTGTTGTAATTTTTTTAACCAATAGTTACCTAATGGTAAATTATAACCTATTAATTTGTTCAATGTTTTATCTCCTTATTTATATCTAATTTTTGTTTTTTCTGGGCTGTCTTTTTTTTGTAATTCTAATGTGGGTGGTCCTGTAACTCCATTTTTCCCTTTACTTCCTGGTCTAACAACAACATTACTACCATCATCAAGTGTACCTACTCTCCCCTTTCCAAATTCTGTATCAATTTCCTTCACATCACGTAATTTAAGATCGTTGAAATCTTTCTCTGCATCACCGTAATTTCCTTTACCTTCATGTTGTGTAGTTGGCCTTTTGTTTGTTCTTCTGACAAAGGGTATTTATCAGTAAGTTTTTTCACTTTAGCATCAGCAACATCCTTAGGAGTAATATCTCCACCAACCA
>NZ_JXJW01000005.1 GCF_002441695.1 Pseudolactococcus piscium
TGTCGTACAAAACTTGGTTATGGTCTCTTTTAACCCACTCCACCAGTTTCTATCGAGGTTCTTGCCCTCTTTAGTCTTAGGCTTACCTTTATTACCTGTTGCTTTGGTATATTCATTACTAATTCGCAGCTGTCTCTGAGCTGTTCGGATGGCTTGCTGCTGGGCTGCGCTCACATAGATAGCACTACCGCCATATCCCCTGGAAATCGGATTATAGCCACTAGAGCCGCCGTTCCAATTGCTAGATGACCCGCTTGCTTGTCGTGAGTTACCACCGCCTGACAAGTAACGCTTGGCAGTATTGACCACATTACCGACAGAGTTGACCACATCGTTAACCCGGTTACCTACCCAGTTTACCACATTGTTAACAACATTTTTTCCCCCGTTCCAGATGGTGCTCACAACTTTTTTGCCGCTGTTCCATGTCTGACTTACTTTCTTCTTGCCCCAATCTAAAGCTTGTTGGAAGATATTTTTCTTATGACCACTTGGATCGGTATAGTTGATCGGGTTATTCTCGACATAGCTATAGCCGTTTTGACTGAGTGAATTATCTTGCTCTCCTTCATAGCTATCTTGGCTTAAGAAAGTACCTGATTGGCTATCATAGTACCGGGCTCTTAAGTAGGTAAGCCCTGTGATGTCTTGCGCCTCGCCTGTGTAACCATAGGGGTTCCCTGTGTCATCCTTATCTTGTGTTTGACCATAGACCTCGTATGTTCTAGCGTTAACAGCCTCCCCGTTTTGCGTTAAGCCTGTCACACTGCCTCTGGCATCAGTCAAGTATTGATACGCTTCTTTGGATTGACTCGTCTCATAGCTAATCCGGTCATTGCCATAGGTATAGCGTTCCCTAGGTTTGAGCTCCTCATCATAGGTTTGAAGCACCTGTGTATGGTCCTGATTCACATCATTGACATAGTTTCGGCTTTCATAGTACTGATAGCTATCTTCTCGTGTCGTATAGGGGATGAGGACATCTTGTACTTGCGACGCGTAGGTGACATCCCCCTCGCCTGGTCGATTACCAAGTTCAGGTGGATTAACGACGATGCCTTCTTTATTAGCACGGTCCTTGGCAACTTTTTGGTGATAGACTTGAGAAAGTGTCTCAAATGTCTCGATCCAGAAGTTACCCATCGTCTCTGATAAACTGCTAAACCCTTGCACAACATTTTCCGAGAAGCCATACCAGAAAAGTGAATTCCCATCGCCTTGTGTACTTGTTTTAGGCGATTTTTTCTGCTCTTTTCTACTAAACAGCTGGTAAGCCGTTTTGCCAGTTGTGCGACTGGCTGTAAAGACACGATTACTGTCACCATCATAAAGTGATGCTTGTAATAAACCTGCTTTATCTTTAACCGCAAGCAAGCGATTTTCTGTATCGTAGATATAGTCGAGCGTGCTGTCCCCGTCGCTTTGCTTGATCCGATTACCATTTTTATCATAGCGATAAGTGATCGTTTTGCCAGCTTTAGTTTGGCTGATCAAGCGATTATTATCGTCATAAGTCAGGTCTGTATTTTCTTTTTTATCACCAGCTTGCCATGTGCTACTGACTTTATTCCCCGCCTGATCATAGCCATAGGAGAAACGCGATAGTGCTTGCTTCTTAGCCTTATCATAGACAGTCATCTCAGTGATTTGACCTAGACTGTCATAGGCATAGGTTTGCACCACCGTCTCACCTGCTTGTGTGATGACCTCCTCAGAGATTTGATTATCGGCATCATAGGCATACCCATATGACGAGATCGTCTTACCTTTTTTATCGAGGTGCCTGATTTTTTCAATCCGATCATCCAAGCGATAGCTCATGATTGAGCTGGTACCATCCGCGCGTTTGATTTCCGTCATATTGCCTGCATCGTCATAGGTGTAGGTTGTTTGATGCTTATCCTTATCGATGACTGCTGTTAACTGATCAAGCGCATCATATTGATAGGTAACTTTAGACCCATCTGGATAGGTGAGTTGCTTGATATTACCATAATTATCGTAGGCATACTTGATAATGCTACCATCGCCCTGCCGAACACCAGTGATTTCACCTGCGTCATTATAAGTATAATCTGTCTTACCTGTCAAATCATTCATGGCAATGCGACGACCATCCGCATCATAGGTATATAAAACACTGCCATCAGATTTCTCAGAGTAGTCAACCTTTAAGAGCTGATCTAACTTATTATAGTCATATTTGATGGTCTTAGTATTTGGCTGCTTCACTTCCTTAAGCCGATTATCCGCATCATAGGTATAGGCTGTCTTATCTCCCAAGGCAGATACTTTTTCTACAACATTTGACAGTTCATCATAGCTATATCTTGTCTTTTTACCATTGCCATTTGTGATTTCTGTTATATTGCCAACACTATCATAGGCATAGCTTGTTTTAGATGCTACCTTATCTAAGCCTACTTTTGCTTCAATCAACTGGTCTGCCTTGTCATAGGCATAGGTATTAATCCTTTGTCCACCTGATGCAACCTGTGTTAGATTATTATTGCCATCATAGGTAAAGGTATTACTGGCACCAGTACTTGATGTGACTTGAGTTAACCGGTCATCCTTATCATACTGATAGCCCGTGGTCCGACCAGCTGTATTCGTTTCTGACGTTAGTCGATTACTGGCATCATAGCGCTTTGTTTCTTTTTGACCCTTGGCGTTGACTTTTTGAGTCAAATTACCATTTGGATCATACTGATACGTTTCTTTGCGTTCCCCATTGATCGTTCTTGTTGTTAATTGGCCAACTGGATCATAATCATAACTGGTTTGTCTGCCGGTTGGCTGCGTTACCGTCTTAATCCGATCCATCGCATCATAACTATAGCTTGTTTTGGTGCCACTTGGTGTCGTCGCTTGTCTTAAGTTACCCGTTTCATCATAAGAAAACTTTGTGGTTAACTTAGCTGGATTGGTTGTTGATAACAGCTTACCTGATTGATCATAGGTATAAGTGGTTTGGCGTTTCGCTTGATCTTCTTGTCGTATCAGTTGACCAGACACATCATAGGTATAGGTTTGAGATAAGCCCTTAGGAGCAGCTTGCTTGCTTAATCGACCTAGCTTATCATAAGCATAGCCATACCTTGCACCATTTGCTAGTGTTCTAGACGTCGTTTGCCCATGTAAGTCATTTTCGTACCTTGTTTGATGCTTATTTTCATCTGTCTCAGAAAGCAGGGCACCAGATTGGTCATAGGTAAACTGTTGTACGCCGCCTGTTGGCTTCGTGATACTTGCAATCTGGTTCATACTATCGTAAGTATAAGCCGTTTTATTGCCTTCCCCACTGGTCTCACTTGTTTTATTGCCTAGATTATCATACCTAAACTGTTGAACGGCACCAGTAGGACTGACTTTTTCGCTCAATCGTGATAATGGGTCATACTTCAAAGCAGTTTGGCTACCTTTGGCATCTGTATAGAGAATTAAATTCTTGTTGGCATCATAGCCATAGCTGGTTTTTTCACCATTTTCATCCCTGATGCTAGAGACATTTCCTAAAACGTCATAGGTATAGGTGATGGTGCCACCAGCTGGATTTGTCTCTGTTGCGATTTGATTGATGGCATCATACGTGTAGCTGGTCAAATGCCCCTTGGCATCTTTTTTCTCTTTTAAATTGCCATTTTTATCATAGTTGTAGGATGTCGTCTTGCCTGCTACATCTGTCGATGTTAATAACTTCCCAACAGCATCATAGGTAAAGCTTTCGCTAGTCTGATCCGCATGCCTTATTTTGATGACATGATCCTGATTATCATAGGTGTAAGTTGTTTTTTCACCTAAACTATTTGTCTCGGTTAGCCTTTGACCGTGGGCATTATAGGTATAGCTTTCGTTAACCCCTTGATTATCTCGCATGTTACTCACACGGTTATCCGAATCATAGGCATATGTTGTGACTAACCCATTTGACCTTTTCTCTTCTGTCAACCGATCTAAGGCATCATACTGATAGGCGAGGGTTGACCCATCTGGGTTGACTACTGACTGTGTTTTACCTGTTGCTGTATAAGTAAGTTTTGATACATTCCCATTTTCATCTGTTATCGAAATAGGGTAACCCAATTCGTTGTAGTCATATGTTTTCTTATGTCCTAAGGCGTCAACTATAGACGTGACTTGTTCTATTTGGCTATAAGCATAAGTTGTTTGGTTACCTAGCCCATCTGTAACCGTTTCTGGTAGGTTATGCGCATTATAGGTTGTAGAAGCTGTGTAACCTGCCGCGTCTGTCAGACTTGATTGGTTGCCGTTACCATCATAAGCAACTTTTGTCTGATTACCTAAAGCGTCTGTAATGGTCTCTAAAGCGCCACCTTTAGAGTAGCTGTAACTTGTCTTTTTCCCACGCGCATCCTTGAAGGTAAGCACGTTCCCCATCTTATCATAGGTGTAGATTCCCTTTTCTTTGTTGGGATAGGTAACGCTTAGCACATTGCCTAGGGCATCATAGACATAAGATGTGACTTTACCATCAACTGTCTCAGATAGTTTGTGTCCATTCAAATCATAGACGTAGGAAGCAACAAGTCCTAAAGCATCCGTCGTTTTAGTTAAGCGATTTAACGCATCATATTCATTTGTGATTTTTGTCCCATCTGGGTTACGTGTTTCAAGGACATTCCCGCTTTTATCATAGGTATAGCTTGTGACTTGTCCTAAGGCATCAGATTGCGTTGCGACTTTATTAACTGACGCTTGGTAGGAATAGTCCGTTTTTTGGCCTGCTGCATTAATAAAACGGGTTACTCTACCTAAAGCGTCTCTTTCGTGAGATATTTTAGAGTTAGCAACATCAACCTCACTTGATAATCGACTTCTTTTATCATAGGTATAGCTTGTGTTCTGACCTTCAGGGTCGGTCATTTTGAGTTTGTTTCCGACACCATCATAGGTATAAGCGTAGACACCTCCTGCACCATTGGTCATAGAGGTCTTATTCCCCACTGCATCATAAGTGAACTGAGACGTAAAGCCATTTCCGTCTGTTAAAGCAGTGACTTGACCAGCACCATCAAAAACATAACGTGTTGTTTGACCGTCTGGTGTTGTTTCACTTGTTTTGCGACCTTCATTATCATAGGCGGTCGTTGATACTCCCCCTAGAGGATTCGTGACACTAACTGGCAACCCGTGTGCATTATAGCTAATCCTTGTTATCCCCTTTAAAGGCGATGTGATTTTTGTTAGCAAGGCGCCAGAATATTCATAGGAGGTCACCTGACCTAACGCGTCTTCTGAGCTTGTGATTAGCCCTTGTTTATTTGTTTTTAACCTTGTTTTTGAGCCGTCATTTCCTGTTATTTTGTTGATATTTCCAGACGTATCATAGCTATAGCTGGTCTTTTTACCGTCATAATCTATCTCACTGGTCAGATGGTTTTTATCATCATAGGTATTGGTCTGTACAGCACCATCAAACCTCGTTTTAGTTAAGGCATTCCCGCTTTTGTTATACCTAATTGCTGTTTTTTGACCCAACTCATTTACTTCTTCTATCAAATGATTGGCTTTATCGTATACTTTTGACGTGTTGGTTTGATCGGGATACTCAATCTTTGTAGTTCTATACTGGGCATCATAATGATACCTTGTCTTATCGCCATTTGCATCTGTTGTTTGTGTTTGACCATCACTATAAGCTAATGTTGAGACAGCACCTGTCCCGTCAACTTGTTTGGTAACACGCGCTTTGTCATCATAGCTATTCTCTATGATTTTAGTGCCATTACCATCATACCAAGCCGTCATTAAGTCATTGTTATCATAGTCATAACGTGTCACAGCCCCACTCGCATCCGTATAATTCATTAAATGACCTGAGTCATCATAGTCATATTTTAGACTTGAGCCATTAGGTAAGCCAATATGGGCGATATATCCTGCATCATTCATGGAGATGTTGTAGGTGAGGCCACTAGGATCGTGAATGGCAGTCATTTGCGCATTTTCATTATATTCAAGGGTGGTGAGATTGCCTTGTTCATCTTTTTGACTGCTTAATAGGCCAAAATAGTTAAAGGTTTTTTCTTGATTCTGCTTGTCAGTAATCACATATTCTTTGACGCTGTATGCCTCTTCCCCATCCCCAAAGTCAGCTTTTTTCTTCTCTTTTTCCTTAACTTTCAAGGATAAATCATAGCCTTCAGGAGAAGTGTAGGTCTCTCCGTCTTTTTTAAAGGTTAAAATGCTACCGTCACTTCGAGTATAGTAGAGATTACCTGCTTCATCGCTTGTCACTTGCTCATTAAACTCAAATGCCCAACCGCGACCAAAAAGACTATTTTGACTTGCACCTTTTGAATTGTAATGTCTTGTAATTTCAAAATCTTGAGTTAAACTAGGAATCGAGACATCTGTTCTATTGAGATAGAAATTACCCGTATTGAGGTTGATCGGTTCAAACCCAAACTCACAGTGCAAGCCACGACCCATCAGCAAACTATCAATCGCTTCTTTGCTACCATCTGATAGACTAGGCGGATTATAGGGTTTTTCAGCATTTTTCTTTGGATTTCGAATAAACAAGGTATTGTTCTTAACTAGTAACATATCTTGCACGCGGTTATCGAAAACAATTTGGGATAATGGCACACCGTAATAGGCTGCTATCTTAGGCAGGGTATCATATTGTGTGACCTTATAGATAACAAACTTCTCACTGTTCTTCTTCCCACTAGATGCACCCTCTTTTTTACTTTCGGCATCGATCGTATATACCTTATTATGATCTGGTGTCGTAAAAGGTAGTCCTGTTTGCCAGTTGGCTAACTTATCTTTGTATCTGGTCGTCCCTTTTTCAAAGGCTGACTCAAAAAGACTTGAATCAGGGAACTTATAGGAGTAACTCGCATAGGATTGACCACTATAGCCTTTTAAAGGGTCACTCAACTGATAGTCAATAATTGATCCTGGTGTCGTGATGCCATCTGCGAAGACCCCTTGAAATTGGAGCTTACCCTTCTTATCCGAGGAAATCATCGATCTCAGGTTAAGTGTTGTGTTGCCAATCGGGTAGTTCACGTCAACTGGATCAGGTACTGACCAATTAATGGTTAAACTTGGTCGCTTGTCAGGGGAGAAGTCAACTTGACCCGCATCACCTGTCGAATATGTCGTATAAAAAGCGCCACCGTAATCGCTTTCATTTGTAGCCTGAACAACCAGTCCATAATTCGGACTAAGACCCTGTACCCAACTATTGACGGTATCTCGAATATCAAATTGATGCAGCCCATACTTGGCAGAACTGATGGCGTTTTCTCCAGTAGGTTCTTGTGTTAAGCCAACTGAATTATCCCATGTAAGTGAGTTGATGTTGAAATCTTGCGTCAGTTTATAACTTGAAAAAGTGGCATTTGTTTGCGGGTATTGCACATACTGATAGAGATTATAAGATGCGCTATTAATTTTTGCCTCTTTAGGGATCTTTGAAAAATCATAGTTAACTTTTGTATAGATCCTTGTTCTACCGACATCTTTAGCATTCCAAACACCCGTCATCTCTTGTGTGATATAGCCGACATAGCCATAGCCTCTGCCTTGATAAGTCCCATGCACAGAGCTCGTTACGGTATCAATCAGATTTTCTGTCGGAACAGTAATGGTCGGGTCGATTCTGACAGGATAGCTTCTTTTTGCATCTGCAAGCCATGCCTTATTTGCATCGATTGTTAACTCATACTCATTTTTATCTTTTTTCAAGCGCATCTTTATTGCGTCGCTTTTTTCACCCTTTTTATCAATCATAACCGGTGCCGAAAGGACAAATAGGACATCTTTTTTACCTTTTTTTGTCACCACGACTTGGTTGTTTTGTAGATTGGCATCATATGCCTGAGATGAAAATTGATACTTAAACTCATGCTTGTCACGCCATTTGTTTAAAATGATTTCTTCTTTAACACCATTATCTGTGACCGTGTATTGCACATCGTCTGCTTCATCGACATTATTATATAAAATCGCATTATCTTTGATTGTCGCGTTTTCATATGTTTTATCTTTGGGAAATAATTCTAACGTATCTTTTCCTTTTGAGACTTTAATCCCTTGTTTGTCAGTCACTTTCTCAGGCAATATGACATCTACCGGGCTACCACTTGGTTTGAATATGGCTTTTCCATCTGCTTGGTCACTAATGAGATCTAAGTTGACAGGGAATTGGTTCCCTTTTTCATCTTGATAAGTCTTGACATCGCCACTAATATACGTGATAAAGTTTGTCTCATCTTTTTTAAATATCTGTTCTTGGCCATTGACTAGAATTGGCTCGCCGTATGTCTTTTTTAATGCTGCTGCTTCTTGATTCGTTTTTGTTTCTGAGACTTCTGGTAATCGAATAGCGTGTTTGGCGTCTTGTTTTTCCTCAGTATTTACCTGGTCACCAGATGCTTTATTTTCTTTTTTTGTATCACGATTGGGTGTCTCTGGAATGACCGCATCTTTAAGCTCATTTACAGTTGCTTTATAATATGATTCAGACTTACTTTGTTCGATCGCATTTTTTATATCATTCGCATAAGCAATAGGTGTATTTGTTAAAATAAGTAGCGTTAAAGCTAGATATTTACTGATTTTTATCCCTAATTTCCTTAACCTAATCCCCATATTAATTCTCCTTTTTCTGATTAAATAGCTCAAAATAAACAATACCAGTCATCATGATCATATCTGTTATAAACATAACTAAAGTACCCAGTAACGGATATAAGAGACGACATAAAATAGATAGCCCTAATAGCAAGCAAACACTTAGTAATAGCTTAAAGAAACCCTGACTTTTCCAGTCAAATTTTTGATCTTTATAAAGTGTTAAACAATAATAAATCAAGATAAAACGTAACTCACCTTGAATGAATGTTGTCAGTATCCAAATAAATTGTTTGACCCAATCGTAATCGCGATTTGTAAATGCAAGGATTAATTTCCCTATTCCGCCTACGATTAGCCCTATTACAAAGACTAGTAGGATGTAATTTTGGATAGCTTTGATCATTTTTTGTTTTAAAGAGACTTTTTGATAGTACTGATAAACGATAAATAGTAGGATGCCTATACCTATCAAAACGCATAAAACACCCACAAATTTTAGTGTGACCCGATCTGACTTGATAACTAATGTTTCAAGAAATACCTTATTTAAAAACAAGCTACTCCCAATGCCATAACTTAATAACCCTATCGTATACAAGATGAAGTATTGGGTTGCTTTAGTGCGTTCTAGTATCCTGATTAACTTTAATCCTGTTTGTTTCTTTTGCATGAACAATAAACCTTCTTCCGTTATCTTTTGTGTCACAAGTAGACAAAATCAGCAATCTGTCAGTTGGGGTATAGCCTATATCCCGATAGTTACCTGTCAAATTCTCAGAAATCTGTTTGATCGTTTCAAAGTAGTTAGGAACAGCTAGGAGATTTCCTAAATCAAATGTCTGAAATAAATGGTCATCTGTATAGCTATAGGCTGAAAAGATGTCGTAGGTAATTGTTTCATCCTTACTATCAATTTCAATACTTTTATTTTTTTGAAAAAATGCGCTATCTGCAAATCTCTCTAAGCTACCAAACATCGACCCATCATTAGTAGAATGACCATAAACAATCGTGACTAAATCTTTAAAGTCTTTTCTATTCATTTTTTCAGTGAATATCGCACCATATATCGTCTCTGACTGATTCACATCATGCCTTAGATAATAGCTATCATCTGACGGATGTTGGACGATCGGATAGTTGATATTTGTCCCTGCAACCTTGATCTGGGCATAGACATCCTTGTTTTTATAGGTCAACCTCTCTTGCTCACCATCAATTAAAGGCAATAGCTTAGGATTAAGTTCTGTCAGCTTAAGACAAGACACTGCTAAAATCACGAGAAAAATGATAAAATAGCTTATTTTTTTCACTCTAACCTCTTTTTAATTATATTAGATTTAAATTACATTAGTTATTTTTCTTACTTCTATTGTAAGCTATTTAAGATTGAATGTAAATAACATTGTTAGTTTATTTAATTGGGAGAAAATAAAAAAAGACAAAATACGAGAAATTCTCATATTTTGTCTACTGTAATAAAAGCCCCATTGGCTTTATTTAGCTTAACTTTTCTTCTCTCAAGCCGCTAGAGGCGTATTCAACCTTGATACACTTGTCCATGACGACCTTATCACGCCCGTTTTCACGTAAAATCTGAGCAGCTTCCTCATTTTTTAGTCCCAGCTGTGCCCAAAAAACGTCTGCATCAGTTTGGATAAAGTCACGTGCCACATCAGGCAGAAACTCAGAACGTCGGAAAATATCAACAATATCGATATGTTGGGGAATATCCTTGATATTGGCATAAACTTTTTCGCCCAGTATCTCTTGACCAGCAAGTCTTGGATTCACTGGAATGATCTTATAGCCGTCAGCCTGAAGGGCTTGACCAATCATAAAACTCGTCGTTTCTTCCCGATCAGACAAACCGACCACAGCAACGGTCTTGGCCTGACGTAGATAATCTACAATCACCTCTTTGGGCTTGTTTTCAAATGTATCAGTCATCCTAACTCCTTTATCTTTGACTTTTAAAAGAATTGCTTAATTGCCTATCTCTTTTTAGCATTTAGCTAGCACATTCGAGACGTATGTATCGTCACAGGACTTTATATCACGTCAGTAATATCGTTAACTGGCAGGCGATACGACGCCGTACCCTCAGTATCTGAATAGCCCATGGTAATAATTAATTCTGGACGAAAACGCGCCTCTATAGCTAACACTTCCTTGGCTTTCGCTTTATCAAAACCAAGAATCATGTTTGTTTTCAGGCCTTTATCAGTCGCCACAAGGACGATGTTTTGTGCGACAAGACCAATATTTAAGGCTAAATAATCTGATAGTTCCTCCGGAGAAAATTTATCAAACATCCCTGGTAATCTCGTGAGCAACATCTCTTTAGATGCTTCTGGTAAGAAATCTGCACCGATCTCAACTAAATCATGCACACGCGCGGTTAAATCCGTATCTGAGTAGACGACTAGTGTTGCACCAGCTGCTTCATGTTGTGCAGCATTTTTACCATGCATGGCTGTCGATAATGCGGCTCTCTTTTCATCAGATGCGACGATGGCAAAATGCCAGGGTTGGATGTTATGGGCTGATGGTGCCAGAATCGCTTCTGCTAAAATCGCCTTGACCTCTGCGATAGGTAGTCTACTGCCATCAAATTCTGTTACTTTATGACGACCATGATTCACTTTTGAAAATTCCATTATCGGGTAACTCTCCTTAATAATTTATAGGCTAGGTAGGCAAGTATCCCACCAACTGTGTTTGTAATCAAATCATCAATCTCAAAGACACGATCGAAGTTAAATAGTAAATCTAAAATAGCCTGCGTCGTCTCAATCGAAAGGCTTATGCAAAAACTGATGAGTAAGACTTTTTTGAACTGGCGTATATTTGGCCTGAGCAAGCAAAGTGCAAAAACCAGTGGAAACAATAAAAAGATGTTAGCAACATTCTGCAAGATGATGATTAACATATCCTGTGGATTCGGAATTTTACCAAAATGAACGAGTGTGTTAAAAGGCATTAAAATCGTTGTCACCCTACCAAAGTGCTGAATACCAGGTGTCTCCACATTTTTAACGCTAGGATAGACACTCTGTGGTAAAAAACACATGAGGCAAATCGCGATAACATAGGCTATGGCCAAACCTTTTATAATCTTTTGATATGGCTGCTGCAACTTGTCTTGTTTATCAAATAATCTCATAATTCATTGTAACATAAAACACTAGCTGTCATAGCCAGTCAACTAGTGTTTTTTATAGTGCTATCAGCTCAGCTTTTCAGCTTAGACTGTTACGGGTTTAGTTACTCTAGCAGCAGCCTTATCTTTTTTCATCGTATTACTTCTGAGCTGACCACACGCTGCATCAATATCTGTCCCATGTTCTTGACGAATGACACAGTTGACGCCGCCTTTTTTCAGGACATCATAAAATTTGAGGACGTCTTCTTTTGTAGAACGACTATATTGATCATGCTCACTTACTGGATTATAAGGAATCAAGTTAACGTAAGCTAGCTTTCTCATGTCCTTTAATAGCGCGACTAATTCACGCGCATGCTCAGGTTTGTCATTGACACCACGTAACATGATATACTCAAAAGTTACCCGTCTATTTGTTTTATCCAGATAGTAGTTAATCGCTTCAAAAAGCGTTTCGATCGGGAATTGACGATTAATTCGCATGATGCTTGTTCTAACATCATTATTTGGGGCATGTAATGAAATCGCTAGGTTAATTTGCAAACCAGTGCCTGCAAATTCCTTGATTTTATTTGCTAGGCCAGATGTTGAGACCGTAATATGACGGGCGCCAATCGCTAAGCCATGGTCATCATTAATCGTTTTAATAAACTTGATGAGGTTTTCATAGTTATCAAATGGTTCACCAATCCCCATGACAACGACGTGGCTGACACGTTCATCAAGCCCTCTTTCGTCAAAATACTTTTGAACGAGCATGATTTGCGCTGTAATTTCACCTGCCGTCAAATCACGTTGCTTTTTAATGAGGCCTGAGGCACAAAATGTACAGCCAATATTACAACCCACTTGGGTTGTCACACAGACTGAAAAGCCATATTTCTGACGCATGAGTACCGTCTCAACCAACATTTTGTCAGGTAATTCAAATAGGTACTTAACTGTACCGTCCTTAGATTCTTGTACCAAGCGTTGGATTAGCGGGTTAATCACGAAAGCCGCGGTCAATTTCTCGATAAAGTCTTTAGGAATATTGGTCATATCCTCAAAAGTCTCTACACGTTTTTTATAAAGCCAGTCCCAAATTTGGGTGGCACGGAATTTTTTTGCACCATTATCAATTGACCAGTCGATCAACTGATCGCGTGTTAAGCCATATATGGATGGTTTTGTTCCATTAGTTTGGATAGTTTTAGTCATGTTAATAGTTTACCACTAAAAGTGCAACTTGTCATCAGGCTTTTTTCCTTAGGTAAGCAATAAAAATAAGGCTAAACGCTGTTGGGTTAGCCTTAACATAATTCGTCATTTTTGACGTGTTCTAACAACAAAAGCAGGTCGCTTAGTCGCTTTGGTTTCATGTGAAACATGTGTATCTTCTGTTTTGACAAACGGCGTACGCGCCTTTTCTGACTTGTCTTTTTGGACAAATGTTGGTTGAGTCGTTGGTCGACGCTTTTTAGTCGCACTAGTTGTCCTGGCCTGTGCTTGCTTGGTTTGAACAGGTTTGGCTTGCGCATGGTTTGACTGAGTTTGTTTTAACTGAGTTTGTTTTAACTGAGTTTGTTTTAACTGAGTTTGTTTTGACTGAGTTTTTTTGGGCTGAGACTGTCTTGCTTGAGATGTGCCTTGAGCCACATCCCGTTTTTGTGATTTTGCGACCACTTTTTTTGGTCTTATCTCAGATGAAACCATAGGTTTTACCTCATAGACTTTTTCTGCTAAAAATGGTGCTTCCCGTTTGATATCTTTACTACGCATCCGTTTCAGGACAAAAAATGCTGCCCCATAATTCATATATTCTTTGATGTAGTCTTCGAGATGCGAAATTTTCAAGTCATCTGGCATTTTTTTACGTGATGCTGAGAAAAATCCTTTTAGTCGTAGCTGTTCATGTCCCCAATCGCCGACGACATAATCATGCTTTGCAAAAATATCAGAATAACGTTGCTCCAATTTTTCTTTATCAAAGCCATCTTGGTAATTATGTACGAGATGAAAGACTTTATCTCCGATTGTGACCACATCATCTAGGACAATCACGTGCTCGCCTGGAAACTTGTTATAATTTTTTTCTTCTTCTGGAATTACTTTTGCCATATCCTATCATTTCTTTCCTTATACTTAGTTACGATCAAGTTGTTTATCCACTACGCTATCAGTCGGAAACACCTTGTTTTAAATAATCTGCTACGATTTCTCTCATGAATCTTGGAAACTGAATTTCTGCTGTTCCCGATGCTTTCAATATTGGAAAATAAGCAGCAAATAAATACTGATCAGGCACTAATATCCGATAATCCGCGTCATCAATAACTGGAGACCCCTGATACAAAATCTGGTCATTTTCATAGGTCATGCCTGATAAAATGATGTCTCCAAATACTTTTCCTCTAAAGCCCATGCCAACGATTTTTTGTGTTTTCAGGTAATTACCAACATCATATAGCTCAGCCATGATCGCCTTAAGCTCTGATCCACTCACTGTCCATTTTACCATGCGAATACTGTGGGGTAAGATGTCATGTAAGTCATCCAAGGTTAGGAGTTGTGGTATCGCATCAACAATCATCCCACTATTCATGATGACAGCTGGCACCTGATTTTCCGCAGCCAAAATAGCTGCAACAAAGTGTGATGCCTGGTAAGTCGGATAGTGGTTTGCATACCCATTTGGTAGACAAGCAACTTGATCCGCTTTTAATAGGTCATGCCCACGACTGGCCAATTCAGCTATCACTGCTTTATCTTCCGCTTTAGACGCCAAATGATGCTTATCTTCTGCAATAATCTCAGATTGAATACATTGGAACTGATCGTCAAACCGCAAGGTCACCTCACCCACATATTCGCCATAGCGGCCTGCAGCAGCTAGCATTGTCCCATCAATATATTTTCCAAATTCATAGACATGATGGGTATGGGCTCCCAAAATAAGATCTAGATTATCAAATGTTTGTGCTGCTAGTTCATCAAAACGCCAACCAAGATGGCTTAATAATATGGTGAAATCAGCTTCTGAATCTGCTAATTGCTTGGCTAACACAGCTTGTGGGTCTAAAATATCCCATCCCATGTCTGGATAAGCGAGTGGATAGGGTGCTGTCAACCCAAAAATATCGATGGTCATGCCAAAAGATGTCATAACCGTTTTTTTCTCAACAGCCCAGCTAGGTTGCAGGCCCTTGTCTTTGATGTTGGCCAGGATGATGGGGAAATTGGCTGAGGCATAAAGCACATCTAGCATTGACTTTTGCAGGCCCAATCCTTCATTGTTACCAATCGTTGCTGCTGTCAGCTGCAAGTCATTCATCAAAGCGATATTGCCCTTGCCAAGTGTTGCCTCTGTGAGCGGATGAGACCGATCGACATTATCGCCAATATCAAATCGTAAGACATCTGAAAAACCAACTGATTTTTCCTTAAAAAATCGCTTAATTTTTGGATAGTTTTCGAAATGAGAGTGTAAATCATTCAAATGTAAGATTTTTAGCACATTTTCTTGATTAATCATAGCTTCATTATAGCAAAAAAGGCGATCTTGTGTCGCCTTTTCAATCATTATCCGTTTATGATCATGCCAACTTATCATAAAATCAAGCTTTGGGACTATCTACCATGATATGAGGTTGTAATAGCATCTAAAATAGCAAGCATCTGACGTTTCTTAATCTTACCGAATATAAATGACATGACCGTATCATTTATATTTTGTATCATACCAAGTGACTGACTTGTTTCAGTAATAATGACATCTGTTATCTTGTCATCAAGCTTATGAAGTTCCCAACGTGTCTGAAAGATATTTTTATTTGTTGAGGTTGTAAAGGCGTAAACAGATGGTTCTACCACGTCATCAAATTTAATGCGACCTGATTGATGCTTACCGAAGGTCTTCTTATACTCGAAGCCAGTCAGGCTGGCAATTTTTGGTGTTCGACCAGTATGCTGATGGATATCATACAAGCTAGATGCCGAAATTTGGTCAAAGATGAACTGCCTTGGTACATCAAGTGTCTTTATGATTTTCACTATTTCTCTCCTTTTTTGCGCTAACCCTTACCATCATGATACCAAGTATACCTAAAACGATACTAAAAGCGACTAATCCCTTGTTATTTTGATAGGTGCTGACAAATATGAGTAAAGCGATACTCACCACACCCCATCCCCATTGTTGCATACTTTCTCCTTTATCAGATACGCGTTGTATCCTATCAGCCATTATGTGACAAGATTCATCCCATTTTTAAAACTACCATTGATTAAAAAAAACTTCCTTTTAACTTGTCAAAAGGAAGTTTAAGTCAGACTAAATTAGTCAGCATCTTTTGTCCCATTTGCTGCGATAACAAAAGGTGCCCAAATTGCAAGTGCTGCAATAAATGAAACTAACGTCACGATTGGTGCACGCCAGTCGTAGGCTGTTGCCATCAAACTCATCAGGAATGGTGGTACAACCCACGGTACTGTTGTCACAATTGGATCTACTAAATGCCAAGCAGTTGCTGCATACCCAATCGTTACACCTGCTAGTGGTGCAAGAATAAACGGAATGAAGAAGATTGGATTTAAGACGATTGGCAAACCAAACATAACAGGTTCATTAATGTTGAACACTGATGGGCCAATGCCGAGTTTAGCGACAACACGGTAATCTTCACGTTTAGACAGTGCAAGGATCATAATCAGGAGGGTGATTGTCCCACCGACACCGCCAAACCAGGCATAGCTATCAAATGAATTTCTTACCCACATGTAGGCATCACCATTACCAGCTTCGATCGCTTTCTTAACAGCTTTCATACCGCCAGCTTGATAGACGTTACTATTTTTAAGTAAGCCAACACCCCAAATACCTTCAAGTACTGGTGCCATAACATTTGACCCATGAAGGCCAAACAACCACATCAATGAGACTAAGAAGGTAACCAATAAGATAGCGCCTAGACTTTGACCGATGTTCATAAACGGCTCTGCAATGGTTTTTTGTACCCAGGTAATCATGACATCGCCATTTTTACCAAGTGTGATACTAAAGAGGTAATAGATAATCGCTGTTACATAGAGTGCAACAGCTGCAGGAATAATCGCTGTAAAGGCCTTAGCTACTGCTGGAGGAACAGTGTCAGGCATCTTGATTGTAATTTCTTTTAGCATCAATTTTGCATAGATAATCGTTGCTAGGGCACCCATGACCATGATGACAAAGTAGGCATTCCCATCTAGAAATCCGAGTTTAAGCCAACCCCAGCCACCTGCGCTTAATGTGCCATCAGCATAGGACATGCCACTGGTTGCAGTCGTGCCGTTAATCGCCTTAGCAGCTGCAGCCGATAATTTGACTGCTGTTGTTGATGAAAATGAGAACCCAACACCCTGAATAAGAGCTGCAAGTGAGACAATCCCACCAGCTAATTCGTTCACTTTATAGGCTTTTGCCAGGTTATACCCCCATGAAAAGGCAAAGATAATACCAACAATTGCAAGTGTACCATTCCAAACAAATCCATTGACACTAATAATTTCTTTAACAACTGGAACCGTACTGCCATCATAACCTGGGAAAAACTTGGCAGGTAAATCTCGAACAATGGCGTTAATCATTACTGCAATCGCACCCGCCATAGTTGCTGGCATCGTACCAATAAAGGCATCACGTAAGGCAACGAGGTGCTTTTGTGCGCCAATTTTTGCTGCTAGTGGGACGAAGTATCTCTCCATCCACGCTGTAATTGCATTCATAAAAATTCTCCTTTTTTCATTTAATCTGTCTTAATCTTTTTGAATTACCCGATAGAGCTCAATAATTTCTTTTGCTAAATCAACAAATGCAATTCCTGTCATCAAATGATCTTGGGCATGTACCATGTAGATCGAGACAGGTACATCTTCACCGTTAGCCGCCTTGGTTAGCAAGTCAGTTTGACCATGATGCGCTGCAACGATTGCTGAGCCCGCAGCTTTAATCCGTTCATCAGCGGTCTCAAAATCCCCTGCTTTCGCTGCCTGAATCGCTTCAATCGCTGAGGATTTTGCTTCCCCTCCGTACATAATCAGGGGCATGATAACTGCCATTTGTGCGTCGTCCATATGTCTCCTCTCAATCCTAAAACACCTGTGCATTGACTTAGTCAAGTTTAGCCTAACCCAAACAAGCCAGAATGCCTACATATCGGTATAGACCAAACTAATTAATGGTCTATACCAATAGCATATCATGTATCTAAAAAAAATGCAACCCCTTACATTAATAAAACTGTTAATTGCTTTATTTAAAAACCAAAGCACGATTGAACAGTTTAAAATGAATGACTAAAAATAAGGGATCAAAAAAAGCCTCAAATAATCTGAGACTTTGTTACTTTTCAAGTTAATCCCTTATGCTCTAAAAGCCATAAACACCATCCATACAGCTGTAAGGATAAAGATGGCTAAAAAAGCTAATTTTTTATTTCTGGAAATATTATGTGCTAGTAGCTTGGGTGAAAAAGGTGCCGCAAGTAAAATACCACCTAGTGCACCACCAATATGACCTGTAATCCCAACATCAGTTTGAAATAAATTGATCACTAAATTTGCTAAAATCAAAATGGCGAATTGTTTACCAACCACTTGAAAAGAGGGATTCTTTGTCAGATAACCCAGCATGGCCATGGCAGAAAAAATACCAAACAGTGAGGTTGACGCACCTGCCGCTAAACTATACGGTTCGAAAAAGAAGCTGGTAATATTGCCATAGATTCCTGAAAATAGGTAAATGGCGAAGAAGCGTTGACTACCAAATATGCCTTCAATTTGTCTACCAATAAAAATTAAGGTAAAGAAATTGAGTAGAAAATGTTCCCAGCCGATATGGACAAAAATAGGGGTCACTAATCGCCATAGATGCGTCGGATTATAAATAATGTCTGGACCAAACAAGGCACCAAAGCGGAATAAATTAATGGGTTTAACCGCTTGGGCACCATTCGCCAAAAACTGTGACAGCCAAACGCCTAGTGTAAGACCCGCTAAAATATAAGTTGCACGATATTTATTAAATTCATTTCGATAGCTATTTAAATTTTTCATATTACTTTCATTATACCTTAAATAGTCTTGAGATGGCAATATCAAACGGTTCTGGTTGGAAATCAGGTACGATTTGAAAGTCATAGACAAGGCTTACCGTGTCACCTTTAAAGTTAGCAAGATATCGGTCATAATAGCCACCACCAAAGCCAATGCGATAGCCCGCATTTGACCAAGCTAGGCCCGGAACGATGATTAAATCTGGGGTAACACTGATCGCATCCCGAGACTCTTGAACCCCAAAAGATGTCATGACCAGTTTATCTGGTTCATAATCGGTGAAAATCATCTGATAATTTGCTAGCGTTTTAGGAATGACAATCCGTTTGGTTTTATCCGTCAAAATGCTAGTCATATCAAATTCAAAGGCCATGGGTAGAAAAACAGCAATCACTTTTGCTTGTTTATAGCTATCTGATGCGAAAAATTGATCGAAAATCTGCCTTGTTTGCGCTTGTTTTTCAGCCAAATTAAAGTTTTTTAAGAAAAATTTCATCTTTTTTCGTATTTCTGCTTTCTTTTTCATATGTTTTATGATAACATAAAAGGGTAGTTTGTTCACGATTTAAAAAGTTTGGTTCATTTTGTTTCATCCTTTCTAAGCGGTTTCAGATTTACACAAAATTAAAATGCCCTCATGGGCGAAGGAGATTCAAAATGGCACAAGGTACAGTTAAATGGTTTAACGCTGAAAAAGGCTTCGGTTTCATCACTGGTCAAGACGGAAAAGATGTTTTCGTACATTTCTCAGCAATCCAAACAGACGGATTCAAAACTCTTGAAGAAGGTCAAGCAGTAAACTACGACGTTGAAGATGGCGCTCGTGGATTACAAGCTGTTAACGTTACTCGTTAATTCCTAGTTTCAAATATAAACCTAAGTACGTTCATTTGATTGTTCTTAGCTAAAAAACAAAGCAAACTTGTTAAGTCTGTTTTGTTTTTTTTGTTCAAATGACGTCTTTTTTTCCTAATATCGCCTGCCACGATCACTTTTTTTGTGTTAAACTATAGATATTCATCAAAGAAAACGATTTCATTTTCAATGTGTGTTGATTAACTGACATACGATCATAATGATATAGAAAGGATACCCTGGCTGTGGATAGCTGATTACGCTAGCTGATTCACAGTCACATTTATCATGATAGATTTAACAAAAGGAACACCTATCAAAGTCATTTTATTATTTACTTTCCCACTACTCTTAGGTAATTTATTTCAGCTTTTTTATAACTTTATTGATGCTATAATCGTAGGGCATACACTTGGGAAAGATGCCTTTGCAGCTGTTGGCGCGACAAGTGCCTTAAACTTTTTAGTGATGGGATTTGCGATTGGGATTACCAGTGGCTTTTCGATCATTATCTCACAACGATTTGGTGCCAACGATACTGAAGGCGTTAAAAAATCATTTATTATTGGCCTCTTCTTGACTTTAGTCACCTCCATTGGTCTAACCATCATAGCCTATCTGTTTTCATTTCCTTTGCTTCAATGGATGCAGACCCCCCAAGCCTTAATCTATGATGCGCATGACTTTTTGAAAGCTATTTTTGGTGGTCTGATTTTCACCGTCTTATTTAATTACCTATCAAACGTGCTGCGTGCCATAGGGGATTCTAAAACACCCTTAATCGCCCTGATCATCTCTACTATCCTTAATATTATTTTAGAGTTTGTCTTCATACTTGGCCTACACGCAGGTGTTTTCGGGGCTGGTATCGCAACGATTATCGCCCAAGCATTTTCTGTGATTTATCTGATCATCTTTATCAAGCTTAAAATGCCACTCTTACATGTTAAGAAGCGGCATTTAAGCTTAGATAAAGCAGAGATTAAAAAACACTCAGCCCTAGGCTATCCCATGGGATTCCAGTCTAGCATCATCGCCTTGGGCAGTTTAACCTTACAGATTGTCCTGAATAAATTGGGTACAGATGTCGTGGCCATGCAAGCCATCGGCCGACAAATCGATCAGCTTGCCATGCTACCGATGATTAGTCTAGGACTTGCCGTGACGACCTTTACCGCTCAAAACTTCGGTGCTAGACAGTATAAGCGCATGCTTGTTGGTCTCAAGCACTCGGTCATCATCAATGTCATCTGGGGGATTTTGTTTACGGTTATCCTCCTTATCTTTAACCAATTTTTCTCCGGATTATTTATCAGCGCCAAGGAAACAAACATTATTCACCTAGCCTTTGACTACTATCTAGTAAACGGGGCCTTCTATTGGCTTCTAGCCATCCTATTCGTGGTGCGCTCCTTTATCCAAGGCTATGGTAACAGCTTAGTTCCTACCTTAGCTGGTGTAGCTGAGCTCCTCATGCGTGCTGGGGTCTCTGTACTCAGTCTCGTCACAGTCGGCCTAATCGGCGTCCTATTCTCAAGCCCAGCCGCCTGGATAGGCAGTGTGATCATCCTTGTCCCAAGTTATTTTCAAATTACCAAGGACTTGAGAAAGAAAAGTGAAAAAGAACTACCCGTCATCTAGTTGTTGCAAAAAAACGATGCCGCCATTATGTCCGCCACCATAGATGATACATAACCAAAATAAGCCATTGTCCTTGACGACGATGGCTTATTTTTATTCATCACTGCTGCTCATATCGGGATCCCTAATTAAAAAGCGGGGATCAAGGTTTTGTTCAGAAAGACTTGCAGTCACAAGTTTTAAGTCTGGTTCATCAACTATCTCTCACTTGTTAACGACCTTAACCGGAATTGTAAACTCTTGATACTTGCCTGCACTATTTGTTACCGCCACGGTTATGGAATACGCTCCCGTAACTGCTGTATTGACCTGATTATCTTTCACCGTAACTAAAGGTATAGTCGTCGTGCCATCACCTAAAGTATCAGTAAACTGTAGATAGGTTAAGGGGTTGAAGTTTGTGCCTTGTGCAATTTCAATGTCTGCTGTTTGATTTTGGATGTTCCCAAACATACTGCGATATGGCGTAATCACCATATGCTGTACAGTTGCTTTTTTATCAGCACCTCCCTCAACATAAAAGCCAAGTTGATCTGTCTTTACAGTAGGCCCACCAAGGTTATCTGGTCGGTAATAAAAGACTTGAGTGATCGTTTTTTCACCATCATTAACAAAGACTTCTATTGAGGATTCATCAACTAATGCCGTCAATTTAAGTTTACCTGTATTTGGGATAAAGGTATTTGTGTGGTCCCGACCTGCGGCTAAACTATCTTTATCACCTGTTTGCAAACTATTGACATAAGCAAGTTGGGGGCCAAAATCATAGCCGACAAATAATTTACGATCAAATCCATCTGTTCCTCTGACATACATCCCTAAGGCAGTCGGTTTTGTTGCCTCATCCCAAGTAAATTCTGATTCAATCTTATACGTTGTTCCCTTATAATTGGTCACTAGTGCTGCGTTAGCATCATGCATATCCCCTGTTAAGACAGTTCCTTTATCTGGTGTCACTGTGCCCTTGTTTAAGGCTGGAATAACTGTTTTTTCTCCATTTGCTTGATCTAGTTCGGGGATTGGGGCTTGCATCAATTTATAGCCACCGTCGTATTTACTATCTGCAACTAATGTTAGCTCTCTAGGTATCGTCATGTGGCTATACCAAGGTGTCGTTTTCTGTAAATCAGTCCACTTCCAATTACTCTCCCAGCTCATCATGATACGTCTATCTCCAGTATTACCAAATGTCACGCCTGCATAAAAGTCCTCCCCATAATCTAACCAATTCGGCTTTGATAAAGTCTTTTCTGTCGCGGGTGTCCAGGTACCTTTGGCATTCATATCACCGATCATATATTGCATACCGGACCCCGAAGCGTAGGCATGATCTTGAACGCTCATCGTAAGCACCCATTTAGTCTCAGTACTATCTTTAACTGTCATCGGAATCAACTCTGGACATTCCCATACCCCAATACCACTATCATGTTGTCGTTGTATGGCAGAGGTGTAGGTCCAATCTATCAGGTTATCTGATTTAAAAATCAGTGCTTGTTGACCTGCTACGACAACCATCAGCCACTGGCCATGCGCTTGATCATAGACAACCTTTGGATCACGGAAGTCTTTGGCATCAATACCAGCCAAACTTGAAATAGCTGTGACTGGGATAATAGCTTTTGGAGACTTCTGATTAGCTAGCCCTGCCATATTATCTGCTACAGACTTTGCCCCATCAAATTGCTTAAATGTTTGTCCCCCATCCGTGCTATACGCAAGGTGTTGCTCTTGCACCTCACTCATACCAAACCATGATCCCATGCCGCCTTCACCTCCGTCATCCCAGCGTGTCGGCATTTGAAAACAACTCGTATAATAAGCAAGTAGTGTATTTTTCCCTAAACCACTCTTATTTTCCTTATCTAATACAGTTGAACCACTGAAAATATATTTCTTACCATTGCCACCATCCCAATCTGTACGAGGTTGACCTAAATAATGAACTTGTCCATTTTTACCCTCTTTTGTAAACTGACCTGTCGTATTTTTAAAGGTAAAATCCATGTCGGCTTGCTTATCAAGCATGGGGATTGCAACAGCTTGTTCTTGCCAGTTAATTAAATCATGACTTATGGCATGGCCCCAGGACATATCTCCCCAACTATTACCGTTGGGATTATATTGATAATACATGTGGTAGGTATTCGTCGTATCATCATAGACTAAGCCATTCGGATCATTCAACCAGTTCTTTGCAGCTGAATAGTGATATTGATTCCTAAATAATTCGTTGTATTGCCAACCGACTTGATTGGCAGAACTAGCTGCCTCAGCAGCAGCTGGTTTGACTAATGCAAGTCCTGTCCCAACCACAAGACCCGCCATTAATACCTTACATCCCTTACGCAATAAGTCTACTTTCATGCCATTCTCCTTTTTATAAAGCGCTTTCATTTTATGCTTATATAATAGACGCTAGCTGACCTAACGCCGATTACAGGTTTTAAAAATAGCGTTGCGACCATAGTAGTCAGCAACGCCATTAATAGCTATATAAGATTTGGATAGTCTCTTATCCTAATACGCCACCGGCATACCCTAGGATACCAACGGCAAAGATCACGATGATAATCAAGAGTGGATTCACACCTTTTTTGAGTAACCAAGCGACAAACAAGGTCAAGCCAAGTGCTAACATACCAGGCATGATACTGTCTAATACATTTTGAACGGATTGGATTTTCACTTTACCAGCAGCATCCTTCATTTTAGTTGCTTGTAAGACGATATTGATGTTTGTCCATTTGCTAATCAAAGCACCCATGACAAACAACCCAACGATTGAGGCACCTTCTGTCAATTTCTTGATCCGGCCGCCAGCCATGTCTTTGATAATTTCTAAGCCTTTTTCATAGCCATAGAAGAGACCGAAATATTTGACTGTCAGGCGTAAAGCATTAATCAAGAAGAAGAAGAGGAGCGGTCCTGCTAGTGATCCTGTCAAGGCTAGAGAAGCACCTAACGCTGCAAATACCGGACGTGCTGTCCCCCAGAAAATAGGATCCCCAACACCGGCCATCGGTCCCATCAAGCCAATTTTCATGGCTTGAATTGCTGAACCGTCGATATCTCTACCTTTTGACTTTTCTTCTTCCATGGCAGCTGTCACACCGAAAATCGGTGCTGTCAACCAAGGTTGTGTATTAAACCATTCCAAGTGACGCGCCAAGGCATCATCACGTTCTGGACCTGGTGGGTAGATTTTTTTCAAGGCTGGAATCATGACATAACAGAACCCTAGCGATTGTACACGTTCAAAGTTGAAAGACCCGAGTAGGAAATTTGAACGGAGAAACATACTTGTTAATTCTTTTTTAGTTAATAATTTTTCACTCATTTTATTTCCCCCTATGCGTCTAAGTCGTCATCGTCATCATCAAACACGACACCTGCTGGTGTGACAGCCGCTTGTGGTTGATTATTGTATTTTAATTGTAGGTAGATCAATGCTGCGATTAAGCCTAGAGCACCAAAGCCAACAAGGTTGAAGTTGGTAAAGGCTGCAAATAGGAAACCAGCGTACATGAACGGTTTCAAGTAAGGGACATCCATCATGTTAATCACCATGGCATACCCAACAACAACGATGATACCTCCACCGATTTGAAGACCTCTTGTGATGACTTCTGGAATAGAACTTAGGAAATGTTGTACAGCAGTTGCAGAGATTAAGCAAATAATCAAGGTTGGAATCATGACACGTAAGGCCTGCAAGCTCATGGCTAGCAAGTGGGCACGTTCAATCCCTTTGTAGTTACCTTTTTTGGCCATATCATCAGCTTTATGAATAAAAAATACAGTAATCGTTCTAACAAAAATTGTCAAAGCTTGACCAGCTGCCGCAAGGGGAACTGCAATCGCAATCCCTTGACCAATCCCTTGGTGTGAATTAATAACAAGAATAGTGGAGATAACTGAGGCAATTGCTGTATCAGGTGCCATAGCAAGCCCAACGTTCATCCAGCCCAAAGCCATCATCTCTAGTGTCCCACCGAGGATAATCCCAGTTGGAATATCTCCTAAAACAATCCCGACTAATGTACAGGCAACCAATGGGCGATGTGTTTGTGCTTCATCAACTACTGATCCAATACCAGTAATTGCCGCAACAATTAGTAATAATACAATTTGAATGACACTCATTTTTTTCCTCCTTCAAATGGAAAACATTGACAACTAGTGATGATCTCAGTCTTTCAAAGCACCCTCTAGAATGTCATTGAAGTCCTGTGATGTATCGCCTGGTAACTGACGCAACTCGTTTTTCAGTCCCAGTTCTTTTAATTTTCTAAAGGCTGCAATGTCTGCTTGCGTAACAGAAACAGATTTGGTAATTTGTTTGCGTTCAACATCAAAGCGCATGCCACCAACATTGACTTCTTTCAAATCCACACCACCTTCGACAAGTCGAACGATGTCTGCTGGATTCTCAAATAACAGCATGGCTGTCGTCGTTGCATATCTAGGTGACTTATAGGCACGAATCATCTTGTCTACTGACACTGCACTTGCCGCAACATTGGCTGGTGCAACGGATAAGACTAATGTCTTACGCATTTCATCTGCAGCAACTGAATCACTGACAATGATAATGCGGTCGATTGGGCGAAGTTTTACCCATTTTGTTAGGACTTGTCCATGGATAAAACGGTCATCAATTCTTGCTAGTTCAATTTTCATAATAAATCATCCTCTTCATCATCTATAGGGTCTGTGGTCTTAGCTGCGCTAATGACTTCCGAGAAGATTTTGAAACCTTCTTGGTTGATTAGTTTTAACTGTTGCTTAAGCGCATCTAAGTCACTGAATTCTTTAATTGCTGCGATTTCGAGTAGCATTGGCAAGTTAACACCTGTCACGACATCTGCACGTGGGTTATTGAACACCAGTTGCACTGCTGAGTTATAAGGTGTGCCGCCAAACACGTCTACTAAAAATAAAATGGGTTCGCCTGGAAACTGATCCATTACAGTTTGATACTTGTCTTGAAGTTGCGGAATCCCTTCACCTTTCAAAAACGGTACAGCGATAATTTTATCGTCATGACCAAAAATCATTTCAAAAGCATCTAGTAAGCCTGTTGACAATTGACCATGTCCACTGACAATAATTGCTGTCATACTTTTTTCTCCTCTTCTTTTTCTTTACACTTATATAAGAGCAAGAAGTGTGCCAAACAGTGTTTTTTAACAACATTATTTTTAAACCGCCAGTTTGTAAGGGGTTTCAGAAACAAAAAAAGAGGGAATCTTTCAAAAGAAACACTCTTTAAAACAGTTGACAAGCATTTAAAACACTTTTTTCACTTATGAAACACTTGTTGCCTCAGCAAGGATTTCACAGATAAAGAGTTTTTCTCCTTGAGATAAACGCAGGTTGAGGCCATCCTCCATCGTTAATAGTGTTTTTGATACGATCGGTAGCAAGGCAAGGGTGTCCTCACTTGCGATATCCTCATAGGCTAGGGCGTCTTCCTTAATCACACGCTCAAAGGCAAAGGCACTGTGAATGATCAATTTAATCAGCGTTGCATTCTGAAAATTCATCTGGCATTCCTGCTGAACTTGATCTGTCCATTTTAATAAGAAATCTAACATCAATCTCGGATTCAAATAGACAAGATGGGTCTCAAGCATATCTGCACATAAATCTCTGATCACATAGTTTTGGCTTTTATTGTCGACCTCACGCATCTCTCCCTTTGTTAAGATTTGGTTGAGCATATTCGTGCCACTACCTTCGATTAACTTTTCAAGTGAGATGTAGGGTGCTTCAATTTTCGGATTTTTGGTGCCAACACTTGCCAACACCTGATAGTTGGCTAAAATTTTGGGCATCTCTTCCTTGATTTTCAAAGCCGATAAGGTCAAGATACGAACATCCTCATCTGTCGTCCGCTCAACAATATCATTTAGCAAGGTCTCCACTTTCTTAGCAGTACCAGAACCCGTCATACAAATCGATACGATTGCTTTTGGCCGACCTTTAGAGGTCTTTTGCGCACGAACTGCTGCTAAAAAGTCGCGTTTAACTGAATCATAGACATTCATCAGCGTTCTATCCGTATAGGCTGCTTTTCGGACGGTATCTAAGACCATCACTGTCGTGACATTTTGGATAATTCTGACCTCTATGCCACTTGCTTTGACTAGTTTGGGCTCAATCATGGACAAGGATCCCATATCGACTAATAATAAGACACCTTTCCCCATATTCAACTTTTTAACCTTGTCGACAACTGCTTCGAACATCTCTTGAGGCGTCATAGCTAGTGACATATCAAGTGAGTCTATTTGGGCCACGCCTAACAATTCTGTGACGACGTTAACCATCGAGGTTGCTGTACTATTACCATGAGCAGCGACCAGAATACCTATTTTTTGATCCGTACTTTCTGTTTCCATATTGACAAGGAGCATGGCCAAATAAGCAACTTCTATATCCGGTAGACTATGATGGAAGGTGTTAAACACCTCGACTTTAAAACGTTCAGCCACTTGATAAGCCAACCCATGGTCTTTTTTAAAGTGGTCAATCTCCTGCTCAACTAATAAATTGACTTTTTCACCACGCGCAAAATAAGCATCGATATGCATGGCAAAAAAATAAACAAACCGTCTATCAAATTTGACGCCCATTTCTGCTTCAGCAATCCCCTTTAAGTCAGTAACAAAGTCGACAATCGATTTGTCAACAAAGTTTAGCAGATTTAGGGTACTATCATAATTTTTAACATACTTTTTCAGATATAACTGCAACTCATCAAGCATGGTCTGTTTGATCCGCATATGAGATAGTCCCTCATCTTCTAGGACGGCTATCTTTTTATCAAGCGCATCATAGATGTTATAATCCGTAGATGCCGCAGGTGCTACAGTTATCTTTTCAGGATGAATCACTGTCACGACATCAACATACTTTGAAATCGTCATGGCGCGCGCTAAATTTTCACGACTACTCATCCAGTCTTCCCGAATTTCCTCTGGCAGACTACGAATGTCGATATCTACTTCCTCAAAGCGATGAATACTTTTCAAAAAAGCTTGGGCACAGACGAGCTGAATCATTGATTTTAACTGACCGACATTCCCAGAAGTCGTCACATGCACAAGCGCATTAATCACATCGATCGAAATGCGGATTGTTTTCTTGATGCGCTTAGCTTCCTGACCAAATAAAAAGGTTGTCAATTCAACACGTTCCTCGATTGAGCGCTCGCTCAAGGAAGGAATTTGAATCGTCATCGGAATCCGTCTGACAAAAGTTTTTAGTAAGGCTGACTCTGGATTTTCCGTCGTCGCACAGATGATGAGGACTTTACTATGTCGTTTAACCCCACTCTCTCCCAATCGGTTAAATGTCCCATTATCTATAAAGTAAAAGAGCATCTCTTGGCCTTCTGGTGGGAGTCGATGTACCTCATCTAGTAGTAAAATACCACCATCTGCCTTTTCAACTAAGCCCTCACGATCACTTTCTGCCCCAGTAAATGCCCCTTTGGCATAGCCAAACAATTGACTCATCAGCAACTGCGGATTATTATAGTAGTCTGCACAGTTAAAACTCTTAAATGGGGCATCTTCTGCTAGTAATCCCTCATATTGGGAGTACTCATAGGTTTTTTCCGCAAAGAAAGTCTTACCTGTACCAGTCTGACCCAGTAAGAGCATGTGTAAGCCCGATGGTGGATAATAAACAGCCGCCTTAGCCTGGGAGATCACTTTTTTTAAGCTTGACTGATAGCCAATGATTTGATCAAACGGATTTTTTGAGTGTGCAAGTGTCACATCAGCATTGACTTCTGACTGATCCTGATCAGAACCGATGATGTCAGCTACTGTTTGAACCTCCGTTACATCGTGTAACGTTTTATCTAATAGTGCCTCCATACCTTCCTTAGGTAGAAAACGCACCGGATAGGTGGTCACCTTGATCACCCGTCCATCTCGCACTAATTTATTCAGTTCTAGGCTTGTATTAGCTCGACTAATTGCTAATGCCTTAGCTAGTTCAAGCGCAGGTGTACCTTGCATTTCCTCTAGATCATTTATCGTCTTATCAAACCATAGCTGACTTAAGGCTTGGTAGACACGGTCGATTCTGAGCATAACTCTCCTTTTATTCCAAGCATGATACTCCTATTATACATAAAATTCTAATTTTTATGAACTATCAATCAGGGATAGTGTATAATGAAATAATAAGACCAAATAGAAAGATCGTTACATATGATAGTCAAACCCACTAACCAGTTAACCCAGCAGCAAGCACAAGCCCAAATCCAGAAACTTGCTATGACCCAAAAGATGCAGCAATCACTTCGTGTCTTACAGTTCAACTCGACTGATTTAGTTGATTTTTTGCGTGAGCAAGCACTGGATAATCCACTCATCACGATTAAGTTGTCAGCTGATCATGCTGATGGCTCAAGCCTATCAACCCATGCCAATCAGCTATCCGAAGATAAGCATCAAGCCTTTTTAGCACAATTACCTGCTGAAAAAACCTCTTTATTTGATCACTTGATAGAGCAAATTCATTTAAACTACCGAGATACTTTTTTACGTACCCTCCTGCTCTATTTAGTGGGTTACATCGATGCGAATGGCTATCTGACAATTTCACTCGAGACTGCTGCTAGTCAAGCGGGCGCAACAGAGGTTGAGATGCTTGATGCCCTCACACTGTTACAGCAGTTAGAACCTGCTGGCATCGGCGCTAGAACTTTACAGGAATGTCTCATGTTACAGACAGAGCGTGATAACCATGCACCTGATATTGCCTATCTACTGCTTGAAGAAAGCTTTGACCAACTCGTCAATCACCAATGGGATCCCATCAGTCAGCGTTACCAGATCAGTTTAAGTGATATACAAGTTATTTTTGACTATATCCAGAGTTTAACGCCTCGACCGGGCACTGCCTATAGCCTCCCCTTGGCCCAGTTCATCAAACCTGATTTAGAGGTAACCCTGATAGATGGTAAGCTGACCCTTGGGTCAACCAGAGACTGGCAACCGCAAGTTAATTTTCAACAAAAATACTATGACCGCTACAAACAAGTAGCCGATACCGAATTACAAGACTATTTAACCGCACGTAAAGCCGAGTTTGACTGGCTAAAAGAAACCGTTGCAAAACGTGGGGATACCATCCTGCGTGTGGGAACTGAGATTCTGCATCGACAAGCCGACTTTTTTTATCAACAGACGCACCCTCTGACGCCGATGACCTTAAAAGAGATTGCAACAGCCTTGGGTTTACACGAATCGACAATCAGTCGAGCAGTCAACCAAAAATATATGAGAACGCCATTCGGCATTTATGAGCTGAAATCATTTTTCACCCAAGGTATCTCACAGCATCAGGCAGATGGCGATAGTAACCCGATCTCAAACCAAGCAGTAAAAATGAAACTACAAGCCATTATTGAAACTGAAAATAAGCAGCAACCACTCTCTGATCAAAAAATCGTGGACTTGCTCGCTAAATCAGAGGTTAGTATTTCACGTCGCACAGTCGTCAAATACAGAGACAGCTTAGGTATCCCATCATCTAGTAAAAGAAAACGGTATTGAAAAAAGCAGGCGCTTGATTAGCCTGCTTTTGTCTTGATAAAATTTGAAATCTGTTTGACACCAAATGCTAGTGCCGCTTCATCTGGTGACATCTTAGGATGATGCAAGGCATAAGGCGTATCTATGCCTAACCAGAACATGACCCCTGGGATTTTAGATAGCAGATAGCCAAAGTCTTCTCCTGTCATAGCAGGCGCGATATCAATCAAGTTAACACCTTCTGCTTGATCAAAGAAGGTCATCAGCTCCTCAGCTAAGGCAGGATTATTTTCAACTGGCAGATAGCCACCTTGTCTGAGATCAATCTCAACAGCCAAATCAAAACTAGTGGCAATTCCTTGCGCAATCTCACGAATCCGTTTTTGTGTCAGGTCATTCATTTCCTGAGTCAAGGTGCGAATCGTCCCGTGTAGATAGGCAGTTTCAGAAATGACATTATTAGTCGTCCCAGCATGCATACTACCAAAGGTGACAACAGCACCCTCTATCGGGTCAACATTTCGACTGACGATTGTCTGAACTTGGGTGATAAAATAACTTGCCGCGACCAAGGCATCATTAGCATGGTGTGGAAAAGCTGCATGACCACCAGTGCCCTTAAAGGAGACCTTAACTTCACAGGTACCTGCAAATAGGGTCGAGGTATTTGTCGCGATGTCACCAACTTTTAGATCCGGTCGAACATGCAGGCCGTAAAATTCATCCGGTCGAAAGGCACCATCGAGCATACCTGCCTCATACATTAGCATACCACCTGCTTCATTTTCCTCAGCAGGCTGAAATAGAAAGATTAGATTTTGCTTGGGTTGCGTGACTAACAGCTGCTCTAAGACGCCTAGCGCCAAGGTCATGTGCATATCATGGCCACAGGCATGCATGCGACCCTCATGACGTGACTTGAAATCTAGACCAGTATCTTCGATAATCGGTAGGCCGTCAATATCTGTCCGCCAGCCGATCGTTTTCTCTGGTGCAGTACCCGTTAACTTGACGACAATGCCTGTTTGCCAGGTTTTGATGGAAACAAACGATTTTCCTTTAGTTAACTCGGCTATTTTTGCCATAAGATAGGCATGCGTTTCAAACTCTTCTAACCCGATTTCTGGAATTTGATGTAAGTCTCTGCGCGTCGCGATTAAATCAAGCATGGCTGTCTCCTTATATGATGTTCTGATAGCGAAAAAGGCAAAGTTTCTTTTGCCTTTTCCTGCGAATGAAACCGACTAACTAACAGCTAGCCAACTTCTCTATTTCAGTTATAAGCTGCGTGGCTTAAAGCGTACGAAGTGCTTCTTCAAGGGCAGTTTTTTGTTTTGTTCTATCGTCTATTGCTTTGATGATACGTGCTGGCACACCAGCTACTACGACATTTTCAGGTACGTCTTGTGTCACGATGGCACCAGCTGCAACAACTGATCCATTCCCAACTTGAACACCCTCAATCACGACAGCATTGGCACCGACTAAGACGTCATTACCGATACGTACTGGTTCCGCACTTGCAGGCTCGATAACGCCAGCTAGAACAGCACCCGCACCAATATGTGAGTTTGTACCAACTGTCGCACGACCACCTAAAATAGCCCCCATATCAATCATCGTACCCGCACCGATTTCAGCACCGATATTAATCACAGCGCCCATCATGATCACCGCATTATCACCGATCGTCACTTGATCTCGGATGACAGCTCCTGGTTCAATACGTGCATTAATGTCTCGTTTATCCAGTAAAGGAACAGCTGAGTTACGGCCGTCTTGTTCGACAACGTAATCTTGATTTTCTGTCAACTTACTGAGTAGTGGGGCAATAACAGCCCAGTCACCAAAAAGGACATTGCCGAGTTGGATAACTGATTGTGGAATAGCGGCTGCCAACTCACCTGAAAAAGTCACTTTAACAGTCGTTTTTTTCTCAGCATTAGCGATAAATTGAATAATTTCCTGTGCGCTCATCGTATTAGACATATAGTCTCCTCTAGTTAATCGTATTCCAGCCAATCAAGATCGCCATGACAGCAATCAAGCTGATAAGTAATAGTGTATCATAGATTTGCCATTTCAGGACACGATATTTACTGCGACCGTCACCACCTTGATAACCACGACTTTCCATGGCAACAGCTAAATCATCTGCCCGTCTGAAACTAGAGACAAAAAGCGGAATCAAAATCGGAATAACCGATTTGACTTTTTGCACTAAGTTACCTTCACCGAAATCCATACCACGCGATTTTTGGGCATTCATAATCATGGTCGTATCATCCATCAAAGTCGGGATGAACCGAAGAGAAATAGATAACATCAAACCGATCTCATGAACAGGTACCTTAATTTTTTTTAAGGGTGCTAGACCCGTTTCTATCCCGTCAGCTAAGGTTAATGGCGGTGTTGTCAAAGTCAATAAAGTCGACATAAAGATAATCAAGACAAACCGCATAAAAATGAAAAAGGCATTTTGCAAGGAATAAGTTGTGATTTTTAAAATCCAGATTTGAAAGAGAACTTCTCCTCCTGTCGTAAATAACATCTGAAAGACGACCGTAAATAAAATCAAGCCTAGCATCGGCCGCAACCCCTTAAGAAAATAAGAGAGTTTAATCCGACTCATCAGAACACCCAGTAGACTGAACAAGGCCAAAATGCCGTAACCCACGACATCGTGTGCCAAAAAGATGATAAAGACAAAGGCAAACATGGCCACTAGCTTACTGCGAGGGTCCATGCGATGAATCACCGAATCTCCTGGGATATAACGCCCAATAATCAATTTATCCATGAGCCGCAGCCTCCGTTAGTAAGTGAACTAGCTCAGTCCGCGTGATAGGCAACTGTTCAAAGTGCTGTCCACGGGCTTGTAAAAGCATGGCAAACTGTGTTGCTTTCGGCACACCTAATTGGTGTGCTGTCATAAAGTTAACATCTTGAAACAGCTCACGTGGTTGACCAGATTTGATGATACGACCTTTTTCTAAGACGTACATCATGTCGGCATAGTCAGCCACATCATCCATGAGATGCGTGACTAAAATCAACGTAACCCCTGACGCATGAATGCTATCAAACAAGCGCATCATGTTAATTCTAGACTTGGGATCTAGCCCTGCTGTTGGCTCATCTAGGACCAGTACGCTCGGATTCATAGCGAGAATACCTGCAATGGCAACACGTCGCATCTGACCGCCAGATAATTCAAATGGCGAGCGATCAAATAAGTCATCAGAAATCCCAACTAAGCGTAATTTTTCACGCGCAGTCGCCTCAGCATCAGCCTTAGACACACCAAAATTTTGTGGCCCAAAGGCAACATCTTTAAGCACTGTTTCATCAAATAACTGGGTTTCGGGAAATTGAAACACAACCCCGACTTTTTTCCGAACAGGTTTGACTTCTTTGCCCTTGCTGGTTGATTTGATGATGGTATCATCGACCGTAACAGTACCAGAGGTCGGTAATAATAAAGCATTCAGCTGTTGCAGCAAGGTCGATTTTCCAGAGCCAGTATGCCCAACAAGTGCAGTAAAACTCCCGTCGATAATATCTAGGTCAATGTCAAACAAGGCCCGACTTTCGAAAGGAGTGTTAGGCTGATAGGTATAGGTTACTTTGTCAAAATTGATTGGCATAAAAAGTCAGCTAACTCGCTTTCTGTAAAATATGTTTCGGGAATATCTAGGCCAGCTTGTCGTAAATCATTTGCGACATTCGCGGAAAATGGCACATCAAGACCAATTTCTACCAAATTATTGTTAAGAAAAAGTTGACTGGGCTCCGCAATCTGTTCTATCTGACCATCTTTCATCACGATAATCTTATCAGATAGACTGGCTTCATCCAAATCATGTGTAATCGAGATTACCGTCAAGTTAAACTGCTCCTTGATTTCTCGCACAACATCTACAATCGCTAATCTTCCTTTGGGATCTAGCATCGACGTCGCTTCATCTAGGATGATGATATCTGGTCGTAAGGCAACGATACCTGCAATAGCAACACGCTGCTTTTGACCACCAGACAAGCGTGCCGGCTCCTTCGTTTTAAACTCAGACATATCAACTCGCGCTAAGGCAGCCTCAACACGTGACAACATCTCAACACGGGGGACACCCTGATTTTCCATACCAAAAGCAACATCATCTTCAACTGTTGAGCCGACAAACTGATTATCTGGATTTTGGAAAACCATGCCGATTTTTTGGCGGAGTTCCCACACATTTTCTTCTGTCAATTGCTTGCCATCTATGATGATTTGACCAGACGATGCGGCCATCAAGCCATCAATCAAACGTGCTGTGGTTGACTTACCAGAACCATTACGCCCGATAATCGACACCCACTCCCCACGCAAGATATCAAAAGAGACGTCATTTACCGCGTAAATGTCGCTTTCTCCATCATATTTATAGCTTAAATTTTTTATTTCCAGAATTTTCTGCATGACCATATTATACCACAACGTCGCTAAAAGTCTCAATAGACAGGACTGGACCTTATCGTTGATTTTTTTTGGCACCACTTACCACAGCGAGTGACAAGTTAGCCAAGCAACTCTAGTTTACTATATTTTCCCATACGGTTTTTACATGATAGCATCAACGAAGTGTATGCTTTATCTTTTTTATCCCTGACACTAACAAGGTGAAACAAAACATCGTGACCATGATAACCACTGTAAAAGAATGGTTATGGGCAATCTTAATGCCAAATCCTCCTGAAGCTGTTGTTTGATAGACTGACTCAAACAACCCATACGGTAATCGAATGTCTACTTTTCCCATAAACGTATAACAAAAACTTGCTAGATAGGTCACTAACAACGTTATAATCGTTAACCCCACTACAGTCCCCATTGTCCTTAACCCTATCATCATTTTGTTTCGCATAACCATCCTCTTCTCCATTTATAAAAAAAACTATCTTTATAACTTATTCTATCATAAGTAATGCTATAAAATCCATACGTTGCTAATTTGCAAGCGCTCATGATTAAGTATTTTCCTAAAAGTGGGAAGTTGTGTTTGTAGTTGTGCACCATTACTTTACATATTATATTCAAATATCCTGCAAAGCAAAAAACAGCAAATCAGAGTTTGCTGTTTTATTGCTTATTTTTTGAAGAACTTGGACTTAGCAGCATCAACTGTGACGCTCTCTAACTCATCGCCATTTGATAAATGCCCGATAGAACCATTCATGTGTTTGACACGAGACGTGATTTCTTTGTGACGGCCATTTACCATTGGACGAGCTTGTGGATTCCCTAGGTAGCCACACGTCCGTTTGACAACATCGACTGTCTTAGGGTCTGTGTTGCCGCAGTTTGGACATTGGAAGCCACGTTCTGTCGCCTTGAAGTCGCCTTCAAAGTGACATGCATAACAGTGGTCGATCGGTGTGTTTGTCCCCAAATAACCAACTAAATCGTAGGCATAATCCCATACAGCTTCTAGTGCTTTGGGATTTTGTTGGAGCATGGGATATTCACAGTAGTGAATGAAGCCACCACTGGCGTAGACTGGATAATCTTTTTCAAAAGCAAGTTTTTCAAATGGAGTCGGATTTTTACGGACATCATAGTGGAAGGAATTTGTATAGTATTCCTTATCTGTAATATCTTTGACCTGACCAAATTTTTCTGTATCTAGCTGGCAGAAACGGTCGGTTAAGCTTTCAGAAGGTGTCGAGTAGATTGAAAAATGGTAATCAAATTCGGCAGACCAGATATCTGCAGCTTTTTTCATTTCACGTAAGATATCCAGTGTGAAGGCTTTCGCCTCAGGATTTGACTCCCACTCTCCTCCGTAAAATGCTGTCGCGACTTCGTATAAGCCAATATAGCCTGCAGAAACTGTTGCACGTCTATTTTTGAACAACTCATCTACTGAATCTGTTCTGCTGAGGCGTTTACCAAAGGCACCATTTTCATATAAAATCGGGGCATTAGCTGGCGTTGCCTCTTTAACCCGTTCAACTCTGTAAACTAGGGCGTCCTTTATAACCTTCATGCGATCAGAAAAAATCTGCCAGAATCGTGCCTTATCCCCTTTAGCTTCCAGTGCGATGCGGGGAAGGTTAAGTGTCACAACACCTAGGTTCATCCGACCATCTACAACATCCTGACCGGCTTCATCCTGCCAGCCTTGTAAGAAACTACGACAGCCCATCGGTGCTTTGAAAGAGCCAGTCAGTTCAACGATTTTATCATAGCTGACGATATCTGGATACATCCGTTTCGTTGCACATTCTGCAGCTAGTACTTTAATCGCATAATTAGGATCTGCTTTATCTAGATTTAACCCACGCTTGATGGTGAACACCAGTTTAGGGAAGATTGCAGTCCGGCCTTCTTTACCTAGTCCTTTGATCCGATTTTGAAGAATTGCCTTTTGAATTTCACAGGCATACCAATCTTCTCCTAGTCCAAAACCAAAAGTGGTAAAGGGTGTTTGTCCATTTGACGTAAAGAGCGTATTGATCTCGTACTCCAAACTTTGCATGGCATCATAGATATCTTTCTTGGTTTTAGCACGCGCATAGGCTTCATGTTTGTCAGGGTCTACCCATTCCTTTGCATCAGCCATATGCTTGGCAAAATTTAAGGCTGCATAGGGTGCCAATACTTCATCTATCCGGTTGACCGATGTCCCACCATACTGACTAGAGGCAACATTTGCGATAATTTGTGAAATTTGTGCGGCTGCTGTCTGGATAGATTTGGGACTGTCGATGATCGCATTCCCCAGTTTAAAGCCATCTCGAAGCATGCCTTTGACATCAACCAAACAACAGTTTGTCATCGGAGCATAAGGTTGATAATCCAAGTCATGAAAATGAATATCCCCTTTTTGATGGGCATTGGCGACATGTGATGGGAGCATTTTTAGGCCAATTGACTTGCCAACGATCCCCGCTGTTAAGTCACGTTGTGTATTAAAGACATCACTGTCTTTATTTGCATTTTCATTGACAACTGACTGATCTTTATTAATCAATTTATCGATCGTAAAGTTAATATCTGTTGCTTGCGCGCGCGCAAAATCACGTCTTGTCCGATAATTAATATAGACTTCAGCTAGTTGATATTCATTAGCATCTAGCAAGACATGTTCCACAATATTTTGGATTTCATAAATTTGTACATTTTTGTTAAATCGATCAAAAATCGTCGCAACGATTTTTTCTGTCAAATGTGCTAGTTTGACATCTTGAACTGGTGAGATATGTGATAATTCATCAGACGCTTTTCTTAACGCCTCATAAATTTTTTCTGGTTCAAAACTTAAATGACGACCATCGCGTTTGACCACATCTATCGTGCTAGCAACTGTCTGCGTTTTTTCCTCAACCATCATCTCATTTACCTAATTTCTAAAAAATTCTTTAGTTTTATTCTACCACTGATTCAATGACTTGTAAAGAGACAACACAATATATAGTGTTTTTATACAAAACAAAACAACTTAACACACCATATATGGATTGTCAAGTTGTTTTGTATTTTTTGTGATGTTTTAAACATATTCGTTTGCTACATCTCTTGATGCTAATTGTAAAGCCGTTATTAACGCTAAGCGACTTGTCTTTCCTGATATAATTCTCATGCTAAAAGGCCATTGGCATTTTTACAAGCTTAACTTTCAAACTCAAGAAATACGTCTGAGTTCTCGACGGTGGTTCATTAAGTAAATAATGATGATGTTAATCACAGTCAATACAAGGATCGTCATTAAGAGTGGTGTAGCATTTAATCCTTTATCTGATATACCAATCAAGTGACCAAGTGCAGTCGCAACTTCTTGTCTAGCAGCATGGCTTAATGAAGTGAAAATCGTCCCAAAGAGAAAGGGTAGCAGGATCACACCAGCACCAATAATTAGCCGAACAACTGTTGAAAATCGATCAAAGAATAGACCACAAAGTGCGCCTAGTGTCGTTGCAAAAAAGATAAAGGAAAGTAGAAATCCGTAATATAAGAGGGGGTGTTTGGGATTATATTGATCAATCAGGAGAAACATATAGTGAAAATTTGCTAAAGCGATTGATTTAAATACTTGATAAAATAACAACATGGTAAGCGCAATGATATTACTAATCACAAAATTTGTCAGGATATTCGTCAACAAGATATGCAAGCGATTCATACCATTTTGAATAAAAAATTTAAAGTCTGTTTGTATCCCAATGAGTGCAACGACGAAGGCAAAAATAATAGCCGGGAACATGAGATCTGATTGGGAAGACAAGGTACCGCCAGCAACGAAAATCGCCATAGCTGGAAAGATAAGCGTAAAGAGTACAAAGTAGAGATAGAAAATACCCAATGATTTTAATTGATAGATGAACCGATAGGTCATGGCTGTTTTAAGTTTCATTATGCTTCTCCCTCTCTTTGTGTCACTTGCACGAAATAAGCTTGTAAATTCAGTGGCGATACACTGATGCCTTCCGGAACAACTTGTGCTTGATAGTCACGTACATAATAACTAACCAAACCGCCCAAACCATCCTTACCAATCACGTCCATCCCTTCAGTAAATGATGCGACCAAGGCTTGTGATCCTGAAATTGTCGCGCCAGACTGCTTAATGGCTTCACCAGATTTTTGCTCGATGACTTGACCATTATCGACAATAATAAATTCTTCGATAATATTTGCAATCTCTTCGATCAAATGTGTCGAAATCACGATTGTTCTGGGTCTATCGCTATAAGTCTGAATTAAAGTCCGGTAAAATAAATCACGATGGCTGGCATCCAGTCCTAAGATTGGTTCATCTAAGAAAATGTAGTCAGCTGGTACCGAAAGTGCGACGATTAATTTCAAAATACTTCTGTAACCTGTTGATAACTTTTTGAAAGCTAATTTAGGATTGAGATTGAAGGCCTGCGTTAAGTGATTGGCTAGTTCCCAGTCAAATCCACCGTAGAAGGCTTCCGTTAATTTGAAGATTTTATTCACCTTCATTGCTTTTGGATAGAGATTATCCTCACTCATTAGAAATAGACGATTTTGTAGGACTTCATTACCAATTAAACGTTGTGAATCCAGCATCACCTTACCTGAATCAGCAAAAATTCGGGCACTAATAATGTTTAGTAAGGTACTCTTACCCGCACCATTTCGACCAAGTAAACCGTAAATCGTATCCTCTTTAAAGTCAATACTCACATCTGTTAAAACGGCCTGTTTGCGATACGATTTTTGGATGTTTGCTACTGTTAGACTCATGCTTGATACCCACTTTCTATTTGCTCGATTAACTCAGCTAGAGAAATATCTAGCCGCTTGGCTTCCAGCACCAGTTGACTAATTTCTTGAGTAAAGAAATACGTTCTTTTTTCTTCCTGAATGATTTGTTTAGCACCTTGTTTCACAAATACACCTATCCCTCTTTTTTTCTCAATAATCTGCTTATCTACTAATAGGTTCATGCCCTTCAAGACAGTCGCCGGATTAATTTGAAACTGCTTAGAAATTTCAGTCGTTGATGGAATCTGACTTAACTCTGGAAACGCACCACTTAAGATAGCAGCCTCTATCTGTTCGGCCACCTGCTCAAATAAGGGCAGATGATTGGACTCATCAAAATTCATAATTACCTCCTGTTCACTTATGATTATTTAAGCATATTCAGCTTAGTTGGTTAATCACTTGACTAACTAAGTATATAACTAAAATGATCTGCTGTCAACACCTAAGTAAATTTTTTTTATAAAAAAACACCCTACTTCCAGCAGGATGTTTGAATCTTATTTTGTATCAAATATGAGCATGTCATCCTTCATACCAACAAGAACGAGGGTGTTTGGTGTAACTTGACCACCTACTAATGCTTTTGCCAGTGGTGTTTCCAAATGCTTGGTCATGAAGCGTTTGATAGGTCTAGCCCCATACTCAGGCTCATAAGCATTTTTAGCAATCCAGTCAATTGCATCTTGAGTGAGTTCAAGCTTGATATCTTGTTGTGCCAGACGCTCAGATAACTGATGGACAATCTTATCAATGATTTGTTTGACCACAGCGAGTGTCAGTGGCGTAAAGAGAATCGTATCATCAATCCGATTTAAAAACTCAGGTTTGAAGTGTTGTCTTAGCTCATCCAGGACAGCTTCTTTGGTCGTATTTTCTAGCACACCGTCATCTGTAATCCCATCTAGCATGGTTCTTGAGCCGATGTTTGACGTCATAATCAATACTGTGTTTTTAAAGTCAACCACGACACCTTTTGAGTCCGTCAAGCGACCATCATCCAAAACTTGCAGGAGGATATTAAAGACATCCGGATGTGCTTTTTCGATTTCATCCAAAAGGACAATCGTATATGGATTCCGACGCACAGCCTCTGTCAACTGTCCGCCTTCATCATAGCCAACATAGCCTGGAGGTGCACCAACTAAGCGTGAGATACTGTGTTTTTCCATGTATTCACTCATGTCGATGCGAACCATATGACTTTCCGAGTCAAACAATTCTTCGGCCAGACTTTTTGCTAGTTCTGTTTTACCAACACCTGTTGGTCCCAGAAATAGAAAACTGCCAAGTGGTTGATTTGGGTCTTGTAAGCCCGCACGACTACGGATAATGGCGTCAGCTACTGCATCAACGGCTTCATCTTGTCCGACGACCCGTTGGTGTAGCGTATCAGCTAGATGCAAGAGTTTCTCTTTTTCACCTTCGACAAGCTTGGTCACAGGAATACCTGTCAAACGACCAATCACTTCCGCTATTTCTTGAGCTGTAACAGACTCCTGCACTAGATGATTGCTCGTATCTGCAGCTTGAGCTGTTTCTAATGCCAGCACTTCTTTCTCAAGTTTAGGAATCGTCCCATGTCGTAAGATCGCCGCTTGCTCTAAGTTATAGTCATTTTCTGCTGTCTCTAGATCAATCCGAGCTTGTTCTAATTCGGCACGCTTAACATGAATCCCTTCAACTGCTTCTTTCTCGGTTTCCCAACGCATCTTCAGACTATTTGCCTTTTCTCGTGTATTGGCAAGGTCTTCTTGTAGTAAGAGAAGGCGTTTTTTAGAGGCATCATCTGTCTCTTTTTTAAGGGCTTCCTCTTCAATTTCAAGCTGCATCAGCTTACGCGTGATTTGGTCTAACTCAGTTGGCGATGAATTCATCTCAACACGAATCGTTGCACTGGCCTCATCCACTAGATCGATGGCCTTATCCGGTAAGAAACGATCTGTAATATAGCGATTAGATAGGGTTGCCGCTGCAATCAAGGCGTTATCATGAATCTTGACACCATGATGGACCTCAAACCGGTCCTTTAACCCACGAAGGATTGAAATCGTATCTTCAACCGTCGGTTCTTTAACCAAAACCTTTTGGAAACGCCGTTCCAAGGCCTTATCTTTTTCAAAATTTTGACGGTATTCATCTAGGGTTGTCGCACCGATGAGATGTAACTCACCTCTTGCCAGCATTGGCTTAAGGAGATTCCCCGCATCCATGGACCCTTCTGTTTTACCCGCACCAACGATGGTATGAATCTCATCTATAAAGAGGATGATTTGTCCATCCGACTTTTTGACCTCATTCAAAACAGATTTCAACCGTTCTTCAAATTCACCACGGAATTTGGCCCCGGCGATCAGGGCACCCATGTCCAAGCTAAAAATCGTTTTATCCTGCAAGTTTGTCGGCACATCTTTCTTAACGATCCGTTGTGCGAGTCCTTCTATGATGGCTGTTTTACCAACACCCGGTTCACCGATAAGGATTGGATTATTTTTCGTCTTACGTGATAGGATACGGACCACATCACGAACCTCTTCATCACGACCGATAACTGGATCCATTTTACCAGTACGGACTTTTGCGACCAAATCCTCACCATATTTTTTTAAGGCATCATACTGCGCTTCCTGATTTTGGCTTGTCACTGAACTACCTCCTCTCATACTTGTTATTTTTTCCTTGACCAGTTTTTCAGTGATCCCTTGTGACTTGAGGTACTGAGCTAATGGGTTATGCTGCTGTGCATATAAGCCTAGCAAGACAGTTTCAGTTGAAAGAAACTCGTCCTTGAATCCTGTCGCGATATGTTCTGACTGACTAAACAGATGAAACAAGTTTTGACTCAGGTTTTGACCATAAGCGATGTTACTACCTGTTATGACTGATATTTTGTCTAGTTCCTGATCAATAATCGCTTCAAAAGCAGCTAGATCGAGACCTAATTCCTGATAAAAGTCACGCGAAAATTGGCCTGGTTGAATTAAGACTTTCCAGAGATGGGCGATTTCGATCGATTGATGTTGTCGAACCTGAGCTATTTTTTGTGCTTCAGCCAAGGCTTCTTGTAGCGTTGTTGTCATTTTTTCTATTTGCATGTTTGATTCCTCCTCATAAGAAGATAATTGTCTTATTTCTAGAGATTTTTTATCTCTAAAGCCTATTATACAGCTTTGGTCAGTAAAGGTCAAACAAATTACCTTGATCGTGTCAAAATGACATTCAGATAGCCCATACTAGTCAAAAAATCGCCTCCTGGGCGATTTTTTAGACTTATTTTGTTGGCGCTATATAAGGTAAAATTTCAGCATCAAGACCAACGTTTGTCGCATAAATATAGGCTTGACTATCTAACTGTGCTAGATTCTCTGTTCGACCACTGACGATAATACCAGAAAATTTCGCCTGCTTTAAAGTCGGATAAGTCTTAATCTGTCGTAGCGCATCTTGATAGATATCAATACCGCTACTGTTGAATTTTCGTGTAGCCGCTGCTGCTTGTACAGCAGCAACAAAATCTGGATAGTTATGTCTGGTCCAGTCAGTCGCTCGACTCGATTTTCCTAGGGTATCGGTTAATTGACCCATTTCATTTGCATTGATACCAATCACTTTACCTATCGTGTCGGTCACAGATAATTTGTCGCTTGCCATCCCCAGCCAATACCAATTAATCAGTAAATTATCCGGAATCTTAGCCTGTATCTCCGCATAGGTCATCGGTTCCTTGAAAGAGATGGCAACCTCTGCCACGTGCTTTTGTAAGTCTGTTAAGGTCTGGGACTCATGTGTTGTATCAGCTTCAGTTGCTTTTTTGATTGCCTCATGTTTTGGGTTGAAAAATAGCGGGAGCTTCTCCCCATTTTCCCGGTTAAAGGCCCCAATTGTTTTTGTCTTTGAAATCGGTACAGTGATTGGCAGCTGCGTCCCACCACCATAGCCGACACTGAATAGGCTAAAATTAATTTCTAGAGGGGCTGTCTTAACCAGATAGCCATCTATATTTTTAAAGCGGTCGCTTTTTAGTCGCCTGTTGAAAAGGCCTGACTCCGCCAAATAATGAGAAGTTGACGTCACATTAGGTGATTCAATCATATCCGTAATCATTGCTACCTTTTGTGCAGCACGATATTGACTTACCATCCGTTGCTTTACCGCCGTAACCCCTACACCTAATATCAGGACCACAGCGACTAACAAAATGCCACTTGTAACCAGTCGCTGCTTTCGCTTTTCTCTTTTGATAACATGATCAAAGTCTACCGTCATACCTTACACTCCCTTTCTCTTCTGCCACTTATCATCGGGACTTCTTTAATAAAATAAGGCTTCTTGCCAATAAAATGGCGAAAAATCCTCGTCAATCTGACAAAGGATTCTCCATTAAAGCTGGTTTATTTTTTATCTAGTCCTAATCCACGTTGGATGGCTTTGATAATTTCTACAATGATAATCATAGAGAATGACCCACCAATCACCATTGCCCACTGGTAACTATCTAAATGCGTCACATGGAAAATCTGGTTAAATCCTGGCACGACGATCGTCACACCAAGTAAAATGAAGGATACAACTATCGAGATATTAAAGGTCTTGCTTCGGAAGGCACCGACAGTCAAGATAGACTGGTAGACCGACTTGGCATTAAAGGCATGGAAGAGTTGGATTAAGCCAAGTGTTGCAAAGGCCATCGTTAAGGCATCCGCATGCATGGCATCTCCAGAATGGACAGGCCAAGTAATGGCTGCACCATAAACACCTAAAACAAGTGCTGCTTGTAATAAGCCTTGGTAGATTGTTGCAAACAAGACGCCACCACTAAAGAAGCTAGCCTTACGACCACGCGGTTTATGCGTCATCACACCTGGTTCAGCAGGTTCAACACCCAAAGCAATCGCTGGGAAGGTATCCGTTACTAAGTTAATCCAAAGTAAGTGAACTGGTTCTAAAACATCCCAACCAAACAAGGTTGCTAGGAAAATCGTCAAGACCTCAGCAGTGTTGGCTGAAAGCAAGTATTGGATCGTTTTTTGGATATTTGAGAAGACTTTACGCCCTTCTTCAACAGCCACGATGATCGTCGCAAAGTTATCATCTGCAAGCACCATATCAGAGGCACCCTTAGATACTTCCGTACCTGTGATCCCCATACCGATACCGATATCTGCCGTTTTAAGTGCAGGTGCATCATTGACACCATCACCAGTCATGGCAACGACTTTACCTTCATTTTGCCACGCTTTTACGATACGGACTTTATGTTCTGGTGAAACACGGGCATAGACCGAGTATTGTGACACGACTTTCTGGAATTCTTCGTCAGACAATTCATTAAGCTCTGCACCAGTAAAGACATGATCTTCTGTATCACCTTCATCAATAATCCCCAGACGTTTAGCAATCGCTTCAGCTGTATCTTGGTGGTCACCTGTAATCATGATGGGGCGGATACCCGCTTCTTTGGCAACCCGAACCGCTTCAGCAGCTTCTTTACGTTCAGGGTCAATCATCCCGATTAAGCCAGCAAAGATTAAGTCATTTTCTAGTGTCTCACTCTCAAGTTCAGGCACTTGACTTTCATATTTATAAGCCATCATCAGGACACGAAGTGCTTGTTTAGCAAGAGATTGGTTTAGTGCTAAAATGTCATCCCGGTCAGCTTGTGTCATCTCAACAACTTGATCACCAACCATTTTTTTAGTAATCCGTTTTAAGAGCTGATCTGGTGCCCCTTTAACAGCGACTAAGAACTCATTATCTGTAATCTTGTGCACCGTACTCATGAGTTTACGATCACTATCAAATGGCAACTCAGCAACACGTGGTTCGACTTTTAAGACATCACGTAAGACATAATTATGATCAATACCATATTGAACAAGTGCCGTTTCAGTAGGATCACCGATCAGTTTACCTTCACGTGATAGCTTAGTATCATTAGCAAAGTTCATGACACGTAAAGTCATATCATCAAAAGAGATGTCATCTGTTGCATCTTGCAAGATGCCGTTAGTATATATTTTTTCGACAGTCATCTGGTTCATCGTTAAGGTACCTGTCTTATCAGATGCGATAATCTCAGTAGACCCTAAGGTTTCAACAGCTGGTAATTTACGGACAATCGCATGCTTCTTAGATAAGACTTGTGTGCCTAGGGCAAGTACAATGGTAACAATCGCAGGCAAGCCTTCTGGAATCGCTGCAACAGCAAGTGCAACGGAAGTCATTAATTCTTCAAGCGGTGGATGCCCTTGTAAGAAGACACCAATCACAAATGTCAACGCCGCAATCAGTAAAATCGCATAGGTCAAAATTTTGGATAAATTATTCAGATTTTGCTTAAGTGGTGTATCCGTTTCCTCAGCATTTTGGAGCATAGAGGCGATTTTACCAACTTCTGTTGACATACCTGTCGCCACAACGACTGCTAAGCCACGACCATAGGTCACGTTAGAGTTTTGGTAGGCCATATTCACACGGTCACCGATACCAGCATCAGCAGCTACTGCTACTGCTAAATCTTTCTCGACTGGTACTGACTCACCTGTCAAAGCTGCTTCTTCAATTTTAAGCGAGTTAACTTCTAGTAAACGCATGTCAGCTGGCACAACATCACCTGCTTCAAGTGAGACAATATCACCAGGAACGAGTAAATCAGATAAGATCTCTTCGACATGGCCATCACGACGCACGCGTGCTGATGGTGTTGACATCGACTTGAGCGCGTCAATAGCAGCTTCTGCTTTACCTTCTTGGTAAACACCAAAAATCGCATTAATTATAACGACCGCCATGATAATGATGGCATCACTGATATCCTTACCACCACTGGTTACGACTGATAAGACAGCTGCTGCGATCAAAATGATGATCATCAAATCCTTGAATTGCTCCAAGAACTTCATCAACAATGTCTTTTTCTCACCAGCATCTAGCTCGTTTTTACCATATTTGGCAAGGCGTGCTGCAGCTTCGCTCGACGTCAACCCTTTTTTAGTGGTCGTCAAATCTGATAAGACCTCATCTGGGCTCTGTATGTAGACTTTTTTCTCCGACAAAATACTCTCCTTATGTAATAAGTGCTATAGACAGCTTAACTGCCTATTCGTTGTCAACTCCGGTCAAATAGGTAGCAAGACATTTTTGACAAGCCCACATCGTGCTTTCTACAAAACGACATGACATTATCAAAAAAGAGACCTGTAGCATCAGCTACAAGTCTCGCAAATTAAGTAACTACCGAGCCAATTATGGCTGTAATGACGATAGAAACGCAGATAAACTGCTTGCTACTCCCTTGAGTTCTTCTTTATTATACCAAATATCTTAAGTTTTTCAAGTGATTGCGCTCATAAGACTGCTTAATGTCCGACTTCGTCAGGATTACTTGTCAAGCTACCTGCCCCATGAAGGCCATCTATCAAAGTAATTTCTTGGTCTGATAGCTCAAAATCAAACAAATTGCCATTCTCAATAATCCGTGATGGTGTCACTGATTTAGGCAATGGTAGAAAGCCTTTTTGTAGTGACCATTTTAGGATCACTTGTGCAGTCGACTTACCATGTTTTTCAGCAATCTCAACCAAGGCTGGCACTGCCAAAAGTTCACCTCGTCCTAAAGGTGAGTAGGCTTGTGTCAAGATACTATGTGCTGTGTTATAGGCAACAACGGCTTCTTGTTGATCACTTGGATTGATATAAAGCTGATTCACAACTGGTAATATCTCAGCTGTTTTAAGCAAGGCTTCGATGTGATGCTCACGGAAATTCGAGATACCGATTGATTTGATTTTGCCAGCGCGAACCGCATCTTCCATGGCACGCCACACATCAGCATTACGTTTTTCAAACCCGATCGTTTCACGAATTGCCGAAGGATTTGGCCAGTGAATCAAGTAAAGATCCAGATAGTCAAGACCAAGTTTTGACAAACTTTCATCGATCGCCGCTGCTGCCGCCTCATAGGTAACATTATCATTCCATAATTTAGTTGTCACATATAGGTCTTCACGCGTGATGCCAGATTTAGCAATGCCATGACCAATCGACGTTTCATTGCCATAGATAGCCGCTGTATCAATATGGCGGTAACCTGCTTCAATCGCTGAGATTACGGAAGCTTCTGCCACCTCACCATCTGGTGTTTGCCAAGTGCCAAACCCAACAACAGGAATTTTTTCACCATTATTTAAGGTATATGTATCTGCTAAAGCCATCTTGTTTCTCCTTTGTGACCTTAAGAAAACCTAAAAAAGCAGCCTAAGGTCATCTTCTTTTTAGTATGAGCATTAACTCAGATGAAGGCTGAACAACTCTCATTTAAATTATAAACTACTGATAAACCTTTGGCAATTAATTAAAATGGGAATTCAAGAGCATCTTGTCAAACCTTTTCTAGCCTACTTTTAATCAGTCCTGTTATCACAAGACGATAAAAAACTAAGCATTAGGTCTCCCTAAAGCTTAGCCATTTTTAATCGTGACTATTAGTGTCGACTGATTGCTTTTCTCGCTTATTTTTTAATAAAAACAGGAGAATCAAAATCACAACCAAAATGATTAAGCAGATAACAGCGATTAGTAGCCAGTTGATCGACTTGGCATTGGTATTGGCCTTGACATCGACAGCTGATTTGTTGAGCTCACGCGCTTCTTTTTCAGCAATCTTAAAGGTCTTACTAAAGGTCCAGGTCTTGCTTTTATTAGCAGATGTCCCAGAAACTGTCATGCGTAAGGTGTAGGTCCCCGCTTCCATCTTAGTATTCTCTAAAGAAATCGGATACACCCATGACGAATTAGGCGCCACCTGTAAGTCATTCTTGGTAGAACTATAAACAGGTTTTTTACCATTTTTTGCATAGATTGCCGCATCGACTTTGACATCAGACAAGATGGCTGCCTGATCATTTTGAATCGTCGTAATGATAACATTCCGATAATTTTCTTGACCAGGTTTGACAGTCAGCAAGTTTAAATTAGGAAAGACAGGCGTGTCTGTTTCACGTAAGACGACCGCAACAGCATAGGCATATTCATTTTGAACACTTGTGCCTGCTTTACTTGCATCTTGTGTGACTTCACTTGATTTTTGCTGGAAGGTCAAGCCGCCCAAAATAATCCCGTCAAAGGATTGACTTGGCATGGTAATCTGAAATATGGCATCTTTTGATTCATGAGCAGGTATCACCACACTTGTGGGACCTGTCATTAAGGTATCTAAGGGATAGGCTAATGATGCATCTTTTTTGATGGTATTGTTGCCATACTCAATCAGACCATTGGCGTTAGTCTTAGCGGAGTTAAGACTAACCTCTACCGTTACTGCCTTTTCTGTTTCATTCTTTAGTGTTGTCGTAATAAATTGTCTTTGATCTGGCCCCATTTTAAGATTGAAATAGGTCTTAGATTTGTCAATTTGATTCTCGGGAATAATCGTATTAACCGAAAAGTTAGCTGCTGAAGCACTTACCTGACCAATACCTATAAAAAAAGATAAGCATAACAGGATTGCAAGTAGTAAACGTGCTTGTATTTTTTTTGAAGTCATATAAACTGATACTTTCACGATTATTTAACAGCTGTGTCAGATAAAGTCCAAGTCAGCGTCGTTGTATAGGCTTCTGCTACTCTAGGTGTATCGCCTGGAACAGTTAATGATACACTTGTTCCAGCCGTATCTTTCGTCCCCATACGGTATAACCATGAGCCATATCCTTCACCAGCTTTAGCACCCATAACATCTGAATCTGCTGTTGTTACAGTGATTGTTTGGCTGGCGCCGGAAATTGTACTTGACCCACCGTTACCATTTAGGACATTACCATTTTTGATGCTCACTGTAGCCCCTTTTAGTACGGATCCACTTTGTGTCTTTAAGTCACCATTCTGTTTGACTTTCAACGACCACCCTTTGAAATCTCCCCCACGTACGTCAGTTACCTGAACAAAGTTAGGACCTGTTGTATCGGTGGCTTTACTTTCCGTTTTCTGTGAATACGTTTGTGGCAAAGCGTAATATGTCTTACTAACTGAGGCCATCTCATGTGAGCCGAAATTAAATGACGACGCAAAATCAATCGATAATGGTCCTGTAGTCCCTTTATTTGGTGTATCACCAGTAACCGTATCGATCGGACTGATCGCATTTTGCGTGTTATCATTATTTGTCGGTGTCGTTGGATCTAATGGTGACTTTGAACTGTTATCTTCCGTGAACGTGATTTTGGCATTTGAATCTAAACTCTTTTCTGCGGCAGAGACGATACCAGCGGAGATCATTGATAAGCCTAAAGCTGCTGCTCCTGTAAGTGTCACTAATTTCTTGTTCATCATGTTATTGTTACCTTTCTTTACTCAAAATATCATTGATAAGTTTAATAGGTCAGCTAATCAATTGGCCTATTTGTTAACCTATTAAATTTTTCTGGCTATTTTCGTCTTTTCTCGGCAATGCGGCTACTAGGTCTGATGGCTCAAACCTAGTATCAAATCGCCTGCGCTTTATAACTATATATAATCCATGGCCTACAGTCATGTCTGTTCTGGAGAACCTACTATGACGGGCCATCTACTATCGTCCACCTTAATTTAGCTGTATAATCACCCGTATCCGTGACACTGGCTAAATTGCCAATATTAATCTTATAAAAATCATTGACTTGATTTCCTTCATTGTATTGCCAATCTTGTAGTAAATTTCCTTGCCCATCATCTTGCCAAACCCAGTAACTTATCTGAGCTGACGAATTTGTCATGTTTTGGGCAGTTGTTATGACCTGACCATTTTGGTAATTACTATGCAGTAATTGCCAACTAACTTGGTCAGCCTTAACACCAGCAGCATTAGTAAAAGGATCTACTAGGGCGACATTGATTCGAACATTATCACCCTTGCTTGCCTGAAGGGTAAACCTACCATCCCAATCCCCCATCGGTGCATCTTTACTGTGCAAAATCGCCTTGCCAAATGTGAGATTTGGAACAGACAATAAAGATTTAGGCTTAACAGGTGGCTTATCCGTTGGCACTGGGATATCCGAGAAATCTCCATTTTGGTTACCCATATATTGGCTAACAAATTTCTTTGCAATGATATTGCCCTGAAATGATATCTGTGCCAAGGTGACTGTCGCTTGTGGTGCCAATATTGCATATTTAGGACCACTTGACTGTTGTGTTCCCCATGCAATATCGCCTTGATAGGCTGTTTCATTGGCCAAATTATAATAGTTAAATAAAATAGATCTATTCTCTGTGCCATTATAAAAACTCAAATTCTGAAAGGCTACACGGCTAATACCTGACGTATCAAATGTGATGACAACTGACTCATCAGATGCTAATCCTGTTATGGAAATCCTCTCGTTATCATGTATATCGGATGGCTTTAAGACAATATATTTGACATGTTGAGTCGCCGTAATTTTACTCGTATCTAGCGTTATTGACCCATAATAGTTTGTGACTATTGGCCGATTATTTTTCGAATAGTCAGCTATTTTTTTTGAATTACCGGTTAATCTACCGAATTCCGAATCAATATCAATGTAACGACTGCCTGATTTGTCTTGACGAAAGCCATTTTTAGGACTACTTTCTAGTTTAATCTGATTAATCCCTGGTTTGCCATCTTTAAAATTTTTGGTATATGTTAGCCCCTGTCCAAGTATCAGTTTATCCCCGCCAAAATTTGTATAGACGCCCGGTATCACAGATAATTTTTGTATATAGGATATGCCATCACTACCATTTTGATTTTGGTCACTCGTCACCAGTAGCTGTGTCGCAAAATTTCCTTTAATTGGGTGATTGGCATTTGCATCAATCTCCCTTGAGAAAATGGTAAACTGTCCAGCAATCCCCAAGACATTCGTGTTATCAACCGTCTTAAAATCACTCTGCCAAGTCCCCGCAGCTGGTAAGGTGTCTCTAACAGCTGTCGGCAATGTCTCATGTGATTCTGCTTCATCAGATTGACTAGATGTCGTCTCTTTTTGAGGAGACGTCTCTGCATCAGATTGCGTCACATTTTTTGAAGCAGCTGACTTACTTTCAGACCCATTCTTGTTATCCGAGTCCGTAGCTGCTAAACTAGTTGTCTGATGATCATTTGTTGTCGCACTAGCAATGATGCTACCAATCTGAACACTCAAAATCATAAACAGCACGACTAACATGACATGCTTATATTTCCAAAACAAACCTATCCTCTTTTATCTATTTTTAGTAAATTTAATTACATTATATTATATTTCTTTTTAATTGTAAACAGTTTGAACTCAGCATTATCAGCTACAAATGAGCAACTTGTAAAAAAAATATTAGTAAAAGCGATCTGTAATTGTATTATTTTTATCATTTTTTTATCATAAATATAGATAGTGATCTATCCTCAATATATAGGATTAGAAAGGAAATCAAACACTATTTCCCCTATTAATATGAGGAATAGATAAAATAATCATTATAGAAATAGCATTCTATCGTGACAATCATTTATGTAGTAATACTTGTTTAACATTCATCTCACACAATTCACAACATTTGGTAAGATAAGTAAAAAAGGAAAAGGAGGTCTAGCAAAATGAATATCCGTCATTTGATGAGCTTAAACAAACAATCATAACTTAGATTCATTATTACGATACTAAATGTATCAACAAAAACCTCGAATCTATACATTCGAGGTTTTGTTCAGTTTATGGGTGCACAATACATTGGAATTGTTTTTTAAATTTTATAATCCTATTCTTTTTAGTCGTAATCCCTCCTTTTGGACAATATTAATTTTCTTGATCAATTACTGATAACAACTGATAGACAGCTCCTAATAAATTAGCATCACTCAAAAATCGACATGACTTTATTGTCATTAACTTCAAAGATAGCTCAATTATTTTTGATTTTTTCCTAATATTCTTATAGTGAATTATTATATTATCTATTAGAATGGGGTCTTGACTAATTCCACCACCAATAACAACAGTAGAAATGTCTAATACAGCTTGTAAATTAATGATTAAAATTGCTATTTTTTCACAATAACTATCAAATAATTTATTTACTTTAGTATTTTGTTTATTTTTGATATATTTAAACACTGACATGCCATCTGTTGCATCAGAAATGCCTAACATTTCAGTTGCCTTTTTTATAAAATTGATAGCTGAATGCGACATCCCAAGCATATCGTTCTCATTAACAAACTTTGAGGATGGAATCATAAAACTCAGTTCACCTGCCTGGTAGTCACTTCCTTGAAATAGCTCCCCATTGATTATCAAGCCACCCCCTACACCTGTTCCTAAAACAATTGCAGCGCCATGCTTAACTCCTTTTAAATTCCCTAGCCATAGTTCTGCTAAAGCTGCAGCTTTCCCATCATTAGAAAGTTCACAGCGTATATTAAATTTTTCTTCAATTATTTTTTTTAATGGACATTTATGAAGATAATTTAAAGCACCACCAAAATAGATAACCCCTGTACGCGTATCAACTTTTCCTGGTACACTAACACCTATGCCTTTTATCCTATCTTTTACAGGCATAATCAGCTGAAACACACCTTCAATAAATTCAGATAATGTAGCAGGTGTTTTAATTTTATTTGAACTTAGCAAAACTCCAGAGTGATCAACTACCCCGTATTTTATGAAGGTGCCACCTATATCAATGCTAAAATAATCCATTTATTCATTACTCTCTAATACATATTTATGAATTAAATAAATTGGCGTACAACTCCATGCGTGACAGTAACTTGATATAATTGGGCTACCATATGGCGAATAATCTGGTTGATTTGGATCAAAAGCTTCCCAGAAAGTATCCGCACCTAGATCTATCATCTTTCCCCAATAGTTTTTCATTAATGATACGGCTTTTTCATAATGATCCGACATGAATAGCGCTTCTGTAATATGGTGATACATATAAGGTGTCGCAATTCCTCTAATTGGGAAAAACTCCTTATATGCAGTCCCCATAATAGACTTGTTAATCTCTTTTGGAAAAACTTGAGCTAGCACCATCCAAACCTGACTTGCTATATTAAATTCTCCATTTACACATTGAAACATATTTTTATCGCTATTAAAAAGCACATCTTTAGCATAAGTTTCAAGATTATCAAGCATAAGTTGATACTTTCTTGTATCTTGACCCAATCTATTTGTTAACTGTATAAATTGTTTCAAAGTATAAATTATAACCGCTTGTGCGCATACATCTTTCGAGAACTCATTCGACCAATCAACGAATACAGGATAGTCGTCAGGACAGTCGATATGACCGTCCGGCTTAATAAAGTTTAAACTATAATCCATCTGTTTTTTAGCTATTGGGTATAACTCTGCTAATACTTCACTTTCGTTTTCATTTTCAATAAAATCATGTAAAACTGAAATAAAGAATAGTGAATAATCAAACAAAAAGGTATCATCTGGATTAGCTTTAGGTTTCGTAAAAACATTTGCTGATATCCGACCATCAACGCTTGTCATTCCAGCAAACAAATAAAGACATCTCTTAACTAAATCGTTCTGCTGAAAACTTTTATAATTAGATAAGGCTTGCAACCTCAAATCACCCAACCATAGGCGGCGATCCCTTTTTGGACCATCTTCAAACACATCAGACATACAATCAGCAAGGGTTTTAATTGCAACTTGATAGATTCTTTCTAACTCTTGATCATCTATTTTAGGTAGTTTTACATTTTCCTCATCAACACTAAGCGCAGTTTTCAATTTTGCATCCGAAAATGTTGCATACCATTTAGGCGATGTATCCATAATTTTTATTTCTACATATCTAAACGCATAGCGACGTGGCAGCGATAAAATTGTTGGCAATTCATCTAGATGTACAAACTCCTCTTGGATCCACCCTTTTGATAACCAGCCATCATATTCTTCCGACTCATGACTTAGTTCTGCAGCGACCTCCGCAAATCTTAGTCTAATATAAAGCGGAGCATCCATTGGTGAACCGACAGAATTAATAGCGATTGAAAAATGTCCCACATAATGATTCCCAAAATCTAAAATAAAAGTATCATCTTTATGGTATTTTTGTTCTTCAAGAAGATCAGTAATTGGCTCAATTGTTATATTTTCTAATTTAGTACGATCTTCTACTAATTGTCCTAAATTTTTAAAATGAATCTCTCGACTTATCGTATCAGGTATATATTTTTTAGACTTATCCAAAAGTGCTTTATCGTAGTTAAACTTGACTTCCTGGTTTATTTGAAATTGAAATGACATTAAATTTATTCCTCTCTAATTACTTCCCACATTATATTTTTTTTGAAGTCTAATTTGGATTACCCCAAATACTCCGGCTACAAAAAGAAGTACTGCAAATCCAAGCATTGTTGTTTTTATATTTTCTGGTAAAACTAACAATGGTGTTATCAGAGCAAATGCTGCACAGCATAGTCTTGAAAAACCATTTATGAAACCTTGTATGCTTGACCGGTAGCTCATAGGAAATGATTCTTGCGTCCATACTTTATACATCGCCTCACCCGCAAAAGTTGATCCTACATTTTGAAGAGCCAGAAATGCAACAATCAAAAATAGGTTATTGCTACTGAAAGCTAATGCTACTAAAGCAAAGATTATAATACCAATACCTATAACAAAAACGACATTTCTATTTTTACCTCCGGCAATCTTGGCAAAAATCACTGCAATTGCGAGAACTACGATCGTTAATAGCAACCCTGCCCCTGTGGCAAAAGATTGAGTTGCATTGGCCTTTACTAACATAAACGTTTGAAATTGACCAAAAGTATTTGCCAATAAATTCCACCCACAATAAAATACCAGTATGCAAATGAAAAATTTCAAGTATTTTTTATCTTTGCCAAATAATAATTTTAGTACAGAACCCTTTTTCGCTACAAGTTCAGAGTTGATAGGATCAGGTGCACTCCTATGTATTGACTGAAGCTTCTTACTACTATTGCGGATTAACAACGTGAGTATTCCGACAAGTACAATTAGTCCCATAACTAGTCTTGCTGATAGTTCTCCTGGTAACTTTGATGTCACAAAAGAAGTGATAGCAGCTAATAAAATACCAATGGTCCAATATACCTGTGTAGACGAAACCAATTCTGCTCTTATTTTCTCATCCGCAACATCCTTTGAAATAACGGTCAATGAGATTGGTAAATCAGCTCCTGTAACAAATCCCGAGATTAAAGCACCGATAACAAGCATTGGAAAATTAATTGTGCAAACTATTAATAAGCCGCCAACAACGAAAAATAAGTTTAATAGGTTGAATGCTCTAACCAGCCCAATTTGTTTGGCTATTTTCCCTGCTGACAGCGATCCTATTGCAATAGACAAGGTTAATACACTTGAAATTATGCCAACCTGTGCCATACTAAGGGATAAATAGTTTTGCCAAATAGAAATAGTCGTAGCTAAAGCCACAATAACGCCTGAGCCTAATACTGAACCAAGACCGGCACCGATTAATAGTGGTCTAAATTCTGAGACCTTTTTTTGATTTATCATTTGATTATATGTTTCCTTTCATTTAAATCCTTTTGGATTTGAGGGTATATCTTATCTAACTTGTAAAACAACATAATAACTACTGAAATAAGATTAAGCATAATAGGCAGAAGTAAATACATCAAAGTAATTGAATTTAGTGCTTTATCCGATTGAACTCCCTCCCCTTTGTATCCTCCCCAAGCAATTAAGACTCCTGAGATTCCACCAGCAACAGCTTGAGAAATTTTTCCTAAGAATCCATTTATTGCAGATTGTATCCCTGCTGTATCAACTCCTGTTTTCCATATTCCGTAATCTACAGGGTCGGCCTGCATTGAAAAATAGATAGATGTTTTTACACCGTATCCCAAGGCAGATACAATGGCACCAATAATTATCATAATATAATTAGCATGGGCTAACCCTATCACAATGCACCCTAAGATTTGTATCATAGAAGCAGTTATGAACAGATTCTTCTTAGTATATAAACGTGCTAAAAAGGGAACTGTTAAATTTGAAACAACCGGAACTAATGACATAATTGTAGCAACTACTACTGAAAGATTTCGGCTCCCAACTACAGCAGTGTAATAAAATATCAATGCGCCTGCTTGTAAAAAATACCCAACCCACATAAATAATATATTGACGGCAAATATTTTCCACGGTCCGTTATCCTTAAGAGATACCAGTGCACTCCTCAAATTTATTTTATGATCAACTTTTCCACGGTTAGGAATTTCTCGAACATTAAAAAAAGTAAAGATGAATATTCCTGCCCCAACTATCCCAAATATAAGCATCGTATATTTGAATCCTACCGCATCATTACCATGGCCAAAAAATGAAACCATTTTTAACCCTAATAGAGATATCAATGTACTTCCTAAAAATGCAAAGAATTGCCTAGTCGTTGCCAAATTTGTTCGCTCTTGAGGATCATCTGTTAATGCTGGAAGTATTGAAGCCATTGGAATATTTACAATAGTATACATAATAGACAATCCAGTATAAGTAAGGTAACAATAGATCAATGTTGCACCTTCAGACAGTGTGGTTGGAACTGAAAAAGTCAAAAATGCAAAGACTGCAAAAGGAACTGATCCCCATAAGAAATACGGTCGCGATTTCCCCCATCTTGTTGAAGTCTTATCAATTAAATAACCAAAAAATAAATCAGTAATCGCATCAATAAGTCTACATATGACAAACATTGATGCGATTTTCATGCCATCCAATTTAGCAACACTTATATAGTAATAAAGCAGATATAGTGAAATCATCTGCCATATTAAATTACATGCGAAGTCTGCCGAACCATAGCCTATCCGTTGCCTCCAAATAAATAATTTAGATCTTGTATCCATAATACTTTTTAATTTCATTCAGTCGTATATGGCACTTTCAGAAATCCCTTTCTTATTTAATTACAAACTCTATTCTAAACCAAACAAGTCCTTAAACATATGATTTGTAAGCGCTTTTTTTATTGATTTTTGGTGACATTTTTGATAACTTATAGAAAAGGAGTAATTATGGATAAACAAGATGTGCTAGATAAGTTGATGTATTATGAAGAGCATGAAATATTCTATAAAAATTATTATTTAAATAAACAGAAAAAATCTTTCCCTTTATTTTTATCAAGTCTTAATCCCGATAAACTATATTCAGATAAATTGATAGTTCCCGAAATCAACGGAAGTTGGAATCCTATAGAAATATCGGAAAGCATTTTAGACTCAGAGGATGTTCGAAAAGAAATTGTTTTATTGAAACACTATAGGTATACGCCTATATTCGATCACATACATTCTTTCTTTGAATTAACTTACTGTATATCCGGTTCTTGTACACAAACTATAGAAGGAGAAAAAATTCAAATGAACGCAGGCCAGTTTTGCCTAATACCTCCAAAAACAAGGCATAATATTTGCGTTTTCGATGATTCAATTATCATTAATATCATTATTTGGAAAAAAAATTTTGAGGATATATTCTATAACCTATTGCGACAAACTAATATCGTTTCTAATTTCCTTAATGGTGCGTTATATTTAGATGATTTCAATAACTATATGTTAATAGATACCCAGAATGATAATCGTATAAAAGACTTAGTGTTGGAAATGTATGGACAATTCCTTGAACAAAAGAACTTTTATAATATTGTTAATAATGCCCAAATACTCTACCTTTTTTCTATAATTATTCAAAATTACGAGAATAATATTTCATTTTCAAATAAAGCAATAGAAAATAATCTAATCATGATTTATATGATTTCATATATTGAGCATAACTTCAAAAACATTTCATTAATAGATTTGGCAAAACACTTCAATTTTTCTCCTAAACATTGTTCAAGAATGATTAAAAAATCTACAAATTTATCATTCACAGATCTGGTACTAAACATTAAATTTACGAAAATAAAAAACTTGATTAGAACGAGTCATAAACCCATATACAGAATTGCTGAAGAAAATGGATTTAACAATATTGAGCACTTTAATAGATTATTTAAGAAACGCTTCAAATTAACGCCAAGTGAGTATAAAATGATTGAGATTACTGATATTAAACAATAAGGTTTAGAAAGAAACTTTTCTGAGTTCTTTACTTCCTACAATGCAACCTTGCATTTGCCACAACACATAAACAACCTTTTTCAAATGGTCTGCTAAATAAATTTATGAAAAAAGTAGGAGACTATGAGGGAATGAAAAAGAACCCCAAAAATTTCTCAACGCATATGTTAAGACATTCTCACATTACCTTGCTTGTTCTAGCTGGTGTATCCCAAAAAGTAATTATGGATAGAGTAGGACATGCTAACCCGCGTACAACAAGTGAGATTTACACACATCTGGTATCATCTCAAAAACAGCAAGCAGTTAAAATCCTAAATGATTTACCACTGCTTGTGTGACTTAAAAGGCACAACTTTTAAGTGAAATATCATGATTTTTAGTGAAATCACAACTTTTGGCGAAACAGGTAACGAAAAACAATCCCGATGAGAAGGGATTGTTTTTTAATTTTAGATGAATATCAATATTTATAAAATTTAAACATATTTACTTGATGATAAAAATCCATTGATTTGGATAAAGTTAACATCAATAATAGATTTTTTTAAGATGAAGACTTGTTCAATTCGTTAAGATAATCAATAGCTTCATTAATTTCATCGAATCTTTTTTTATGACGTTTTCCTTGAATAGTTTTCTCAACTGTAAATTTTATTTTGTTACCCTTTTTCTCTCTGTACATATTTTGAATTTGACCAATAGGAGTATTGCCATCATAAAATGGTATATCTGGCTTTTTGATTTTTGGGGATGATTTTTGAATTAATTTTGGTTGCTTAACTTGATTCGATTTATTACTGTGTTTTATCAAATTATTCAAATCTAATCCTGTGTTAATCTTGGAATAAATAGAACACACTACAAAAATTCTTTTACCTGCAAATTCAACGTGTTTTTCTCTTCCTTTTGAAGCTGGTATGTGATGGTGACCATGAACTACCCCAATAATATTATGCTTTCCAAATAATTCATAAAAACCATTCAAAGAACAATTGTTTTCAGGATTGTATGATTTGCTCTTGGGAGAGAGCATACTTAATTCATTAAATAATGGTGCATGAGAAACTATGACTGTGGGTGTTAGAAAATCTTTATCAAGTTGTTTTCCAAGGTAGTCTAACATAAACTGTTGAGCTTCTAGTTTTCTTTTAACTAAAGCCACAGGTACTGTCAAACCAATATATCTAATCCCTTGATAATATATGACTTCGTTGTTAAGGACGGTCATATTTGGGAAGCGATTAGAAAGTTTATTTTTAATTACTTCATAAAATGAACTGCTACCTATTGGAAGATAAGCCCAAGACGCATCTGGTAAAAGAAACAATAGTTTAAACCAAAATAATTCCCTATACTCATCAAACTCATTCAACTGCTTATTATAAAGAAATTCATTGATTTCATGTTTGTTAGAATCAAGAAGTTTTTTTACTACTCCTTCAATTAATTTCCCCCCCATGATAGAATCTTTAACTTTTCTCCGAAATTCAATTCGAAATTGTAAAAACTTTTCATTATTTCTTAAAGTAACAACATCTGATAGTTCATGATTACCAATTGCTATCAGACCTTTAATATTTTTATCTTTAACAAACGAATCAGAAATATCACCTGCAAGAATATTAAAGTTGTCATTTTGAAAAGGCAAATGCCCATCTACCGAATGAATATCCGAAACGACATTAATCAAATTATTATTATGAGTTGGCAGTACATTTTCAAATATTGGTTCTAATAATCGTGGATCAATACTATGTGCAATATAATTTTTTCTTACATTTTGTAATGCTGAACCAACTTCTGAACGTAGCATCGGAGCTGAAACATCCATCATATAATTGTCTACGGTCATCAACTCCATATTAATTTCATTTTGTATTTTTTCTGGCAGTAAATTCAAATCTAAATTCGAGTAATTCGAAAGATAAACTTGACCATATATTGAATTTGTAAGTTCGTTATTTTTGAAATTCTCTATCAAGGTAACTCTTTTACCATCAGTTGCTATTGGTAATTCTCTAGTAGCTGCTATAACAAACTTTAAAAACTCAACTAAGTATCCCGTTATTCCAGTTTTTAAATTAACATCATATAGAAATTTCCCAGGAAGATTTGCAGATAAAGGTCCTCTTTCATCATGTTGTAGCATTCTTCCCAAGACTTGCATCATAAATAACGGTTGATTAAAAATCTCTTGATAATATTTTTCTGCCAAGGTATGTGATTTCCCCACTTGTCGCAATGACTCTTCAATATAAATCATTAAGTTAGGATTGTGAATTTCAAGATACTCTTTTGTCGATTCTGGATAAAGCAAGGTTAAAATGGCAGCTCTTTGGATATAATTTCTTCCAGTATCGTAAGGAATCGTTGAGTACACTATCTCATCCTTTTTTTGAATTGATATCTTCTGCTCATTAATGTTATAAACAAGATTAAAGTAATCTCCTCTCTGAATAATTTTATTAACTGGACGTCTTCTATTTTCAGGAAATAATTCAAATAATTCATTAAGTCCATCAAAAGTTGTTATTGTATTTTGAACGAGGGAAATACCAAGAGAACTTCTAAGTTTCTTAACTTGTTTTTTGGCTTCTTGTAACCTAGTTTTTGACATTTCATACAAAATTTTTTCAGAATTAGTTTCTTTTAATCTATTTTCCAAGTAATCAATTTCTTCTTCTAGTCTTTCAAGTTTTCTTAAATCATTCAATTTGCATCATTCTCCTTCCCAAACATTATTGTTATCAACATTATACCACGTGAGCTGGGTTACTTTACCGAGAGAACTAGATAGTAGTTACAATTATCTAGTTCTCTTTAAAATCCTGAATATTTATCAGGCAATAAATTAATTAGCGATTGAATTCTTAAAGTAATTTCTCATCACATAAGTAGACTCATATGACGATCAGCTTTTGGTACTACTACTTTCATAATTTTCTATCTTAAAAATCAGAACTTTTGGCGAAACAGGTAACGAAAAACAAACGTGATGAGGGAAGGTTATTTTTTAATGTGGATAAGTAGCTGTATATCATCCATACTATTATAATGCAACATGAAAATGTTATAATATTTGAGAGGTGGACAAGATGAAATCAACCATAGAAAAAATAAACCAATTTCGTGATGAGCGTAACTGGAGGCAGTTCCATAATGAAAAAGATTTAGCGATATCAATCTCATTAGAAGCTAGCGAGCTACTTGAACTCTTCCAATGGAAAACTTCCGAAGAAGCTGTTGCAAATAAACTTCCCGATATTAAAGAAGAATTGGCAGATGTGTTTATCTATTGTCTTATGTTAGCTGACAATTTAAATTTAGATGCTGATAAAATCATTCAAGAGAAATTAGACTTGAACGCAAAAAAATATCCAGTTTCTAAAAGTTTTGGATCAAATAAAAAATACACAGAATGGGATAACGAGGATAAAAATGGCTAAATTTGAACAATTTACCCTAAACTTAAAAAATGGAGAGATACTGAGTTTAGACAAACTAAGACCTGTTCAAGCAAATTCATTATTTAATGGAAATGTTATCTATATTTATCGTAGTTCCAAAAATAAAAAAATATATATTGGACAAACGAGACACTTTTTAGATAGACATAAGCAGCATTACAATAGTCATGAAGAAAAATTTAATAGTGCCAATTTTGATCAAGTTAAAATACTGATTTCTCAATATTTTAATGGTTCTGCTTTGGATGATGTAGAAAATCAACTTATTACCTATTTTATTGCTGATAACCCTAAACCAAACTCAGCAAAAGTTTTTTTCGAAAATAATGAAATTATCAATGGTAATGGCGGTAATTCCGTAAATGATTATAGAGATAGAGAACGAGTAGCGTCTGAGGTTATTTTGCCATTCTGGGAGGACGTGCTCTCTCTTGAGGGATGGGTTACTACCCCTACATTAAATGAGCTTAGAACACGTTCCTTAGTGAAATATAGCCCTATAAAGCAACTAACAGCAGAACAAAATAATCTGATTACAGAAGTTCTAGAAAATCCTTCAAAAAATTACCTGATTAATGGAGATGCTGGAACAGGAAAAACTGTGTTACTAACACATATTGTTGCTAGATTCTTATCTGAGACTTAACAAAAACGCATCGCAATAGTCGTTCAGCCTAACTGGGAAAAAACAGCTAAAGAAATCTTTAAAGTTTTCGGTATGAATAGTAGCAATCTTACAGTTTCAACAGCTATTAAATTGATAAATCAAAAAGAACACTACGATACAATCATCGTTGATGAGTCACATCGTTTATCACGAAGAGGGTCTAAACAGCACAGCGCCTTTAATACTATCTATAAGCATACTGAATTTGCTAATTGTGAAAATCACTTGGAACCTCTCATTACACTTAGCAATCAAGTGATTTTAATGTATGATATTCTACAAGCTATTCGACCAGCCAATATTTCGAGAGAGAAATTTAAGGAATTAACAACTGGTTTTGAAAAATGCTATTTGACTACACAATTTAGAATTCAAGCTCCTGAAGGAAAAGACTATTCTTCAGAGGACTATGTGAACGGTATAAAATACCTGCTGTATAAAGACACTGACCTGCTTCAATATACAAACTTTGATCTCAAATTTGATCGCTCACTTTTCCATGATACTGATCCTGATGCTTATTTTGGATACTTTAACGAGGCACCACTTGAAAATTTAATAGACTGGGTTGAAGAAGATAAAAATTATCATCCCGAGCATATTAATCGGGTACTATCTGGTCTTGTTGAGGAATGGAAACAAGCAGAAGGTAAAAATCCATCGATTACTCATTTTCATGAAAGTATGATCTCCCGCCGTTGGAATTCAACACAAGAAAACTGGATTAACTCAACAGATGATGACGCGGAAGATCAAATCGGATCAGTATTTGCAGTACAAGGAATCGATTTAAATAAAGTCGGGGTTCTAATTGGGAACGATCTATTAGTTGACAAGAATGGCAAACTATATGGGGAACCAAGTAACTTTAAAAATGTTAATGGAAAACATACTAAAGCAGAACTTTTACTCCCTGATACTCAAAAAGAGTTTACAATTTTTGTATTAAACATATACTATGTCTTATTAACCAGAGGAATTGATGGTATCCGAATCGCTTTTTGGCACAATGATGCTTTCAAAGAATACTTCAAGAAAACATTTGACTTTTAGTTTGTATATCAATATTTAAAGATGTCAATAAAAGTAAAAGCTAGGGGAGAGACAAGTGAAACTGTATTTGATACATCTCTATCTAAATGATACTTCCAGTTCTCAAATATACCTTTAGCATTGATACTAGCATAACTCCAAACCTCTTCGCTGCCATTTCTACCTTTACATTGTTGAGCTTCCTTAACACCATTACTTCTACCAATCCATACATCTATGCCTTTTTCATCGTCTCCAAGACATTCCAAAGAAATATATTCAACCTTCTACTCTAAAACTTGCAAAAGTTGATATACTACCCATCTTATTTCGAATCTGTTCCCATCCTTGTCTGCTCTTCCACCCTTTTCATATGGCATAAAAATACTTCTCCTTTTTGGTTAAAATAATACATACTTCACTAATGTCAGTAAAAATATTAAAATTTCCTTTTAATCTATTTTCAACTAGATTAATTCAGTACTGTTATCTACTAGTTTCTTTGTGTTGATATTCTTTTCTATCAACTACCTCATTAGCCCGCTCAATAAGAGAGACAAATTGTAGAACACTACTAATCTGTTCATCAGTCAAGCCACCCATTTTAAAGGGTAAAACATCAGATATACCTAATAGATAATCCGATGATGTATCTAAGATATCACAAATTTTCACCAGTGTTTCTAGGGAAGGATATGATAAGCTTTGTTCATAGGCTGATATTGTCCCTTTACTAACACCTAATTTTATTGATAAGTCTAACTGTGTTAAGCGTTTCAATTTACGAACCGCTTTTAATTTTTCACCAAAATAGTTAATAGTCATATACTTTCACCTCATTTTTAGATTATCAAAAACAAATGCAAGTTTTGATTATATAAAGTACGTGTAATATTGGTATTTTTAGCTTTTTTTGATAATATTACATATATGTAATATTAGTTTTAACTGTATTTCGAAAGGATGATCTATAAAATGGATGAGCAAGAACCCTAAATACTTTTCAACGCATATGTTAAGACACTCTCACATCACATTGCTTGTTCTAGCTGGTGTATCCCAAAAAGTAATTATGGATAGAGTAGGACATGCTAACCCTCGTACGACAAGTGAAATTTACACACATCTGGTATCATCTCAAAGACAGCAGGCTGTAAAAGTCCTAAACGATTTGCCGAGAATTGCATGAAAGTGCATTTTCGCATTGATAGTTTCGCGATGCTTGACATCATTGACCTGAAATTTTAGGCACAACGAAAAGCACAACTTTCCAGTGAAAAATGATGATTTTTAGTGAAACAGAAAAACGACAAAAAACGCTTAAAACCCTTGATATTATTGGCTTCATGAAGTATAATGAAACAAAAAGAATTGGAGAAAAAAATTATGGCAGAAGTAGAATCATTCCAACTTGACCACACTAAGGTGCTTGCACCCTATGTTCGACTCATCGGCTCAGAGAGCGGACCAAAGGGCGATATCATCACAAACTTTGATGTACGTTTGGTCCAACCAAACGAACAAGAAATCCCAACAGCAGGCTTGCACACGATCGAGCACTTGATGGCAAGTCTCATCCGTGACCGCGTCGACGGTCTAATCGATTTCTCACCATTTGGCTGTCGTACGGGCTTTCATATGATCATGTGGGGAGAGCACACGCCTGAAGCGATTGCTAAAGTCATCAAATCTTCTCTTGAAGCGATTGTTAACGTCATCGAATGGGCAGATGTACCAGGGACGACCATCGAATCTTGTGGTAACTACCGTGATCACTCTCTATGGACTGCCAAAGAATGGTCTAAACTAATTCTTGAGCGTGGTATTTCATCAGATGCTTTTGTCAGGAAGGTAGTTTAAGGAGATGAATAAAACAAGAAAACGACTGACCCTCCTGACTACCACTGCACTACTTACAGCACTTGCAATCCTCATCCCACAAGTCATGCCTAAAATCGTCATCCCACCTGCTAGTTTTACGCTCGCAAGCCATGTGCCGATCATGATCGCCATGTTGATTTCCCCACTCGCCGCTGTTGTCGTATCACTAGGATCAGCACTCGGTTTCTTGATTTCTGGTCTACCTATCGAAATCACGTTTCGTGCAGCAACACATGTCATCTTCGCCTTGATTGGGTCAACCTTCCTTTGGCGACATAAGTCCTACACGCACGGTGTCAAATTTCAGGTTTTTAATGTCGTGATTGCCCTAATTCACACACTAGCTGAGGTAGCCATCGTCTACTTGTTACTCACAGTTGGCTTTAGCCACCTTGCAGGACGAAATTTAGGCTCACTTCTCTTGATTTTGAGTATTGGCGGTTTTGTTCACTCACTAATTGATTTCAATATTGCCCTATTTTTGGCACGTGCCATCAACAAAGTCTATCCGCTAGATATTTTTAAAGACGACCTAAAAAAGTAGGCTAACAGGCCTATTTTTTCTATATACGACTTATTAGATATAAAAAAACTGTCTGTATCCTAATGATTAGGACATAGACAGTTTTTTACTTATTCATGTTTTAGCTTATTTTTCAGTAAGTGAAGCTAAACCTGGTAATACTTTACCTTCAAGAAGTTCCATAGAGGCACCGCCACCAGTAGAAATCCATGAGAATTTATCAGCATAGCCAAGGTTGATTGCTGCTGCTGCAGAATCACCACCACCGATGATTGATTTAACGCCTGGTTGTTTAACGATTGAATCCATTACGCCAACTGTACCAGCTTGGAAGTCAGGGTTTTCAAATACGCCCATAGGACCATTCCAAACAACTGTTTTAGCGCCTGTTAATTCAGCGTCAAATTGTTTGATTGATTTAGGTCCGATGTCAAGACCAAGGAAGCCAGCATCGATTGCATCGCCTTCAGTATCTTTAAGTTCAGTGTAACCAGCAAAAGCGTTAGCTTCTTTTGAGTCAACTGGTAAGATAAGTTTGCCGTTTGATTTAGCAAGTAATTCTTTAGCCACTTCAAGTTTATCAGCTTCAACAAGTGAATCACCAATCTCGATGCCTTGTGCTTTAAGGAATGTGTAAGTCATACCGCCGCCGATGATTACTTTGTCAGCTTTTGACAAAAGATTTTCGATTACGCCGATTTTATCTGATACTTTTGATCCACCAAGGATAGCAACAAACGGACGAACTGGCGCTTCAACTGCTTCTTGGATGTAAGCAATTTCGTTTTCAAGTAAGAAACCAGCAACTGCTTTTTCAACGTTTGCAGAGATACCAACGTTAGAAGCATGCGCACGGTGAGCAGTACCAAACGCGTCATTGACGAAGATACCATCGCCAAGGCCAGCCCAGTATTTACCAAGCTCAGCATCGTTTTTAGACTCTTTTTTACCATCGATATCTTCAAAACGTGTGTTTTCAACTAGTAAAATTTCGCCGTCTTTAAGCGCTGCAATTGCAGTTTCAAGTTCAGCTCCACGTGTAGTACCAGTAAATACAACTGGTTTACCAAGTTTTTCAGACAATGCTTTTGCAACTGGTGCAAGTGATTTACCAGCTTTGTCAGCTTCTTCTTTTACACGACCAAGGTGAGAGAAAAGAATTGCGCGTCCGCCTTGTTCAAGGATGTAGTTAATTGTTGGAAGAGCCGCAGAAATACGGTTGTCATTTGTAATCACGCCGTCTTTCAAAGGAACATTAAAGTCCACACGTACGAGTACTTTTTTTCCTGTTAACTCAACGTCTTTTACTGTAAGTTTAGCCATTTTGGGTGTTGCCTCCATTAAATTTTTATTATATAAATCTACATGGTTCATTATATCACAAAATCAAGAGTGGTGACAAAATTTAGTAAAGTTTTACGATCGTTTAAAATAAAAAAACAACCCATTGGGTTGCTCTTTCTTCTAGTAACTAGAATTTTTTACGTTTACGTGCTGCTTCTGATTTACGTTTACGTTTAACAGAAGGTTTTTCGTAATGCTCGCGTTTACGGGCTTCTTGAAGTGTTCCAGCTTTTGTAACTGAACGTTTAAAGCGGCGAAGCGCGTCGTCAAGCGATTCGTTTTTGCGTACGATTGTTTGTGACATAGGATTTCACCTCTTTTCCGTTTCGTAGTTATGCCAAAAGCATACTCACCTATTCTACCATGTTTTTAATAAATGTCAAGTCATTTCGAATGAAAATAAAGGTATTTTCTTAAATCGTTTATCCTATAGATCTAATACAGATATCGCTAACTTGATAGTCAGCACGTCACTACTGAAGTACAGGTTGTACACTTAATCCAGTCTTCTTTTTCTAACGAAACAAACAATTGCTACTGATACTAGCAATACTAAACCTAATAGAGATAATGCTTTCACATTATATTCCCCAGTCGACGGTAGCTTATTTTGTGAATTACCAGCCGGCGTTTTACTGCTTTCTGATTGTACACTGTCATCTGACGATGAACCCGGTGTAACTGTATCTGAAGATGGGGTATCCTTTTCCTTTACTGTGACAGTAATCGTCTTACTAGCACCTGGAATAGTATAACTAATTTCATAAGTTCCAACTTTGCTTATGTCTGCGACACCGGATACAACGATATCCGAAAAATCTACTGATTTTCCGAGCTTATCAGTTGCTGAAATAAAGTTATCAGCAGGACGCCAGTTATCACCAACAAATAAGGTCGAATCTTTAGCATCTATTTGAGCTTGACTCTCTTTGTAACGATAAGTTACTGTCTGTGGCATACCACTAATCGTACCTATTGCATTACTTGGTAAGTCACTTTCATCTAAAACATATCCGGGAATCACTAACTTGTACACATCGGTGGTCGTATCATAAGTATCACTGACATTACCAGTGATTACTTTACTATCATGAATTGCTAGCCCTTCTTGGTTTACATAAGTCACAGTTACTGGCTGAGCAGTGATTCTCTGGTAGGGTATTGTCACCGTACCACTCATATCAGTCTTCAATTTTCCAGTAACAAAATCAAAGCTTACTTCTCCACTTCCCTCCACCAACTGACTCCCGTCAAGTAGCAACTCATTGGTTTCCTCATCATAGCCTAATCCACCTACAAGAGATGCAAGGGGAGGTTTGACAGAATTTCCTTTCTCATCACGTAAGGGATTAGGTATCCTATTTATGTCATTTTTACCAAGTACTTGTTCTGCTAACCTGATCGTTTGATTTTGTTTGGTAAACATAATACCCCTATCTACCAAAACTTTCAGTGGACTGAAATCTGCAATTTCATTATGATTTAATTCGAAAAAACTCGTAGAGATTGCAGATAAGTTTTTTAAAGACGTGACATCTTTAATTTTGTTACGTGATAAACGTAAGGTCTTCAAATTAATCAAGTTCTCAAGCGGACTAATGTCACTAATCTCCGTCTTATATAAACCAATCGACGTCATTTTCGTCAAATTTCGTAGTGGTTCAAGAGAGACGGTGCCAGATTTTTGAATCCCAATACCTGTTAGATTAACTGCATATTGTAAACCCTCTATATTACTTACGCCACTGAGGTAAATATCTATTAAGTGGCTCATGTCCTCTTCTGTTATGGGAGAATCGCTTGGGAGCCCTAATTCTTTTCGAATTTGTTGTGCGACAACTTGGTCTGGAAACACAATTTCTTTAGCAGTCGTCCCTAATTTAGTCGTATCATGCAACGATACATCTGCTAACTTAATCGCTTTATCATCAGAAATTTGTGCCGCCTCTGCTACTGATTGACTATCAACAGCTGCATCTTTTGCTTCACCTATTGCTTTTTGTTCACTGATTGCAGGAACCTTGACATCATCTACATTTTTTTCATCAATGACAGTAGGCGCAGTTTCTTCAAGACTTACTGGGAGTTCATCAGTCTGCAGTTTCTCCATACCTATATCCGTGTTAGCTAAGGCAATTATTGGGCTGCAAACACTTAGCAATATTATCATTAATAATAATAAATTTCTTTTTTTCATATTATCTCCTTATCATTCTAATAAACATAGATATATTATAACATATAACGCGCGTTACCACAACACTAATTATATATAATTATTAATAAACGAGAGAAACATGATTTATAGATGACTACTTGAGAGAGTAGTCATACGATGTACTAATATGCTCTGCACTCAAGTAAACCATTGAAATTAATAGATAGTTGAATAGAGATAGCGTCAGAAACGAAACCAATATTTGTAAGCATTAACTTAATCATTATGTGCTTGACAAATACTAAGAATTTGTCCTAAATTGGCTGATTATTACAATAGAAAAACTTGAATATCCATAATATCCAAGTTTTTCTATACATTTTCTAAAGTATGTAAGCGATTCTCTAACCTATGAACATAATTCATCACAAAACGCTAATACCCGCTGAATTTGCTGGTCCCAAAATCCCCAAGAATGATCCCCGGGATAGGCTTCATAGGTATACTGTTTGATTGCTTTATCCGCCTGATGCTTAAAGGTCTGATTATCTACATACAAGTAGTCTTCTGTGCCACAAATTTGTAAAAAATGTGGTGCCGTCTCTTCATTAAGGGCAGATGAGAATAAGCGCATGAGATGATCATCACTTGCCTCTAAGTGTGCCTTATCACCAAAAATCCGATTAAACAAGCCGTCTCTATCTTTATCTCTTGACCACAATGAAACGAGATCTAAAGCACCAGACATCGAGATGACACCCTTAAATTTCTCAGGATATTGCATGCCCCATTTAAAGGCACCATACCCCCCCATCGACTGTCCCGCCACAAATGTACGACTGGGCAGTTGACTGATTGGCAACCATTGGGCCATTTTTCGGGGTAACTCTAGCGTTAAAAAATCCCAATAAGCCTCACCAGAGGCCATATTTGTATAGAAACTCAAATCGACTTGTGGCATGACAATGACAAACTCATATGCACTTGCATAACGTGCCAAAGAGGTTGCATCTAACCAACTATTACAATCATCTGATAACCCATGGAGCAAATAAAGAACGGGATAGTCTGTCAGGTGCTTGTCGGGTAAATAAACTGTCGCCGATGTCGCTTTCCCTAACACATCAGAACGAAAATGCAGATGACTAATTGCCATGCGGGTCTTCTCCTTTTGTCTTAACACTTAATCTGTTTTATTACGTGCTATTTAGTTTGAGGTAAATATACTTTACTCCCGCTCAACTAAGCTTGTATAGATCAGCTCATCTTCGGCCTGTTCATTACTAACCAATCGGATCATTTTTTCAGCAGCAATGATACCCCATCGATGTTTGGAATAAGAAATAGTCGTCAACTTAGGCTCTAAAAATTCACCAATCTCGATATTATCAAAGCCGACGATTCTCACATCACGACCAATCACATAAGGCTTATCTTTCAAATAGCGATAAATTCCGATTGCCATTTCGTCATTGAAGGCAAAAATATCAACTGGTACTTGTGGTGATTTTGAGAAAATAAACTCAGCTGCTTGATGGCCCGACGCTTCTGTAAAATTACCATTGATCACATCATAGCTCATATTAAAGCGTTCTAATTCTTTGACACTGGCTTCAAGCCGTTGTCGATTATCATAGGACCCATTAGGACCAGTGATTAAAAAGACTTTTTGACTGCCAAGTTCAACGAGTTGATTAATGGCAAGTGTTGCACCACCTTTATTATCGAGTAACACTTGCGGTACACTTGAATAGTCAAGTTCTCTATCTAACACCACTAAATTATAGTCTTCATCGGCAAATTGTGTGATTTCTTCTGTCGAAAAAGTCGAGTCTAAAATAATGGCACCATCAATCATTTTTTCAGGAATAAACAAGTGTGATCGACTGCCACTACAAACGATCATGTCATAATCATAATAGCCTAGACCCCGTTTGATGCCATCTAATAATTCCCCATAAAAACTCCCACGATAATCCGTCACGTAAACACCAATAATATTCGTGCGTTGCCGTTTCAAAGTACGCGCTGCCATATTAGGGACGTATTTTAAGTCATCAGCGATTTTCTTAATTCGCTGCCTAGTCTCCTCCGTCACCTTATTACTGCCATTCAACGCATAAGAGACCGTTGAAATTGATACGCCAGCAATCTTAGCAATATCTTTGATACTAGTCATAAGCGTTTACCCCCATTCATCCAACTTTTTTCGTCTATAAAACGACCTAACAGTAGATGTCAATCTTATTAATCTCTTGAGTCAAATGCTTGTCAATCTCATCAATACTCGCGACTAGGCCACCTTGTCGATAGGGATTTGACGCTATGGATACGCTTACTTTACGACCGTTAATCTCAAGTTCTTGTTGCTGAGTACGCAAATGAAACCTGATGATAACCGCTTTTTCGAGTAATCGATACTGCATCTCTAGCCCATCTAGTGTCTCCGGTAAAATCGGATCAAATACGATCTGATCTGCCGTTTGGCGAATGCCTAAGACACTCGTTAGCAACTGATTAATATAGATGCCTGGGCCACTAGAATAGATGCGCCAACCACCCTTAACTTGCCTACTACCACTCTTCATTGTATCAAATTCTGCTTGTGATTGGTACCTTGTCTTAAAAGCGCCGTCAGAACTACTAAAATAGGCGTTTGACTGCCGACGTCCGGCATTTGCCACGCGCTTTTGAATCTGTACTGGATTGATGATAGATAAGGCCCGCCAGGTTTCATCAGCCTGACCAATTTTCGCCATGGCCTCAGTAAACCGAATATGTGCATGCACATACTGTAAGCCGACTTCTCGGCCAAAGTTCGCTGCTTGTTCTGCCCGCTTAAAGTTAGTACTTACACCACCGTGATAGGCTGCTGGTCGATTCATCAGACGGACACCATCTGGAAACTGCAAGTGGGTTTTAATCACAGATAAGTGATGTGAGACTTGCTCAGGAGTCAATAGTTCTGCGATCATGCTGCGTGTCATGGGTAATAAGCGATACTGAATGCCTGTTTTTTGATCCTTAGGATGGATCATCAACTCTGATGAGCCATCCTGATTTATGTAGACAAATCCAGGAATCGTCTCGTCGCCTAGCATATACTTGTCAAAATCTTGTTTGATATGATCAGCTAGATCAATTAAATGATGCCCATAGGCCGCATCAACCTGTAATAAAATCCGACCAAGCTTGTTTAATACTTGATAAGTCAAAGCGACCGTCCAACTACTGGCCATATTTTGTTTTAATCTGCTATCATAAGGCTGCAAGGTATCATCCCAATCGCCATCACCATAACATGATAAATAAGTACCAGGTAAGAAATTAGCTTCTATGTAGGCAATTTCTTTTTTGATGTGTGACAATAATGGATGTGATTGCCCTGTTTTGGCAAAAGTTGACCGATCAGTATAGGGAATAGCTTTTGAAAGTATGGCTAAATCTGCCGTTTTCTCTAAATAATCTGCGACGATTTTCATCGGCCACACAATCACATCTCCATGACTTTCATCAGCTTTTTGCTTCTCATATCGGTCAAACATAAACCATTGTGGCCAATTGCCATCATCCTCAAATTGGTTTTCAAATACATGCGTGATGATAGATGCGACCACATCAGCGCGATTGACAGCTAAGAAAAATTCAGTTGGACCTTGCGATACATCCCGTGTTCCCCAAGCAGCACCGCCATATTGTTCCAGGCCATGCGGTGATAAGTAATGCACCAGCATATTGTGTGTGTACCACTGCATCAAGGTATTCATGTCATTGACTGATTCAGAAGGATGAGACAGATGAAAGTGATTGGTTAAATCGGCTATAAACTTTGTATAGCGCGCATTTTCAACTGCTAGTGAAGTGGTCTGTGTTTGGTTACTAGCACCTGTCAGATTCCCTTGAATCGTCATCGTAAAGCTCGACATATTTTCAACAAGAAACACCGTCAACACGTCAGACTCCGCGACTTGAAATAGCCGTTCATCAGTAAGCGCGTAAGGCACGTCAAGGCTGAAGTGGTAAGTTAGGTCAGGATAAGCACTGCCGATACCTGAATCAGCTTTTGCTTTGACTGTCACCACATTATCAGTCCGATTGATACTATAGGCTGGAGCATGTTCATCATCACTCATTAGCAGCTGATTAGTGATGGCTAATGTATAGGCCTTTCCAGTCTCACTTTCAAACTGCGTTTGAATCTCTCGGCCATCAGCAACTGTAAAAGTCGTCACTTTGAGCAAATCATTTGGCAGTTTATAATACCAAGTTGCGGAATTCAGCCCCATCTCAAAAGCAGATGGCATGGTCAATAACCGCCATGTATCCGCTTCTTTAAGATAGATACGTTGGCCAGATTGCTTCATGATATTTAATGAATTTCGGCTATTGCTCATCAATTTATTCATCGACGTATTACCAAGCACCACCTGAGAATTAAAGATGCCATACATATAAAGTGTGGTACTGAGTAAGGGCTTATCTACTGCCAAATCCATACCACTTAACAGGATATGACCATGTGCCCTCTCCATATCGACTTCTTTTGCCTTCAGTACAACATGGTGATAGTCGGTTGTGAAGAAAGATAGCGTCGTCTCGCCCGCCTTCTCAACTTGACTTTGGCTACTAAATAGCTGTGCTAATGCCGCATCACTTAATGTCTCGCCAACAATAGGAGACCCGATTGTTTTATTAAAAACGATCGAATCAGTTGCTGGTAGCGCAAATACTAACTCCTGATAACTGCTCACGATTTGACCACGATCGACTATTGGTTGACTGACAGCGGTCGGCTGATCACTACAGGCGACACCATAGAATACAATCGGTTCATTTTGTGGCTTAAGGACAAGTTTATCAGTCTGTAAGGCAATATAGGCAAATTCATATTGATAGACTTCATTTGCTAATTGTTCCTCAGTCAAGGCAGTAGGTTGATTGGTCTCTTTGTAGCCTGTGCCAAAAAACTGATAACCGTCTGTTGCATAGCTGATGAGAGGTGAAAGACTCCCCTGCTCAACTAAAGGAAACTTGCCATTTTGAGGCTGATTTTGTCTTGATGAGATCACAATAGTCGTTTCATCTTGTGTCACATGATGATCGACATACTGTGACATATAGGCTTCATTGGCTTGAACAGCACCCTGTGCCGCATTACCTATATCCTGCCCATAAATCACATCAACTGCTTGTCCATTACCAGATAGGATCACTTGCCAAAACCAAATGCCATCCTTAGCCAGCTTAAAGGCAACTTGGTAGCTAACAGCATGAAATACGCCTTGCCAAGTGAGTTGATCTTGCGCAACGAAAAATCGCGACCCGCTATTTGAGCCTATCATCGGTGTTGATACAATACCAGAGTCTGTATGTATTCGCAGATAAATCTGGTTACAATTTCCATCTAAAAAATTAGCATTCAATTGATTGATCATGATACCATCATGCGTGATCTGATCTAAATCACCTGAACTTAGGAAAGATATCGTCGTCTTATTTTCTTGAAACCTTAATTTTTTATCTAGCATACCTTTATCCTTATCTATTCTTTTTTAAAGCAAACGTTACTTTCAGTAAGTCGCGACTATTTGGGCCAACCAGCAGCTCAAATTCTCCCGAATCACTCGACATTTTTTGATTTGTGTGGACATACTGTAACATGGATTCGTCGATTTCAAAGGCAACAACTTGTGAAGCTTTGGCTGCTAGTGCCACACGATAGAACCCTTTTAACTCCTTAACTGGTCTTGTCACTTGACCAACTTTATCACAAATATAGAGTTGTACGGTCTCAACACCAGCTACATCCGACTGATTTGTCACTGTTACAGAACCTCTTAAGTTACGATCCTCAGTCATGACCTGATCCTCTAGAATGAGCGACTCATAGTCAAACTGACTATAGCTTAAGCCAAAACCAAAAGGATATTTGGCATAGTTTGAGACATCTAAGTATTTAGATACATATTTTTCATCTGGGTCAGATTCGTATGGTCTCCCCGTATTATCGCAGTTATAATAAACTGGCACCTGACCGACAGACTCTGGAAATGACATACTCAACCGTGCACTTGGATTGTAGTCTCCCCATAAAATCTTAGCAAGTGCGGAGCCACCTTCGGTACCCGGGAACCAAGCTTCTACAATCGCCTTAGCCCCATCGATACCACGTAAATCTAAGGGTCTACCATTATATAGGGTCACAACTACCTGCTCGTTTTGCGCAAGTACCAGGTTAACCAAGTCAAGTTGGGCCTCTGGTAGTGTGATATCACTACGACTAGCAGCTTCCCCGCTCATCCACTCCTGTTCACCCAAGGCTAATACGACTTTATCGGCTGACTTAGCTAATGCTAATGCCTCATTAATTGCCGCTTGGCTTGGCTCAAAATAATCAAATACTTCTTGTCCAACGACTATATTGTCAGACATACGTCGTGCACCCGTCACAAGTGAAATTGCTTCTGATTGCTTACCTTGCCAAGACCAAGCCCCTAAGATATCTTGTGTTTGAGCTGCTGGGCCAATGATTGCGACTTTCTCACTGCGTTTCAAAGGTAATATCTGCTCATTCTTCAATAAGACAATCGATTTAGCAGCGATTTCTTCTGCAATTTGACGATGTTCATCACTTAGAATAAGCTCAGCTTCCAACCACTCATCAGCACCTCTATAAGGATTTTCAAAAAGACCCAATTCATTTTTAAGCTGTAAGATTCTCAATACTGCTTCATCTAAAAGACTTTCTGCAACACGACCTTCTGCTATCAGTTCAGCCAAGTAACGTGAGTAGCAGGTTGTCATCATTTCGATATCAACACCCGCTTTAATGGCTAATTCTGCAGCACCTTTTTCATCCGCCACAACTCCATGTGCCACAATCTCCTTAACTGCACCCCAGTCCGAGATCACAACACCGTCAAAGCCAAATTCATCTCTTAACACATCACGGAACAACCACTCATTTCCTGTAGCAGGTATGCCATCGACAACATTAAATGATGTCATCACAAGTTTTGCCCCCGCATCAAGCGCTGCTTTATAACCTGGTAAATAACTCTCACGCAGTTGCCGCTCTGACATGTTGACAGTATTGTAATCACGTCCACCAATAGCTGCCCCATAAGCTGCAAAGTGTTTGACACAGGCTGCTACTCTTGAGAAGTCATTGGCTAAATCGTCTCCTTGATAACCTTTTACAAAGGCTGCCGCAAAGCGACTATTTAAGAACGAATCCTCACCTGTTGATTCCATCACGCGCCCCCAACGTGGGTCACGAACTAAATCTACCATGGGTGAAAACGTCACATGCAAGCCTGAAACAGCTGCCTCTTTGGCAGATATTTCTGCCATTTTTTCAGCAACCGACAAATCCCACGAGCTCCCTAACGCTAAAGGAATGGGGAAAATCGTTCTAAATCCATGCACGATATCAGCCATTAATAACGTTGGGATATTTAAGCGATTCTTTTCCATGTACGTTTTTTGAACACGAATTGCTTCCTTAGCACCTGAGATACCGAGCGTTGTGCCGGCATTATTGATGTTATCCTCATTTAATCCTAAATCTGACATCGGACCCGTTTTTTCCTCGGCCTTATCCGAGTAAAATGCCGCAGCCAACTGGAGTAACTGATCGACTTTTTCTGTCAAAGTCATTTGATCTACTAAATTCGTCAAGTTCGTTTTATTCATCTTTTCACCTATAACCTTCATTTTCTATTATTAATAAGTCACTAACCTATATGGCTAAATAAGACTTATGCATCACTTCATGCCTGACACATTGAACCCTTCCAAAATATACTTTTGGAAGATGAGAAAGACAATCAAGATGGGCACAACCATAAAGGTTGCACCGGCCATTTGCAAGGCATAATTGCCACCATGCTGTCCTTGTAACAGCTGCAAGCCAACCGATAAAGTATAATATTTTTCATCATTTGCGATAATCAAAGGCCATAGGAAGGAATTCCATCCACCAATAAAGGTAAGAATACCCTGTACAGCTAATATCGGCTTGGTTAACGGTAAAATAATCTTAAAGAAAATATACCATTCGTTAGCGCCATCTAAACGTGCTGCTTCTATCATTTCATCAGAAATCGTACTCATGAACTGGCGGAAGAGAAAGACGCCAAATGCACCGACAAGCCCTGGTAGAATGATCCCCGTTAAACTATTGGTCAACCCAACTGAATTCAACAAGAGGTAAACTGGAATCATCGTCACTTGACCTGGAATCATCATCGTTGCAAGCACCAATAGAAAGAGTTTATTTTTGCCTTTAAAGTCATACTTAGCAAAGCCATACCCTGCCATTGCATTTAAGAAGAGACCCGCAAAAGAACAGATTGTCACAATCAATGTGTTTTTTAGATACAAGCCAAAGTTCATACGAACGAATAGCTCTTTGAAATTATCTAGTGACGCTGCCTTAGGAAGCAGACTCGGTACGATCTGGTTGATTTCAGCATTCGTTTTAAATGAAGAAAAGATCATCCACAAGAATGGAAAGAAGGTCACGATACCAAGCACCCCTAATAGGATACTGATGAGTAATTTAAATCCCATTTGTTTATTTTTATATGAGTTTATCATGGTCACTACCTTTCCTACATCCCATTTTGTTTTTGTCTATTTTGAATCTTTAATTGGATCATCGTCACAAGGATAATGCCAATAAAGAGAATAAATGAGCAGGCTGCTGCATAACCAAATTTACTATATTGGAAACCATTTTGATAAATGAATAGCGCAACCGATACTGTACTATCTAGCGGACCACCCTTGGTCATAATGAAAGGTTCTTCAAAGAATTGGAACCAGCCAATTAAGGTTGTCACAGTGACAAAGAAGATTGAAAATTTAAGTAAGGGAATCGTAATTTTAAAAACTTGTTGCCATTTTGTCGCACCATCTATTTCAGCTGCTTCATAATATGCCACAGGGATCCCACGTAACGCTGCTAGAAATATCAACATATTTAATCCCGTTGCTCGCCAAACAGCAATGATGATTAAGGAAATTTTCGATGTGCTAGGATCCGTCAACCATAATATCGGCCCAACATGTATATAGGCTAATAAATGATTTAATAGGCCAATGGTTGGGTTATAGAGATACATCCAAACAACGGCAATCGCAACGGTATTCGTGATAGATGGACTATAGAAGACCAGCCGTAAGAAATGGAAGAACCTATTTTCACCGACATTGATCATAATGGCTAGTGCTAATGAAATACCAATAACAAGCGGTACCCCGATGACAACATAATACCCTGTATTTAAAACGGCTTGTCCAAATAGTTTATCTGTGAAAATATTGATGTAATTCTCTAAGCCAACAAAATGAATTCTTGAGTAATCAGCCAAGCCCGCTAAACTCATATCAGTAAAACTGATAAATAAGGCAAGCATGATGGGGATAATTGAGAAGATGACGAGCAACGTCACTGCAGGCGCTATAAAAAAGTAAGGCGCTTTATGTTTTTTCATGAATCGTACCTCCTTATGTCATGAACAGATAATGAAAGATATCAGCCAATAACCAAACTATCGTACTAAAAAGTTTTTTACCTTCTCAGTACGATAGTTTCTCTATTTAAATTAAGCGCTTATTTGTTCAACTTAATCGTATCATCATCAAGCTCAGTCATTGCTTTTTTGATATCTTTACCTTTAGAGATAACCTGCTCCCATTGTTTCATATAGAGTTGCGTTGTTTCATCCCATTTTTTAAGTAGTGGCATTGGTTGAGAGTGTTCTAATTGTTTACCAAAAACAGAGATAATTGGATCTTTTGTAAATGTCTCTGATTGCCATGCAGCTTTATTGGTTGGTAATGAATTAGTAGATTTAAAGAAGGCTGTTTGATTTTCTTTTTTAGAAAGATACTCAATCAGTTTCATAGAATCAGCTTTTTTCTTACTACTGCTAAAGACAGCTAAATTGGCACCACCAGTTACTGATTCACCATTAACAGGGCCTTTAGGCAATTCAGCTACAGCCCATTTACCTTTGATATCGGTTGCATTTTCATTGATGCCAGAAATCATCCATGGGCCACTAATGAACATCGGAACAATCCCTTTTCCACCAAAACTTTGGCTGATATCTAGTCCAAGATTCGTCTTAGGAGATGCCCCTGATTTAACGATATCTTCTAGATATTTAAGGGCATTTACCATTTCAGGTTGGTTGAACAATGGTTTGTTCTGCTTATCAAATAAAGTTGACCCATTTTGGCGTGCAAACATGAAGCCAAAAGTTGGTTCTGCACCATCAATATTGATACCATACATGTTATCGCCACGATTAGCAAGTTTTTTAGCAGCATCAGCTAATTCTTCCCATGTTTTTGGTGCTTGTGGATAGCCTACAGAATTTAGTAAGTCTGTTCTGTAATACAGGGCACGTGTTTCTGTGTACCAAGGCACAGCATAGTACTTGTTATCAAACTTAGTCGTTGCGACTGACCCATCAAAAAAGTTAGTTGGTTTCAGAACATCAGTTTTTTTGACATCATCAGAAATGTCAGTTAGCGCACCCGCATCTACGAACTCACTCATGAAAGAAGTCCCAATTTGCGCAACATCCGGTCCATTTTTTGCTGCAACAGCTGTCAATAATTTATCTCGAGAAGCACTCCATGGAATACTCTGAATTTTCACTGCAACACCAGTTTCTTTAGTGAATTTGTCGATGATCGGTTTAACACCTTGATCACCATCACCCATGTACCAAAAAGTTAATGGACTGGATGCCTCTTTCTTGTTGCTACTTGAACAACCAGACATAATACCCAGAGCAGCTAAGGCTGTGACACCTATTAAAATAAATTTTTTCATCTGTTTCCTCCTTAGTGAAACGTTTCTATAAAATGATATTAACATACTTTTTTTCGTTTTGCAAGCGCTTTATTTAAAATAATCATCCTTTTTTTGGCTAATATTAAGTTTTTAGCTTAAGTCAGATAAATTCACACTAGAAACGTTTCTATTACACTGTTTTATGCCACTCATTTCAATCAAGGAAACTCGTGTTATAATGAACTATCTGGTGACTGATTACACTATGAAATAATTTTTAAACAGGAGATATGATGTTAACCCTTACTAAAATGACGCAAGGTAATTTTGACGACTATATGGCAACTGCCATAACCACCTATGCAAATGAAAAGGAAGCTAATGGTAGTTGGCCTAAAGCTGATGCCCATTCAAATGCTGAAGCTTCCTACCAGCAGTTACTGCCAGATGGGCTGTTAACAGCAGATAATTATTTATACATGATCCAAGAGCAGTCCGAAAATCTTGGTTATATCTGGTTTGCTAAGTCTAACCAAAATCAAGATACGGCATTCATCTATGATTTTGAAATCTACCCAGCCTTTCAAAATAGAGGGTTTGGTACAAAAGCCCTATCCTTAGTTGAATCAGAAGCAAAACAGCTCGGATTTTCTGCCTTATCACTTCATGTTTTTGGCAGTAACGCACCTGCGATTCACCTTTATAAAAAGATGGGATTTGGCGTGACAGATATGAGCATGCGTAAAACCTTGTAATGGTTCCTCAAAATAAAAAAAACGACGCATTTTGCATCGATTTTTTTGATGGGTATTTTTTATCAGAAGTCAGCCACATTATGATAGACTTTTTGCACATCTTCATCGTCTTCAAGTGCATCGATCAGCTTTTCAAATATCTCTACATCATCACCAGATAAGTCAACTTCGCTTTGAGGAATCAACTCAAGTTCTGATACTGTAAACTCAGCAACACCATTTTCACGAAGTGCTTCTAGTGCCTTATGAAGTGCTTCTGGCTCTGTATAAACAATCACTTGGTCATCTTGTTGCTCAACATCACGAACATCGATTTCTTTATCAAGTAAATATTCGAAAATCTCATCAGCATTATCGCCAATAAATCCGATAACACCCGTATTATCAAATAAATAGGAAACAGATCCAGATGCGCCAAAATTACCACCATTTTTGTTATAGGCAGAACGCACATTCGCTGCAGTCCGGTTGACATTTGTTGTCAAGGTATCGACAATCACCATCGACCCATTTGGACCAAATCCTTCATAGCGACCTTCTGTAAAGGTTTCTTCACTACTACCTTTTGCCTTATCGATCGCTTTATCGATGATATGACGTGGTACTTGTGCTTGTTTAGCACGCTCAATCGTGAATCTAAGTTTTGAGTTTGACTCAGGATCTGGATCACCTTGTTTAGCTGCAGCATAAATTTCTACACCGAATTTAGCATAAACTTTAGAGTTTGCACCGTCTTTTGCTGTCTTTTTAGCGACGATATTCGCCCACTTACGTCCCATTATAATGCCTTCTTTCTTATCCTTTGATGCTTATTCTATACTATTTTATCATAATTTCTCTGATTGTTTCGCATTTGAATACAATTTGTTTGATCCATGTGCGCATTTTGTGTCAAACTACTGACAACCTATCTTGACAAATATGTCACCCTCTCGTAAACCACCTGTATACACTCAGCCCAATCCCCTGATTTATGTGCGCATAATCGGTATCCGACCATAATTTTGTTCTGGCAAGTCAGCATGTCCCAGCCTATAGACAGCATCAGCCTGTAAGGTTAAGCTATCTGTATAACCTTTACCTACTTTTGTCACGACATCATAGTCTTTTAGATAGGCTTGACCAGCTGATGAGAAGCCTAAAATATGGGGAGGGCTTTTTTCAAACGTTTGTGACTTACTGACATTGATTAAAATGTAGGTCAACAAACGTCTGATACGCGCTTTAGTATAGCGCTTGGTTGCTACCTCATCTACTAATTCATCAAAAGAACCAGCCACTTTAATGGCTTTTTTCAGTCTAACAGCTAGCTCCTCATTCACTTGAAAAAGGTGGGTCAAGTCTAGTAAACTTGTTGACATCACTTTATATTTAAGTAAAGAAAAATAATTGGTCCAGCCTACTTTAGGTGCTGATTCAAAAGCTTGAAAACTTGGCATGACAGCTGATAAATCAGAATCCGCATGCGCACGGATTGCTGTTGCCGATGCAAATTCTGATAACTTGTCATCATGAAATCCTGAGCCAATACGAGGGATTGCTTGTAAGCTAATGTTAGATTCTAGCTTGGCTATTGCCTTAGTATAGGCAAGTGCTAAAATATGATTAGGCGTGTTGCCATCAAAATCGATTCCTGTAAATACTTCCCACATTTTCTGTGTTTTTTGAGGATATGATAACTGATCTGGTAAGCCATCAAGGAAAGCTTGTATGTCGTCCGATTGCGTTTTATAGATATGGCATAACCTATCATAGTCAACATGATCAGAATCCGTCCCAAATACCAGCTGCTCAACACCCAAATCTGACAGTATACCGATCGCATACTCAGCAAAATAATCTGCACTTTGGACACTAGCAAAAAAAGGCAGCTCAACAATAATGTCAGCGCCATTTTCTAAAGCCATTTGCGCACGTGTCCACTTGTCAACAATGGCTGGTTCGCCACGTTGCATCCAATTACCACTCATGACCACAATCTTTAAGCCAGACGCTTGCGATAGTAAGTAGTTATGGCCATTATGAAAGGGATTGAATTCAGCAATGACACCAGAAATCATGCCTTGTCCTGCCATTTATCATAGACTTGCATGGCAATATCAATTTCTGCTTTATGTTTATCTTTCAACTCTTCATTGATGGATTGCTTTTCGACTAATTCTGCCCGTTTTTTCTTGGCAAACTTGGCAAATATCGCATCTAAAATCTCACGCATCTGATGTCCCGCATTATCCCTGACATCATCATCGAATTGACCCGTTTGATCTGAATAAATAGCAGCCATCTTGGTCCATTCATTCATGAAAAAAGTATCAATTTCTTGGTCGATATAAGTCGCAAGCTCTTTTGGTGTACTTAGCAGCTCAGCTAAGGCTGCCTGTCTTTTAGGCGTCGATGCATAGCGTTTGACTGGGTCTTCTTCTGATTTGAAATGCGGCACCACATCAGCTGTATCAAACCTATCCTCAGCAACTTGCTGTTTTCTCCTACGACTAGGTTTTTTAACAAACCACCAAGCAATCAAGCCAATAAAGACGGCACCAGCTAGGGTATCCGATACTCTCGACAGTATACTTAAGACAAGAAGCCAAAAAATAAGCTTGAGCCAGCGAGGAAACTTTTTGTCCTGTTTATCTTGTGTTAAATAGGCTATAAAGCCAACTATAACGATTAATCCTAAATACATCATTAGTTTACCCTCTCTTCATCTCAACTTTACCCTGTTTAAGTAAGTATAGCCAGTCACTGAGTTATCCGAAACCTTGATAACTAGCTTAAACACCTGATTTATTACCCTTTTTGGGCGATAAAAAACCAACGGGCGCTATCATCATTTTCAGAAGGCGCTACATTTTGAAAGTCTGATAAAACGGTGACATCCACAAAACCAGCATTATCCAGCATGGTCAGATAATTATCAATCGAGTAAGTCCGTTCTTCATGGACTTCATCTCGACGCTCAAATTTTCCGTCAGCATCCTTAACAAAAAAGGTCAGTTCATGTGTAATACTGTGTGCTTTATCACCTGGGAAAGAATCCCACATGAAGGCAAAATCTTCTTCATTTTCATGGTAGCTATACCCAGGGAAAACCTGATCAATTTGGTTAACACTGTGTACATCAAAGATGAAGGTGCCATCAGCATTCAGACAATTCCAAACCCCATCAAATACCTCTTGAACCGCTTCACGATCAGGCATATAGCAAATACTATCACTGTAACACGTCACTGCGTCATAGGTCCCAACATTGCTGAGATCTCGCATATCCCCTTCGATAAACCCAATACCAATCGTCTCATCCAACTCGTCTAAAGCACGATTATAGGCAATACTCAGCATCTCCTCTGATAAGTCAAGACCCGTTACAGCATAGCCATCACGTGCAAACTGCACAGAAAGCTTGCCTGTACCACAAGCAAGCTCTAAAATATCATGAGTATGTGATGGTAAATGATCGCGTGAAAATTGATGCCAGGCATCATATAGCGTATCGTCCATGATGGTATCATAAACGCGCGCAAATTCTTGATAATTATCCATTTTTCTCTTTTTCTAACTTAGTCAGTTAACCAAGCTGTAACATCGATTTCAGGTGCATCATGCCACAATTTTTCAAGACGGTAAGTCAAGCGTGCATCATGTGTCATCACGTTGATCACCACATCAATCAAGTCAATCAAGACCCAACCATCTGCACCAGCACCCTCAACACCATGAATGTCTCCGCCACCTTTTTTGATTGCTTCTGTGATATTATCTACGATCGCATCGATTTGACGTGAATTCATCCCTTCCATCACGACCAAAGTATCCATGACACCGCTCACTTCACGCATATCAAGGGCCACAATATCAAGGGCTTTTTTATCATCAGCAGCTGTTACAACTGTTTGTAGTAGTAGTTCGTTTGTCATGCTTTTTATTATCTTTCTATTTTGCAAATATCATCATTTTTCTATTGTATCACTTTGGATAGCAGCTAGTTGCCTGATATTAGAGTTGCCAATCACTAAATGATTAGTCATATCTGTTCGTTTAGTTTAACGCAATTTATCGACAAAAGCGTTATACGTTAAAATCGTTTGTGGGTAAATTCTGACCTGCTGCTGCGCAAGAAAAGCAACCGTATGGACTGTTTCATAAGCCACTGCAGCATCTAAATCTTGATAGGCAAGCGCCCGCGCCGCCTCAACACCTTCAAAGCGTCTACCAGCTTCTATATAGTCAGCGACATATAAAATTTTATCAAGCAAGCCCATCTGACTACTGCCAACTGTATGGATCTCAATCGCGCGTAATAATTCAGGATCAGTGATACCAAAGTCTTCCTGAATTTTGTAGATACCAACAACGCCATGCCAGACATTATTATGCCAGTTAAGTAAATCTGGATCAAGCTTGTATTTGTAAATCAGTGAGATAAAAACATCATCTGATGCTTCTTTAGCATAGTCATGTAGCAAACCAGCTAATTCAGCTTTTTCTACTGCTGCATATCCCCAGTGCACTGCTAACTGCTTAGCAGCATCAGCCACCTGTTTTACATGTGCAAATCGCTTTGGAGATAAGGTAGTCGCTAGTTTAGCCAGTAAAGCATCTCTGCTGATACCGAGCCCAGCATTATTATCAAAGACCATATAGCCCTCGTTCTTTGATAAACTCAAGTGTACCATCCGGAATCAAAAACTTTGGCTCTATTCCCTGATGCATCATCTCTCTTAGGCCAGTAGATGAAATCGCCATCTGAGGCACATCCACCCACAAAATAGGTAAAGAGGTACCTGTTCTAAATCCTGGTCGTTGTACACCAACAAGTTGTACTAAGTCAGCTAATGCTAAGGCATCTTTACGCTGTGATAAACTCGCAATCATATCACTTCCAGCGATAAAATAAAAATCAGTATCCTTATGCGTTAGGATTAGCGTTTCTAAGGTTTCAACAAGCGTCTGAGACGTGTTATTCAGCCGAGCCGTGTCAATACCCAAACCAGCATTCCCTTTTAAAGCACGAGACAGTAAGCTAATAATCGTGCCAGCCTCATCATCATACTCAGGCATGAAAAGGACACGCTCAAGATTTAACTCCCGACGGACTTGATCTGCGATCACCAAATGCGCGACATGTATCGGCGCAAATTTACCTAAAAAAAGGCCAATTTGACGCCGATTTTCTGTCTTTTGCATATCGAGTTCAACTTTAGTATAAGGTGTGAGAAGTTCAATTCCCATAAAGACTCCTTTGTTGCGTTACGTAACCAACCTAGTATCGGGAAATCAGGCTATAGTCCTAGTCCTGCCATCTACCAAATTCACATCTGCAGACAACATATTTTGACCTGATGACTAGCAGATTAAATCGCTTTAACCTCAAGTGATAACTTACGGTTCTCACGTTTTTCAGCGACTTTAAAGACAACCAAAATACGACCGATTTTTTGAACAACATCAAATGACATCTCTTCAATTTCTGCTGCCACATCATTAATATCAGCATCAGAATTTTGTAAAATTGCCACTTTGATTAATTCACGTGCATCCAAAGCTTTACGGATACTCGTTTTGATTTCATTTGTTAATCCACCCTTACCGATTTGGACAATAGGTGTCAAATGGTGTGCTTGTGCACGAAGGTAGCGTTTTTGTTTTCCAGTTAATTCCATGTTTTTCTTTCTGTATGCGCTGTGCGCTAAATTATTAGTGTCACACTTGTCTTAGACAAGCGCTTTTCGGATCAAGACATCAACACCCTCAGGTACCCATGCTGCAACAACCCCACGGTTCATGACACGAACCCAACCAAGACCTGAAAAGACAATATCTGATTTGTCTTTGATTGAGAATTCTTTTCGGACCAGTTTAGGGAAATTAGCCATATCATCTGCATGAGGTGGTGTCAGTAAGCCGCCCGCATGTTTGGCATAAAAGGCATCTGCACCCTCGAGCTTAGTTCGATGAATCATTAAGTGATTATCAAAGTAACCTGTCATACCTTGCTTGTCTCCTTGAATGTAGTCAAGTCTAGCTAGACCACCCATAAATAAGGTTTGACCAGCGTTCAGCTGATAGGTCTTTGGTTTAATCTCTTTTTTAGGACTAACCAACTTCAAATCATTTGGCCCAACAAAATGTGCCATTTGATGCCGGTGGATAATCCCTGGCGTATCAACGATAAAACTACCATCATCCAAAGGAATTTCGATTTTATCTAAGGTTGTCCCTGGGAATCGACTCGTCGTAATCACGTCAGCATCACCCGTCGCATTTTTAATGATCGCATTGATTAAGGTCGACTTACCAACGTTTGTCACACCAACAACATAAACATCACGACCATGACGATATGTTTCAATCTCTGCCATCAACTCCGACACATCATCTTCATGATGGGCGCTTGTTAAGACCACATCAACCGGACGTAGTCCTTCTTCATGTGCCCGCTCTCGCAACCAATTTTTAACCTTGCTTGCTTTGACTGATTTTGGTAAAATATCACGTTTGTTACCAACTAATAAGACATCATTTCCTGATACAAACCGATGAAGACCAGGAATAACTGACCCATTAAAGTCAAAGATGTCAATCACGTTGACAACTAAAGCGTCGGTATTACCAACCTCTGTCAGTAATCTTAAAAACTCATCATCACTGATGTTGACACCAGCAATCTCATTGTAATGACGCAGACGAAAACAACGTTGACAATATAGTTCGCCAGTTTCAAGTCCTTTATCCAAAGCTGATTTTGGGGTATAGCCCATCGCTTCTTTATCTTCAGTCTGCATTTCTGCACCACAGCCAATACAACGTAACGCTTCTGCTGTTGCTAAATCGTGTTCTGCCACTCAGGTTCTCCGTGTTTTTCTATCAATTTCCGCCACACACGACGCTCGCGTGCCCGATTAAATTTCGTATTCCAAGCATCTGACTCGACTAGTGGTTTGACTAACACACTGCGAATCCCCGCTCTTTTTGCCGCTCTAATATCTGTCATCAGCTGATCACCCACCATGATGACATGCTCTGGTTGTTCATCCACCAGCTTGATTGCTTTTTTTATACCATAATCAAATGGTTTCATAGCACGACTAATGAAAGGTACATCAAATCGCTCAACAGCGTGCTTTACGCGTTCATGGTTGTTATTTGACACAACCACAACCTTGATATTGGTTGCTTTCATCTCCGCAAGCCAGTCACGCATCTCCTGTGTACCATCTGGATTATTCCAGGCAGTTAAGGTATTATCCAAATCAACTAGGACAGCATGAATTTGATGGCGCTTCAAACTTTCAGCAGTCAGCTGATAAGCAGCCGCCAATAAAAAATCTGGTCTATAATTTTCAATGCTCATGCTTTATATTATAACATAAAAGCGCGTCTTCGTCTGACGCGCTTTTATAAAATGGCGATTTATGAGAAATTAGGTGAACTCGCAAACCCAATCCTTATGATTTCCTAACTTATTTTTTATTTTGATAATAAAGAAATCCGTTCTCGACCATAGGTCCCTTTTGCGATTAGGTCTACAAGCCCTAGCGCATAGTCTGCATAGCTAATGTAACTCTCACCAGCTTGATTGGTTTCAAATAGTTCACCTGCAACTTGATAATCTCCTGTTTTCTTACCCTCAGCATCAAAAAGGGCTGCGGGACTCACATAAACCCACCTCACATCCTGTCTCTGTCTTAATACTGCTAACCCTTTTGCCATACTAGTTGCTAATGGCTTATAGGCTTCTGGGAAGTCGAGCGTGTCTTGTAGCTGTCTGGTATGTGTTTCATCCATATATAAGCTACCCGCACCGCCAACGACAAATAGAGCTGTTTCAGTACCACTTAGCACATCAGCCAAGTGTTTGAGAGATGTTTCATGCTTCACTAAATCCTCAGGATACCAAAAACCAACTGCATCAACTACCGCATCAAATCCTGCTAAATCTGATGCAGTCAACTCAAAGATATCTTTTTTCAAGACAGCTTGTGCTAGCGTTTTATTCTCGTTGCGAACAACTGCAGTGACTGACATCCCTTTGTCAACTGCTTCTTGCGTAATCAAAGAACCTGTTTTACCATTTGCTGCGATAACTGCAATTTTCATCTTAACTCCTCCTACATACTACTAGGATATAGCTAATGATATAAAAAGCCAAGTAATTAGTCCTTAAACGTAATTGATACCCTAAAACTGGCACTTTTAACTGGTGACAAAAAAAACACTAGGCAAGCCTAATGTTTTCATATCTGTTATTTCTTTTCAAATTTTTCTTTGACATCTTCAATAACATCTTCAGCTTTCTCTTTGGCATCCGCAGCAACTTCTTTAACTTTACCGATTGCTTGGTCTAGCATACCTTCAGCTTTTTGCTTGTCATTACCAGTAACAGTACCTGCAACATCTTTTGCTTTGCCTTTGAGTTTGTCCGTTAGTCCATTGTCTACCATAGTAAGCGCTCCTTTTTCCTTTTGATATCTTCATTTAATCACATTTGTTTAACATAATCAAGTAAAAAGGGTTACGCTTACATCTTTCATCTCATTTTAGCCTTAATACATCCTTGAACTTTAACATGACCATGTTACCTATCAAAAAAAGCAAGGTGTACATCACAGATGTATCCCTTGCTTTTCTAGCTTATTTAAATTCTTTTTTTAATTTATCGAAGAAGCCTTCTGGTTTTTGACTCGTGACCGTATGACCACTTGCTTTAGCGAATGCTTGTAATGCGTCTCTTTGTGCATCATTTAATTTCTTAGGTGTCACGATATTGACGATGACGTGTTGATCACCATTACCTGTCCCTCTAAGTTTTGGTGCCCCTTTACCGCGTAAACGGAAATTTTGACCCGTTTGTGTCCCAGCAGGGACTTTTAGTTTGACAGTGCCATGGACAGTTGGAATTTCAACTTCATCACCAAGTGCTGCCTGAACAAATTCTAGTGGCATTTCATAGAAAATTTCGGCACCATCACGTTCAAACTGTTTAGAGGCCGCGACATTAAAGATCACATAAAGATCGCCATAAGGGCCCCCATTTTTACCAGCATCTCCACCACCATTCATGCGCATTTGTTGACCAGTTTCAACACCAGCAGGGACTTTAACTTTGATTTTGTGTAGTTGTTTTTCATGACCAGACCCATGACAAGTTGGACATTTTTCTTTAATTTCTTTACCAGTACCGTGACAAACATCACAGGTAGCTGTTGTCATCACACGGCCCAGAGGCGTATCACGCGCGACTTGCACCTGACCATGACCGCCACACTTATGACAAGTTTCAGATTTTGTACCCGGTTTGGCACCATCGCCATGACAGGTGTGACATGCTTGATCCCGATTGTAGCTAACTTCTTTTTCAACACCAAAAATCGCCTCTTCAAATTTAAGGTTGACACGGTATTGTAAATCTTCACCTTGACGTGGTGCAGTCGGATTGCTTTGTCCACCGCCGCCACCAAAAAATGATGAGAAGATATCGTCAAAGCCACCAAAACCGCCGCCACCACCGAAGCCGCTAAAGCCACCAGCACCGCCACCAAAGCCACCACCGTTAGCTCCTGCTGCACCATACTGATCGTAGGCTGCACGATTTTGTGCATCACCTAGTGTTTCATAGGCTTCTTGTACTTCCTTATACTTATCTTCTGCACTTGCATCTTTATTAATATCTGGATGATATTGTTTTGACAACTTACGGTACGCTTTTTTAATTTCATCTTGGCTAGCTGACTGACTAACCCCTAGACGCTCATAATATTCTGTGTTATTCATGTGAGAAAAAACCTCTTTTATTTTTTAAAATTTTTAGTGTAAGTCTATTTTACCATGTTTGACCAATTTTGACAAAAAAATTAGCACTCTTTTTTTAGAGTGCTAATTTACTATTTTATAACCAATCGCCTGATATCCTTATTCAGAACTAGCTTGGCAAAAATGATTGGTATACCGACAATCAAGCCGATTAATAAGCCAATATCTAATGGTGTACTAATAAACCTATTAGGTAAGAAAAATGTTAAAACAAAATCCAGGATGACTAATACTAAAATACCACTGTAAAACGGAAGTCGTAACTTATCTAACTTGATATAAAAAGTATCTTGTTCAAGTGAATAGTGCTTATGCAAAATCATGATAATCGGCAAAAGTATCACCAGTAAAATCAAGAAATAAACTGGATAAGCTATCGATTTTAGGAAGGCATTTAGAGATGGCATATTTAACAGAGAGACTATATTGCTCCCAGCTAGTAGGCAAGCTGGTACCCCTAAAAATAGCGTTAAGAGTTTATAAATCGGTTTCCCGACTAGGACATTGACGAAGCTGATTAATAGGACCATACCAAGTGAGATAGATAGGCTATTGCCGCCTTGTACTAGTAAATCTTCCCAAGGGATGGCAACATATTGACTTGGTATAAACAGGCTACGCGTAAGATGGGTGATCACGGACAGGAAAGTAATCATCACTAACGGAATACCAGCCCAATAGATAAACTGAACAAGATTCAAGCGATTCACCTCACCTGTTCGCCCTTTGATAAAGGCGGTCACCTTGGTCAGCTGATCCACGATCAGTAAGATGCCATATAGCGCAGCAAAGGCCAGACAGATATTGAGTCCCATTAACCCGATTTTATTGATCGAAACCTGTTCTGTATGCTGGCCATTCTCACCGACTGAAGGGATATATCTTAGTACAGCGGTTGAAAAATAAGGGTCGCTCCTATAAGTTCGTTTATCCTCACTATAGTAACTCAGTAGATCTGTTTTTAAGGCATCATAAGTCAATGGCGCAAACTGATAAATCATTTTAGCCGAAATCGGTTCATTATTATTAATAGGCAGGGGTTTTATCATACGAATCGTTTCGAGATACCGTTGATAGTCATTTGGGAAGTCCTGTGCATAAATATCTGCTTTGGGATGCGTTTTGAGATAAGTTCTCGTCTTCTGATAGGCTGCTTTACTTGTAGACTGTACAACGATTTTTTCCCACCTATGCCACTGAACACTATCGTTAGCCATACTGGTTAAACCAGCTACGATGATTAAGGCATATAAGCCAATTAGCCAACTTTTCCGTAGTTTGAAGTATACTTTCATTAAATTTTTCATCTGCCTTACCCCAATTCCTTTCTAAAAACATCCTCTGTTGTCACCTGTAAAATCTCGACAAACCGATAGGTTGTCGTATCGGTAAATATAGCTGGTATCAAGGACTCTGAAATCAAGGCAACATAGACGCGGCCACGCTTTTCTAAAATCGTAGCAACATCAAGTAGATTGGAAGCAAGGGTGTCTCCTTCATAAACAAATTGAATTTTAACAATGTCTGACTCACAAACTTGTTCCGTAACCTGCGTCCCCTTAATTAATAAAAGGCGATCCGCTAGACTATCAAGCTCTGCTAAATTATGCGTGGCAATCATGGCACTTCTACCTGCATCAACCAACTCAAGTAACATCTTTTTGAAATAATCTTTTACGAAGATATCTAAGCCGTCTAAGGGCTCATCAAAGAGTAGATAGGTCGCCTGACTTGCTATCCCTGCAGCTAGATAGATCAAGGCTTTTTGACCTTTTGAGAAAGTTGAAATCGTTTTATCCGCAGGCAAATTCTGTGATGATAAAATCATCATAAACTGGTCCTGGTCAAATTCGGGGTAGAACATCGTCAGCACGTCTATGACTGTCGTCGCATGATAGGCAGTCATCCAGTTTGATAAGGTGTCTACATAGAAAACAGAGGCTCGACCTTTGTCTCCTAGTAAAATTTCCCCATTATCTGCTAACATTTCACCTGCAATCAGTCGCATTAGCGTGGTCTTACCAGCACCATTCCGACCAACTAGCCCGATTACACTGCCAGCTGTCATCTCAAAAGACACAGCCTCTAAGATCGTTTTACCTGCAATCGCTTTCCTTACATCCTTAACTTGTAATGTCATGATAAACTCCTTTTGCTAACGCTATAATGCTAGATTCTTCAATATGATGATCTCGCATCTCCCTCACCAAAGTCAAATAGGCTGCCTTTAGTTCTGCCACATGAAAGGCCTGTAGTTTTGCTGCATCATCGCTGATAAAGTTACCCTTACTCGGTATAGAGGTAAGCACCCCTTCAATTTCTAAAGTCTTATAAACTTTGACAGCCGTATTCGGATTAATCTTCTTTTCCAAGGCGAAATTGCGGACACTGGGTAATTTATCACCAGGTTTTAAAATACCAGCTGCGATATCACTTTTAATTTCATTAGCCAACTGTTCATATATTGCGAGTTTATTCATGACTCTCCTTTCAATCCGTATCTATTGTACTATTATAACTAGTACACTTATTTTTGTCAAGTGTTTCTTAATATTAGATAAAATAAAAAACCATGATTGCTCATGATTTTTTCATTTTTTTATGGATAGGTGCTGCAACCACCGTAAACAAGAAGGTTAAGAGTGTGATAACAAGCGCAGGAATCAACAAAATAAGTCTAGGCAAATAACCAAATATCATCGGCTTTTGCGGGCCTTTTATTGCTGCGATTTCGGCATCTAGTCTATCAAATTCTGACTCGATACGACGTGCAACCTCAGCAAGACCCTCACTGTCTAACTTCTTGATATCTGAGATATCAATCGGGTTACCGAAATTCATATCAACCCGTTCTCGTTTAGCTAATCCTTTGAAAGTCATCGGTCCTTGATAGACAGCAGGCATAATCCGCACTTTGGCCATTTTTGCAATTACCGCAACACCACCCTTTACATCTTTCGAGTGGCGTGATCCAGAAGGAAACATGATGAGCGAGCGATTTGATGTTTTCAAAATTTTAGTTGGATACTTGATTGTACTTGGGCCAGGATGTTCTCGGTCAATCGGAAATGCACCACACTTTTCAATCCAATATCCAAAGAAGGGATTTTTAAACAACTCTTTTTTAGCCATAAAAATAAACTCTTTTGGCTTAGTAGCAAAAGCCAAATAAACGGGATCCCACCAAGTCCTGTGGGGGGCAACTAGAATATAATTCTCAGTTTTATCCAAGATTTTTTCTGTGTTATGATAATGGGCATTCCCATTTAACATCCATAACAGAAAAGTGACAAAATTTCTAAGGTAGGTATAAAACATATTTTTTTCCTTTATGATAGTTTGACTAGGCGTTACGATGTCTAATTTGTAATAAAAAAAATAGACTAGTAAGTCTATTTTACCATATTTAGTTCAGGTTGACCCTATACTTATCTGACCAACTTATTTTCTGTGACATGAATATCGTCCACTTCAAATCCAGCTGTTTTAAAAATAGCTTCAATCTCTGCCGTACTAAGCTTACCAATCAATTGGAACTCAACAGCAGATTTTTGATTCTCAGTATTAATCTGGATGATACTTCTCACATCGAGCAAGTGCTCTGCCAACAGTTCTGCTACTTTAGCCAGTGAGCCTACTGTATCTGGCATCAAAAGCCGCACATGCACGCCAGCTTCACCGTAGCCTGCTACTCTGAGAAAGGCACCAAAAACATCTTTATCCGTAATCAAACCGCTGATTTGATCATTATCAACAACAGGTAAGACACCGACATTATGTTGCCGCATTTGATAAACGGCATCCTCTAGCGTCGCATATTTTGAGATTGTTAGGACATCACGAATCATGACTTCACCAACGGTTGTCTTGTTAAGCAAATAATTCATCTCATAAACCGATAAAGAAGTCGCCACTGAAGGACTCGCTTTCTCAATCGTTCCAGCAGTGACTAGTCCAACTAACTTGTCATCTGCAATAACTGGTAATCTATGGATACCTTGTTCCTTCATGATATCCGCAGCCTTGGCTATCTTAGTCGTTGGTGAGACATAGATAACTTTTTTAGTCATAAAATCTTTCACTGCCATAATCAATTCCCCCGATTTCTGTTAACGTCACCTTATTTTAACATGATAGCCTCATAAAATCACGTCAGAAACTATCGCTAAATCATATGAACGATTAACCGCCAAGATAAGCTTTTCGGACATCGTCAGAAGCTAGTAGTTCTTTACCCGTACCAGATAATATCACCTTACCTGTTTCTAAGACATAACCACGATCAGCGATAGATAAGGCCATATTGGCATTCTGCTCAATCAAAAGAACAGTCGTCCCTTGTTTTTGAATATCCTTGATGATCTCAAAGATTTCTTGAATAAAGATTGGTGCTAGCCCCATTGAAGGTTCATCCAATAACAAGAGTTTAGGTTGACTCATCAAGGCACGACCCATGGCAAGCATTTGTTGTTCACCACCAGATAAAGTCGCTGCATCTTGACCTTTTCTCTCTTCTAAACGCGGAAAACGTGCAAAAATTTTCTTCAAATTTTGTGCATTCTCTTCGCGATTTTTACGTAAGAAAGCACCCATCTCTAAGTTTTCCATAACAGTCAAGCCAGGAAAGACATGACGACCTTCTGGTACTTGGGATAAGCCACTGGCTACGATCTTTTGAGCAGGTGTTTTATGGATATCTTTTCCCTCAAATTGAATCGTCCCATTTGAAGGTCGAACTAGACCTGAAATCGTGCGTAAAATAGATGTTTTACCAGCACCATTTGCCCCAATAAGCGAGACAACTTCACCTTCATTGACTTCAAAAGAGACGTCACGAACAGCTTGAATGACACCATAATGGACATCAAGATTATTAATAGTTAACATCGCCATTATGCTTCTCCTCCCAAATAAGCTTCGATAACACGCTTATTGTTTTTGATTTCATCTGGCGTACCATGTGCAATCAAACGACCATATTCTAAAACATAGATCCGTTCAGTTACATTCATAACAAGACTCATATCATGTTCAATCAATAGAATCGTAATATTAAACTGTTGTTGAATTTGCTTGATAAGTGCCGTTAATTCTGCTGTTTCTTGCGGATTCATACCAGCAGCAGGCTCGTCCAAAAACAAAATCTTTGGTTTCGTCGCAAGCGCGCGCACAATCTCTAAACGGCGTTGTTCACCGTAAGGTAAATTTTTGGCCAAGCTAGCTTGCTTGACGTCTAAATCAAAGATAGCGAGTAGCTCTAAAGCTTCTTTTTTCATCTCTGCTTCTTGCTTATAATATGCAGGCAAGCGGAAAAATGATGCCAAAAGACGGGATTTTTTTCTTGTACCCATGGCAATCAAGACATTATCCAAAACAGTCAAGTTTTTAAACAGGCGAATATTTTGGAAAGTACGAGATAGACCAGCAGCAGCGATTTTATAAGTCGACAAGCCATTTAATATATCGCCAGCCAGAGTCACTGTCCCTTCAGATGGTTCATAGACACCAGTTAACAAGTTGAACAGCGTTGTTTTACCAGCGCCATTTGGCCCGATAAGCCCAACAAGCTCAGACTCACCCAGTTCAAGATTGACATCTCCAACAGCTGTTAAGCCACCAAAGTTTTTTGTAAGATTTTTTACTTCAAGAAGTGCCATTAGTTAGACTCCTTATTTTCTTTTTTATTGAAGAAACGTGAGAGCTTGAACTCCCATGTGCCAAGTAAGCCACCTGGGCGGAAAATCATGACTAAGATCAAGATCAATGAGTAGATGATCATCCGAATCGCCCCAAAATCTTGTAGGAACATATTCAGTAAGCCCAAGATAATTGCGGCAATGATTGTCCCAGTAATCGAGCCTAATCCACCTAATACAACGATGATTAAGGCATCTACTGATTTCATCCATGTGAAATCTTTAGGTGTCACAGTCCCGATAAAACCAGCATATAGGCTACCCGCAACAGCTGTCACCATGGCACCGATTGTAAAGGCAATGACTTTAACACGTGTCACGTTTACACCCATCGACTCAGAAGCAATCTCGTCTTCACGAACTGATAAAGTGGCACGACCTGATGGTGAATTGATAAAATTCAAGATCAAGACAATCACGACAACAGCGAAGATGAAGGTCATTCCCCAGTCAGTGAAGAGAATAATCCCTGATAAACCAGCAGCACCATTTGTTAGGTCCCCACCATTCATAATCAGGATACGAATAATTTCCGATACACCAAGTGTTGCGATAGCTAGATAGTCACCTTTCAGACGCAAAGTCGGATAGCCGACAATAATCGCGACGATACCAGCAACGATTGCCCCAATCAGCATTGACAAGAAAATCGTGCCCCAAGTTGGTGCCATACGAGCTGAGATAATCGCAGATGAATAAGCCCCGATTGCCATAAAACCAGCAGAACCAAATGAGAACTGACCAGTAAAGCCGATGACCAGATTCAGACCAACTGCGACGATCAGGTTGATCCCAATTTGCGTGATGATTTGGGCAACAAATTCATTGATTACACCAGCACTGATAAGGCCGATTAAGATACCATAAATCACGGCAATAATAACGAGCCAGATAATCGATAGTTTTAGATTTTTTTTCATTACCTTACACCTTCTCTTTCACGTTTTTGCCTAGGATACCGGCAGGACGGATTAAAAGAATGATGATCAAGACAGCATAAACCACTGCATCTTTATAGCCTGCTACCCATGATAATTTACCTGGAAGCGACTGAGCAACTGTCTCAAGCAGACCGATAACGATACCGCCAAGCGCAGCACCAGGAATGATCCCAATCCCACCGAGAACTGCTGCAACAAAGGCTTTAAGCCCTGGTGCCATCCCCATAAGTGGATCGATCGAGCCATAATAAAGACCAATTAAGACACCAGCCGCACCAGCAAGTGCTGAACCAAGTGCAAAGGTAAAACTAATCGTCCGATCGACATTTATCCCCATCAGACGTGCCGCATCTGCCTCAACTGAAACAGCACGCATGGCTTTACCCATTTTTGTCTTCTTAACGATGAGCTGCAATAAAATCATCAAAATAATAGCTGTTACTAGAATCATCAGTTGCACATTTGTGATGGTCACGCTACCTAGTGAATACTTTTCTACGCTAATCGCACTTGGAAATTGACGTGAGGCAGAGCCGACGAAATAAATCATCACGTTTTCAAGCAAGAATGATACACCGATTGCAGTGATCAAGGCTGCCACCTTACTTGACTTACGTAGTGGCCGATAGGCCAAAAATTCGATGACCATCCCCAATATCGCACAGCCAATCATTGACAAAATTAAGGCGATGAAAAAATTTAAGTGCAGGAAGTTAATAAAATAATAACCCATAAAAGCGCCCATCATATAGACGTCTCCATGCGCAAAGTTGATGAGTTTGATAATCCCGTAAACCATAGTGTAGCCAAGCGCTATCAACGCATAGACACTGCCGAGAATCAAGCCGTTTACAATAATTTGCATTGCTTTTCTCCAATTTATATTCTTAATAAGATAATATTATCTAACAAATGTAGACAATTAGTCTATTTATTTTACCATAATTTTCAGAAAATTCAAGATGATTGGCCATTTAAATTGCTTGATAAACCGGGACGATTTATAAAGTAAACATTGCTTCCTACTGCGAAATCAGCTAATAATTATAGCGTAAATTTATAATATTTTAATAAAGTCACTTTATTTTAGATTATTTGTCTTTTTTTATCTAATTTGTGGTAAAATATTAACTATATTACTTAATTTTTGATTAAGAAAGGGAATCACATGGGAAAACATGATCAACCATCGCTAATTTATACTAAAAAAAATGCAGTGAAACTCGCATTAAGTACTGGGACAATTGCCGGAGCATTCGCCTTGACGACTATCACAGCAGCCGCAGACACTTACATCGTAAAAGTCGGAGATACACTATCAGGCATTGCGGCAAAGCATGATACATCTGTGAGCGCACTCTCTAAACTCAACAATATTCAAAATATTCATCATATTAGTATCAACCAAAAGATAGAAACGAGTCAAGCAGAACAGGCTGAACTACCTAAACCAGCAGAGCAAGCAGCTACTGTAAACTCTAAGTCAACTGATGCCCCTCAGACATCAGTTGGCGCATCAACACCAGCAGTGACTTATGTCGTTAAAACAGGTGATACACTTGGTTCTATCTCAAGCAAGCAAGGCGTCAGTGTTGCAGAGATCATCAAACAGTCTAAACTTCAGGATGCTAACCTGATCTATGTTGGTCAAACACTCCTCATCAAGCCTGCTGTCACAATCTATGTAGGCGGTGCACTCAGTATCACAGCATCAGATTTAGCCAAACAAGCAGGACTTTCTGAAACAGCTGCACAACATGCGATTGATATCGCCAATCACTTGATGGGACAAGAAGGCTTTACTGTGCAAGGTGCTGCTGGTACCTTAGCCGTTGCTGAACGTGAATCAGGATTTAATCCTGAGGCCATTAATCCCTCCGGTGGTGTAGCTGGTATCTTCCAATGGTCTGGCTGGTCAAATAACATCAACGGCAATCGTTGGGGTCGGGCTAGTGAAAAAACATTGTCGATGCCCGTTCAGCTAGAACTTGTCTCTACCGAACTGAACAGTAATTTTAAAAACGTCAAAACTTTAGTAGGTAATGCTACTGATCCTAAACAGGCAAGTTTAGATTGGACTGTTTATTATGAAGGGGTTGCCTTAAGTGACCCACAAACAAAAGAGAAAGCACTATTAGCTAATGCCGAAAAATGGTACGACCTACTTAAAGACCATGTAACCGATACAGAGGCAGATGCTGTTGATGTCCCATTTGATGTCACCAAAGGCGCTTATAGCAGCACTGGAAATACCTATGCTTCTGGCCAATGTACCTGGTATGTGAAAGACATATTCAAGGCACGCATGGGCGATTACTGGGGAAATGCCAAAGACTGGGCAGCTTCAGCAAAACGTGAGGGCCTTCCTGTTGACCATAACCCAATAGCCAACCAAACGATTGCTGTCTTTCAACCTGATAGCGCTGGGGCAGATGCAACCTATGGCCACGTTGCAGTTGTTATCGGTGTAAATGGCGATAGCGTAACGATCAAAGAGATGAACAGTACAGCAGGAATTGGTAAAACAAATACAAGAGTCATTCCTAAGTCAGCCGCAACTTATATTCATATGACCTATTAATACACATAAAAAAAGCTGTCTTAGGACCAATGTCATTAAGTTAAGAAAAACCTACTCAATCGAGATTAAATTCCGATCGAGTAGGTTTTTTTATGTTGTAAAATTGCTTAGACCTGACAAACCTATTGCGGGTTAACCACTTCAGCAGATACTTCCTTGCCATTTTCAAGCTTGACAAGATAGGCAGATTTAACTGGATCATGAAACTTGTTGATGGTAATCGTACCAGTCACACCCTTAAAATCTTGCAGTTTGGCAAGGCCTTTAGCGATATCAACTGACGTTTTAGCATTTTCAGCTGTTGCCGCTGCTTTAACCATCATGACCGCATCGTAAGCACAGGCTTCATAGGTAGAAGGCGCTGTCCCATATTTTGCCTTATATTTTTTGATAAAAGCTTCTGTCTTATTGTTTGCCGGTTTTAAACTTGAAAAACCTGATACAAAATAGACATTCGTAGCAGCTTTTTCTCCTGCTAATGCTGCAAAGGTAGGATCTGCTAGCACATCTCCCCCAACAATTGGCATTGACATGCCTAAGTCACGTGCTTGTTTGACAAGGATACCCGCCTCTTGGTAGTACCCTAATACGATAAGTGTCCCAAATTTTTCATTTGCTAATTTAGATAGTTGAGCTTGGAAGTCTTTTTCACCAGCTTGATAGGTAGCCACTTCGACAATTTTACCCTTATATTTATCTTTAAAGTTTTGAAAGAGACCCTTTGCATAGTCCGATGAGTTGTCATAATAGACCGCGACCGCTTCATCCTTTAAGCTATTTGTTACAAAATCAGAGATCACTTTCCCTTGGAATGAATCCGGGAAAATGGCACGAAACACATATTTCTCAACTTGATTTCCCTTGTGTGTCAACTCATCATTGGTTGACGTTGGGGCAACAATGGGCACTGCAAATTTAGTCGCGTTAGGAATCATCGCCTTCGTTTGGGAAGAGGCATTCGTCCCAATAACAGCATTGACCTTATCATTTGACATCAAATTTGCGGCAACTGTTGCTGATTCGGCATTATCAGATTTATTGTCCTTCTTGCTAACTTCAATTTTTTTACCATTTATGCCGCCAGAAGCATTTAGTTCTGCGACTGCCATGTCCGCACCACGTTCACTCCCTTTACCATAAGCGGCTAGGGCGCCCGTCATTTCAATATCATACCCGATCTTAAATGTTTTGCCGATAGCATTGCCATTAGCACTCCTAGCAGCTCCTGGAGGTGCACAAGAGGCCAGTGTCATGACTGCTGCTGCAGTTATCACACCCACCAAAACTTTAGACATTTTTTTCATGGTATTCTCCTAATAAGATGAGTAGTCAGATAAAGCGTCAGCATATTGTACCTTACTGCTTGGCCTCCGCAGTTTAAGGCACTATTTAATCTATCTGTAACAATTTTAATTATTATTGTATCAATTTTCTGAAAGTTGTCAAGTAATTCTCTGAAAAACAAGGAAAATAGTGTAATCTAACCTTAAACGTTCGGTTTTTACCTGCTAGTAATTCAGCCTATCAATACCTAACTTTTTCAAAAAAAAACAGTTTGCTATAACTGTTTTTAAAAGACTATTTAAGGCTAATACTAAGTAGAACACGTGATTATTTGACGATTTCTGCAGCAACTTCTTTACCATCTTCAAGTTTTACCATCACAGCTGACTTGACTGGATTATGATGCTTATCGATATCGATCGTCCCTGTCGCACCGACCAATCCTTTGACATTACCTAAAGCCTTGGCTAAGGCAACAGAATTCTCAGCCTTAACAGACTCCGCTGCTTGCTTGATCATGTAAACAGCATCGTAGGCGCAGGCCGCAAAGGCTGACGGTTCTTCATTGTAAGCCTTTTGATAGGCGTCAATAAATTTTTTCGTTGTCTCATTAAATGGTGCTTTAGTCGAGAAACCTGCTACGTAGTGGACGTTCGTTGCCGCATTCCCTGCTAGTGCTGTATAAGTTGGATCAGAAATACCGTCACCACCAACAATCGGTTGGGTGATGCCCATTTCACGCGCTTGCTTTGTAATTAACCCACCCTCAGCATAATAACCGATCAAGGCAATCGCATCGAACGATTTATTCTTAACCTTAGTTAAGGCAGCTTGGAAATCCTTGTCTCCAGCTTGATAGCTCAAGGTATCAACAATCGTCCCTTTATAGTTGGCCTTAAATGTTTTAAGAATCCCACGGGCATAGTCTGATGAATTATCATAATAAACCAGCACTTTTTTAGCATTTAGCGATTTTTCGGTGTAATTAGCGATGACTTTTCCTTGAAAGGCATCAGGGAAAATCGTCCGAAAAATATAAGGTTGCACCTTATCATTTTTATAGGTTAAGCTATCATTTGTACCAGTTGGGGTAATCAAAGGCACTTGTGCCTTAGTCACATTTGGTGTCGCTGCAAGTGTACCACCAGAAGACATCGGCCCAATGATGGCTGCTACTTTATCATTGTTGGTCAAATTTGACACAACCGTCGCAACCTCACCATTGTCAGTTTTATTATCTTTAACAACTAACTCGATTTGCTTGCCACCAATGCCACCTTTGGCATTGATCTCATCAGTAGCTAGTTGGATGGCATTTTTTTCAGCATTACCCGGTGCAGCATAAGCGCCAGATAATTCCATATTCACACCTATCTTAACCGTTTTGCCAATGGTATTACCCTTATCTGAGCCACTTTGACTAGTACCTGGTGCACTACCACATGCTACCAAAAGTACAAGACCCAGTACTGAAAGGCCTAATATCGCTATCTTCTTCATTCATTCTCCTAATACGGACAAAAATCACAAAGCCTATCTGGCTTTGTGACATCGCCCCAGCATATGTGTTGGGTTAGTCAGGTTTAACAATCGTTTCTGACGCTTCTTTACCATTTTCAAGTTTGACTACAACCGCATCTTTGACAGGGTTATGGTCTTTATCGACTGAGATATCTCCAGTTGCGCCTTTAAATCCTTTAAGTTTAGCAAGCCCATCTTTAACATCCACAGACGATTTTGCTTTTGTATCCTCTGCTGCTTGTTTGACCATGTAAACAGCGTCATAAGACAGGGCATCAAACATAGACGGTTCAGTCTGATATTTTGCTTTATAGCTAGTAATAAATCGCTTCGTTACCTCATTTGCAGGAGTTTTACCTGAATAGCCCGAAACATAATAAACATTAGTCGCCGCAGCATCACCAGCAAGTGCGATAAAGGTAGGATCGGCAAAGCCATCTCCACCTAGAATTGGCTGTTGTAGACCAAGCTCACGTGCTTGTTTTGTAATCAAGCCAGCTTCACTATAGTAGCCAGGCATGACGATTGCATCAAAATCCTCAGACTTAATCTTAGATAAGGTTGCTTGGAAGTCTTTATCACCAGACTGGAAAGTCACTTTATCAACAATCTTACCTTTATACGTCTTTTCAAATGACTTGGCAATACCTTTAGCATAGTCAGAAGAATTATCATAATACAAGACAACTTTTTTAGCATTTAGTTTATCTGCTGTATAGTTAGCAAGCACTTTACCTTGATAGCTATCCTGGAAAGTCGACCGGAAAACGTATTGATTGACTTTACCATTTGTAATGGTTAGTGTATCATCAGTTCCACCAGGTGTTACCAATGGTACTGCACCCTTAGTGACGTTTGGTGTCATTGATTTAACAGCTCCTGATGTCATCGAACCGATAATCGCATTCACTTTATCATTGTTAATCAGGTTTGACGCAACTGTATTGGCTTCGACGTTATCAGACTTATTATCTTTTGAGACAACTTTTATTTGTTTATCATTAATCCCACCAGCTTTATTGATTTCATCAACCGCAAGATCCGCACCTTTTTTACCCGCATTACCATACGCTGCTACGGCACCTGAAAGTTCCAAGTCGTAACCTAATTTAAAGGTATCGCCAATCGGTGTCCCTTTAGATTCTGATGCTTTACCACCAGGTGCTGCGCTACATGCTGCTAATGAAAATGCTGCTAAACCGGCGGCTGCTATTATGCCTAATGCTTTTAATTTCATAACTTGTTTCTCCTACTGTCTCTAAGTCTATATAATATTCTGAAAATTCAGTTCTTAAATAGTATACAAAATAATCTGACAATTGTCAACGATTTTATTTAAAGTAAGCAACGCATACTAAATAGAAGAAAACAGACAAGTTTCAAGCACGATAGGCTAGCTTAAGCAGAGCTAATCTGCCTCGTTCACTTGTCAGAGTCACTTTGACGCACCTCACTTGTATCTATTATGAGTGTGACAGGGCCATCATTCTGGAGAGTAATTTGCATATCTGCCCCAAACACACCTGTGACCGTTTTAATTTCAGCAGCTAATGCTTGATTAAATTGATCATAAAGTGCCTTGGCATGGGTTGGGTGACCAGCCTTAGTAAAACTGGGCCGATTCCCTTTTTTGGTTGCTGCAAATAAAGTAAATTGGGAGATAGACAAAATACTACCATCAGCAATCGCTTTAACAGATAGATTCATCTTGCCATCAGCATCTGAAAAGATCCGTAGATTAACGATTTTTCTGACAGCATAGCTAATATCTTGCGCTGTATCAGCATCCTCTATCCCAACAAAAACTAGCAAACCTTGCTTGATTTCCGAAAAAATAGCCTCATCAATCATACAGCTAGCAGATTTAACACGTTGAATAACAAGTCTCATATCTAATATTTTACCATTTTTTTAAGAATCGAGATAGGATAAACTGACGATTATCCCTGGAAATTAACCATTTGTCCGTTTAACACTATAGACATCTGGTACCATCTTGATTTTATCCACCACAGTTGTCAATTCTGATAGATTTTTTATCATCAGTTTGACATGAATATTTGCCATTTTGAGGTCTTTAGTTGGCTGTGCGTTAATCGAAATCAACTTTTTGGTCGTATTCGATAAGACTTGCATGACATCATTGGCAATACCAGTCCGGTTGAAGCCAAAAATATCGATATTGGCGATATAATCTTTACTGCCTCTTTGCTCTTCCCACTCAACAGCAATTAACCGATTTTCATAGTCTTCTTGACTTTTGACATTTTGGCAGTCGCTCCTGTGGATTGATACACCACGACCCTTGGTGATATAGCCTACGATATCATCTCCTGGAACAGGATTACAGCACTTACTCATGCGAACGAGCAAGCTATCGATACCCGCAACATTAACACCGCCATCATGGCGAATCTTCATCACCTCGCCGGTCGTTTTAACCTCGCCACTCATCAGCTCTTCAGCTTCTTTACGCGCTTTTTCACGCTCAATTTCACGACGTTCATCTTCAGTCAGCTTGTTAAAAACGGTCACAACACCCGTCTCGCCAAATCCGATAGACGCATACAAAGCATCCGCATCTCTAAAATTCAGCCGATCGCAAACAGGTTCCAAGTGTTTCTTATCCAAATACTGATTCGGTACAAAGCCATTATCCAGTAGATAGTCTTGCAACAGTTCACGGCCCTTATTAATGGACAGTTCTTTGTCCTGATTCTTGAAAAATTGCTTGATTTTATTGCGTGCTTTATTGGTTTTAACGAGTTTGATCCAGTCACGACTCGGACCAAATGATGTTTTGTTGGTGACGATTTCGACCACATCACCTGTCTTCAAGACATGTGTGAGCGGTGTCATCCGACCATTAACTTTAGCACCGACTGCCTTATCCCCAACTTGCGTGTGAATCGCATAGGCAAAGTCAATCGGACCAGATCCTGATGGGAGTTCTTGTACAGCACCATCTGGTGTAAAGACATAAATTTTTTCAGATAAAATGTCCTCTTGTACAGCCTTAACAAAATCTTGCGCATCATTTGACTCATCTTGTAATTCTACTAATTCATGAATCCAGTTCAAATTCTGTGTAATCTCATTTGCCGACACTTTTTCTTGACGACCAGACTTGTAGGCCCAATGTGCCGCCACACCATACTCGGCGATTTCATGCATTTCCCGAGTCCGAATTTGAAATTCCATTGGCCCTTTAGGGCCATAAACCGTCGTGTGAACTGACTGATAGCCATTTTCCTTAGGATTTGCGATATAGTCCTTAAATCGACCTGGCATCGGCTTCCAAAGATCATGAATATAGCCTAATGTCGTATAGACATCACTAGTTGTATCTAAAATACAACGCACCGCAATCAAATCATAAAGCTCATCAAACCGCTTCTTCTTATCATGCATTTTGCGATAAATACTATAGATATGCTTGGGACGACCATAAATATCCCCAATCACACCCACTTTTTCAATATAATCCCTTAATTTTGTCGTAACTTCTTCGACTAATTTCTCACGGTCAGCCCGTTTTTCCTTCATTAAGCCTCGGATGCGGTAAAATTCTATCTCATCCAGATAGCGAAATGACAGATCTTCTAGCTCCCACTTGATACGAGAGATCCCGAGACGATGTGCAAGCGGTGAATAGATGGCCATCGTTTCACTAGAAATACGTTTTTGTTTGTCGGGACGCAAGTGCTTCAAGGTTCTCATATTATGCAGGCGGTCGGCTAACTTAACCAGAATCACGCGCATATCTTTAGACATGGCCATCAACATTTTTCTGTGATTTTCGGCTAGTTGTTCTTCGTGAGATTTATACTCGACCTTACCAAGTTTGGTTACACCATCTGTAATCACACGGACTTCCAGACCAAAGGCTTCCTCTAAATCATCCAATGTACTTTCTGTGTCTTCTACGACATCATGAAGAAACCCACACGCTACAGTTACCGCATCCAGTTTAAGATTAGCGAGTATACCGGCTACCTGGATAGGATGGATAATATAAGGTTCACCTGATTGGCGATACTGTTCTTTGTGCGCATTTGTCGCGTATATCAGTGCTTTTTTAACGAGAATAAGATCACGTTCGCCCATATATGTTTCTGCTAGGGCGACTACCTCTGCTCCGGTGAGATTTGGTTCACTTGCCATGTTGTTTATGTTTGTCTCTTTACACTAGCTACCCTAGCGCAAAAAGACAATTCCTTCCTAAAATGAATATAATTAATCTTATTCTATCACTTTTTAGGCACAAGAAAAAGACTTGCGGCCTAATAGCCTCTCTAATTTTTCTTTTTTCATCTAAACATCAGATTCTATGCCAACTACAGGGATACAGCATTTACCCGATAACATTTTTTTATTGCCCATATAAAAAAATGCTATCCCCAATAAGGGTATGCCAATGATAGAATTTAGGTCTAGCAATAAATTAACGATAGGGATATCGCGTTGTTTCTTCTTTATGCTAAACGTCTAATCGATTAGTTGAGAAACACAAATAGGTGGCCACCTCTGAATATGATCCTCTCTGGAGGGGGGGACGTGGCCTGAAAAATAGGAAATCAGGAGTATCGGGATGAAGAAATTAAAATATGGGGCAGTCACGCTATTATTTGCAACAGCAGGTTTATTTTTAGCTGCTTGCTCGACAACTAGTTCACCAAATAAAGCAACGACGAGCAAAACAGAAACGACTAAAGACGCGTCATCTTTCACTTATGCAATCAGTGGCAATCCAGCATCACTTAATCCGATTAACACGAGTGATCGTTGGGGACTTACCGTCACTAACATGATTTATTCACCACTTGTTGCAATCGAAACAGATGGGACGCAAAAAAATATACTAGCAGACTCGATTGAAGCGGCTAAGGATGGCTTATCGGTAACTGTCAAACTCAAACAAACGATCAAGTGGTCAGATGGCGAAAAGTTAACTGCAGATGATGTCGTCTTTACCTATACGCAGAAAGCTAAGAAAGAAAATGGCAACGCCGACAAACTCTGGATTGGGGGTAAACCGATTACCATCCAAAAAGTCGACGACTATACTGTTAAATTTATTTTACCCGAGCCAAGTGCCGCAGCCGTTAATAATATCGCTACAGAAACCTTTATCATCCCCAAACATATCTATAAGGATGTTACCGACTTTTCCGTTAAGGAACTGCCTGTAGCACCCGTAGGTACCGGTCCTTACAAATTAAAAACATATAAGACTGGTGAGTATCTCACTTTTGAAGCAAATAAAACTTATTTTGGTGGTACACCGGCAATCAAAAACGTGACCCTACGCATTATTGAAAATAATGATACGGCTAAAGTTGCCTTGCAAAAAGGGGAAGTAGATGCTGCAGTAGTATTGCCTAGCGCTATTTCGGACTTAGACAGCCATGATATAACCGTCTATCCTTATTCTGAAACCCGAGTGGGCTATTTAGGCTTAAATACCAAATCTGATGCCTTGACCAATGTTAAGGTCCGTCAAGCAGTGCTCTATGCCTTAGATAAGTCTGAATTAAATCAAGCAGCTTATTTGAATAAAAAGTATTATAGTACGCCTAACTCATTCCTACCGCCAAGCAACCCTTTTGCAACTGAGTCAGTTAACACATATAAAACGAACACGCAAAAGAGTAAAGCATTACTTGCAGAAGCTGGGGTCTCTGATTTGAAACTCAATATCGGTTTCTCAGCAACTGATCCTGCGCAAACAGTCCAAGCCACACTGATTCAACAACAACTCAAAAAAGCAGGTATTACAGTGACGCTAGAGGGTGGCGATGGCACTGCAATCTATTCAGAATTAAAGAAACCTGGTTCAACTAAATACAATCTATTCTTAGGTGGCTATATCATGGGCAATGATCCTGATTTATATGCTGCATTATTCAAAACAGGTGGGAGTTCAAATTATTTCCAAACCAATAATGCGAAAACAGACCAATTATTTGATAAGGCAGCAGTTGAAACAGATCCGACCAAACGTAAAGCACTCTATGACCAACTACAAAAAGAGGTTGCAGACGACGCACGAATCTACCCAATCGTGGATAATAAAAAGATTCTCGCAGTCAACAACCGAATTGCCAATGTTAAAAAGGCTAATTTAGTCCCAATTTATACATTTGAAGATCTGTCTAAATTGACCATTAAATAAAAAATAAAGCTGTGATAGGAAACATAGTCACAGCTTTATTTGATGATATGAAAGGAAAAATAGTGGCTAGTTACATATTAAAACGGGTTCTACAAGCAATCCCATTATTACTGATTATATCATTTATCGTATTTTCGCTGATACACCTTGCACCATATGATGTCATCGATTCGATTACGACACCAAATATGTCTAATGACCAAGTGGCCTTGCTTCGAGAAAAATACGGATTAAATGATACGTTTATTGTCCAATATGTCAAATGGTTAAGCCAAATGCTTCATGGCGACTTCGGCTACTCCCTGATCAATCAACATAGTATTACATCGGAGCTAGCGGTTAGGTTACCAAATACAATCCGCTTAGTCTTACCGGCTTATATCACGGCACTCTTTTTGGCAATCACCTTGGGCTTAACTGCATCAGCAAATAAAGGCAAATTTTTAGATCGAGCTGTCGACGGCATTGCCTCTATCGGGATTGCAGTGCCAACATTTTGGTTTGCCATGATTTTAATTTATCAGTTTGGTTACCGGTTAAACCTTTTTCCGATTATTGGGATGCACACCATCGGTAAAGAAAATGAGTTGGCAGATTTTATAGCCCATTTCACCCTGCCTTATATCACCTTAACAGTTGCCTTTTTCCCGGAATTAACCAGATATATTCGCGCATCAGCTAATGAACAAATTACCGAGGACTATGTCACTGTCCAATCAGCTTTTCAAGCCACGAGATGGGAAATTTTCAGCCGACATATCAGTCGAAATATCCTAATTCCTATCGTGACCCAAATTGGCTTAGCGCTACCTATGTTAGTAACGGGTGCGATTATCACAGAATCTATTTTCAGCTGGCCGGGCGTAGGACCCTATCTCTTGTCAGCAACAAAGAGTCTAGATTATCCTGTCATCATGACCTTACTGCTACTATCAGCAACCTTGGTTATTTTGGGCAATTTATTATCTGATGTCCTCTACGCTATCGTTGATCCGAGAATCAGAAGAGGAGGAAAGGCATCATGAAAAAAACGAAACAGATCAAACAGATGATAGGCGCCTCTCCCATATTTATAGGATCAATCCTCTTTTTAAGTCTGCTGTTTGCTTTAACACTACTTGCACCATTAATCCCTATTGATCCAAATGCACCAGATATCAGTCACATATCCCAGTCGCCAAGTTGGCAACACTTATTTGGGACTGACGAAATCGGCCGTGATTATTTTATCCGAGTCCTGTATGGTGGCCGCATTTCTTTATTCGTTGGTATTTTAGCAATGCTGACGGCAACGCTGATTGGCACACTGGTTGGGTTGATTTCAGGTTATTTTGGTGGCCTAGTTGATAGTCTTTTAATGCGATTTGTCGATATCTTGTCGTCAATTCCCTGGCTGATACTCGTCATTGTGCTTAGTGTCTTCTTAAAACCTGGCTTGACGACGATTATTATCGTGATTGGTGGCTTTTCTTGGATGCGAATTGCGCGGTTAATTCGCGCTGAGACACTCTCAGCAAAAGAGAGAGAATACGTCATCTACTCCAAATTTCTAGGAGAAAACTGGGTTAAAATCATCGCCAAGCATATCTTACCCTCAGCACTACCAACTTTGATTGTTGCTGCATCCCAAAGCCTCTCTGGTGCCATCATGACAGAAGCTGCTTTAAGCTTTTTAGGTATGGGCATCCAGCAACCCATGGCATCCTGGGGTAGCCTGCTACAAAACGCACAGAGTAGTTTACAAAGCGCACCTTATATGGCCATTTTGCCAGGCTTATTTGTTGTCCTAACTATCTATGCCTTTAATAATCTAGGGGATCTCATCAAGTTAATCATACAACGAAAGGAGGGCTAATAACCTGTGACTAAACATCTAATTGAAATCAGTGAGCTAGAGATTGACTTTCGCAAGCAACATACCACGACGTCTCTTGTTAAGCATATTAATTTTACGGTTCCAAAAGGCGCTATCATGGGAATTGTTGGCGAATCAGGTAGCGGTAAAAGTCTTGTCATGAAGAGCATGATGAATCACCTACCTGATGGGCTAGCAAGTCAATTTAAAACCTATACCTTTGATGGTAAGCCAGTCGATAAAGAGACGAAACTACCTATTTCGATGATTTTTCAGGACCCGATGACCGCACTTGATCCTGTTAGAACGATTGGCTTTCATTTGGTTGAAATTATTCAACGCTTTCAAAACATCCGAGGTAAACAGGCTAAGCAGCTCGCAATAGCTGAACTAGAAAAAGTGGGGATTGAAAAGCCACAAACACGGTTTAGACAATTTCCACATGAACTCTCAGGCGGGATGCGACAAAGAGTTTTGATTGCCATGGCACTATTAGCCAAACCCGACTTACTAATTGCTGACGAGCCGACAACTGCATTGGATGTCACCATCCAAGCACAAATTTTAAAACTAATCCGCGCTTTAAATCAAAAAGAAAAGCTGTCCGTTATTTTGGTCTCGCATGACTTTGGCGTGGTGGCAGGCATGTGTGATTTTATTCAAGTCATGTATCAAGGCCGTATTGTCGAAACAGGATCTGCTGAGGATATATTTTATAACCCCGCCCATACCTATACAAAGCAACTCTTATCTTCAGCTAAACTGGGTGATAAACATGATGCCTTGCCAGTTTTCAACTACCAAGAAACCCTAGCTGATGACCTTATTTTGCATCAGTTATCACCGACACATAGCGTTTGGCTAGAAAAGGGGGTGAAGTGATGTCAGAATTAATACGCGTCTCAAGACTTTCTAAAACATTTACAACAAAAGACTGGCGAGGTCGTAAATCAACGATTAAGGCCGTTTCTGAAGTGAATTTAACACTAGATAAAGGGGAGACTCTAGGCTTGGTTGGTGAATCTGGCAGCGGCAAAACAACGCTAGGCCGACTGGTGTTAAACTTGGAAACCCCGAGTTCTGGCAAGATTTTCTATGCTGGTAAAGATATGGCAGCCGTAAATGCTGCCGAGCGAAAAAAAATGAATCAGAAGATGCAAATCATCTTTCAAGATCCCTATTCAGCTTTAAATCCTAGATTGACAGCAGTAGAATTAGTAATGGAACCCTTACTAGGTATACCAAAAAAATTGGCAAGACAAAAAGCAATCGACACTTTAGCAATCGTTGGCATAACAGGTGACGCCGTAAATAAATTCCCAGCTGCCTTCAGCGGCGGCCAAAGACAAAGAATCGGCATCGCTAGAGCAGTTGTCAACCAACCCGAATTCATACTTTGCGACGAACCGACTTCTGCATTAGACGTCTCAATCCAATCACAAATTCTCCATCTCCTGCAAAAACTCCAAGAAGAATTAGCCTTATCCTATCTGTTTATATCCCATGATTTATCGGTAATCAGACATATCTCAGATCGAATTGCTGTCATGTATCAAGGACAACTCGTCGAGCTTGCACCTACCGAGCAGTTGTTTGATAACCCCCAACACGCCTACACAAAAAAATTATTAGCTGCTGCACCGATTGCCGATCCCCATCTAGCAAGACTTGCACTAGAAAATGAGGAGATCGACGAGGTCATCACCTTGTCCGATAAGTTTGACTGGCACCAGATTGATGAAGATCATTTTGTAAGAAGAGAGCAATAGCGCGACTGAAATTTAAGCGGTAATACCAATCAAGCTATTTGAAAAAAGAAAGGCTATCAGTTTTTTACACTGACAGCCTTTTTATTATTTTGATTTCTACGATTTTTATGCGTTAGACTATCTTACCACGTCCTATCAAATTGACATCTTAAGTGAGGCTTCTGCTAGGCTAGCCATTTGCGATAAACTAGCTTTTTCTAGTAAATAAACACGATCACTATAGGTGAACACCTCAGTCAAATTATGAGAGGTAAAAATAACTAATTTCTCCTTACTTACTTGTTGTAACAACCTCAAGGCTTGTAAGCGCCGCTTCTCATCAAGGCCATCCAGTAGTTCATCTAGTATTAAGACATCACTAGGTATAGAGACCGCAAAGGTAACGGCAAACAATTCCTTCATACCAAGTGAATACTTGCCTATCTTTTGCTTAAAGAAGTCAGCTCCACCCATCACCCTTAGGTTGTCTTCAAAAATCGCCCGCTCATCCTGAGCTAATAACTTCAAATAATCATTAGCACTGAGATGCTGATCAAATATTGCCAGACTAGGCACATAAGACACTTTTCCACTTGTCACACAAGTCCCATCCGTTTTGATTTCGCCACTAATCATACTAAATAAGCTACTCTTGCCAATCCCGTTTCTACCGATAATGCCGTATAACCCAGTCGCTGGCAAGTCAAAACTCAAGTTATCAAATAGAGGTGTTGTCAGATTTTTAACACGTAAGCCTGTCATAGTTTACCCACTTTCCGATAATAATACTGATGATAGAGATAAGCTGAAATACTTAGAAAAATGAGGCTGAGACCCACTAAATAAACAACGCCTATCAGCAAAAAATGATCCGGTAGTATCTTGACATCGTTTGTCAGACGACCATAGCCCAAATACTCAAAAGGGATAAATTTTTTAAATGGTTGAAACCAAACCTCTTTCTCCAAAGTTAAAAAACCAGTTAAGCAGACAACAATCAAACCAATCACGACCAAGCTTTTTTTGAATATTAAAGACAAAAGTTGCCCGAGGCTCCCAATAAATAGCAAAGAGACTAAAAATAAACCTAGGCTTTTCAAGCTTAACTGCCAGATTGGGAAAATACTCCCATCACTGAGTAAATAGGGATAGCGCCAGGTACCAAAACCGTTCAGAAGTCCACTTATGAGATATATGCCCACAAATGTGAGCACAGTTACCACACCAACTACCCCTATCGGAATCAGTAGTTTTAGGACCAGCTGTCTAAACTTCCGCCCACCGATTAATTGGTAGAACCTGATTTGAGAACTCTCGATATCAGCACTGACAACATCTGAGATAAGGACAGTAATGAGAACAAAAAGCGTCGTCGCTGACAGCCAGTGTAAGATAGCACTTCCAGTCTTAAAACTAGCATCTGCTGCATCGTTTGCCATCAGTCCCATTTTACCACCAACTGCTTTGACAGCTAGATAGTAGTTGCTGCTATTCAGTCTGTATTGATCGTCATCTGAGCCGGCAATATCACCTGATTTAATAGCTGCAAGATCTGCTTTATATGCTAAAGTAGCAAATCGATCAAGATCATCTGCAGTTAGGGCTTTGAGTTGCTCTGAGAACATTTTTTCATCTGCTTGGGCGAGTATGAGCTGCTTGGCTAACATCGTATCTTCAGGAGCTGATGCGACTAGAGTTTTAATAGCAGCGACCGAATGTTGGGACTGCTGTAAATTGGTCGTTGTAGCCGCCAGAGTCCTGGTTTTAGATTGTTGATTAACCAACAGCTGGTTAAAACCGAACAAAACTAAAAAGAAGAGAACCAAAATTGCCAAACAGATTTATTTTTGGGATTTTTGATAAATCGCTTGAGTTCAAAGTAAGTTAAGGTCATAATTAGTGTCCACTTTCTTTTACGCTAGGAATTAAATGTCACATCCCTATACACTAAAAAACTGCTAAATCAGGGTCATAATGAAACTAGGCTACTATACCGATTATAGCATTGATAACACATTTTTTGTTACCAAAACTTCTCATATAATTTTCATAATAAATGATATGAAAAAATGATGTAAAAAATAACCAGAACAGCATCACCTGATCTGGTTTATTTGCTTACACCTGCCAAGGCTCAAAATAGAGACTAGCTTAACTACCTAACAATTCAGTATAGAAAGAAATCGCTGATAAGACATACATCGGTGCCGTTTCTGCACGCATGATGCGTGGTCCTAACCCGATTGTGACTGCACCTAAATCAGTGAAGGTGCTCACTTCTTCTGGTGAAATACCACCCTCAGGTCCAAAAATCACAAGGATTTTCTGTTGACTATCCAGGGATGCTAATACTTTGGCAAAGGCTGACGCTTCGCCATCTTTTGCAGCGGCTTCATAAGCGACAAGCACCTGATCATACTGTTTAAACAGACCAGTTAAGTCTGTCAACTGGTCTAAGATAGATACAGTAGGGATGCGTAAGCGCTTGGACTGCTCGGCTGCCCCCTTTGCAATTTTTTGCAGCCGCTCTGTTTTCTTGGCTGCTTTTTTTGCATCCAATCTCGTCACTGACCACTTTGCAGGAAAAGCAAGCAAGTCAAATGCCCCAAGCTCAGTTACTTTTTGTGCGATAAACTCTAACTTGTCCCCTTTGGGTAACCCGACTGCGATCGTCACATTTACAGGGAGTTCGACTGTTCTAGACAGGGTTTCCAGATAAGATAGGGTTTCTAGATCCTCGTTTACTTGGGCTAATATCAGCGTCTGATCCGCAAAAACAACCTGAACTTTCATACCTGATTGCGCACGAAGAACCGTAAAAAGATGATGACTGTCTGCCTTATCCAGCCTAAAAGAAGGCGCCGTCTCAGATAATTGTTCAGCTAAAAAATACTGTTGCATGGTGTCCCTATCCTCCGATTACACGATGATCTTCATCGGCCTTCTGTAAGATTACACAGTGCCATTCCCCTTGTTGCATCTGTGTCATGAGTGAAAAACCTGCTTGCTGGCATTTATCTAAAATCATTGCCGATTTACTGTCGATAATCCCACTCATAATCAAGCAACCACCCTCATGGAGCAGATGATAGGCATCTTCAATCACATGCATGAGAATATCAGCTAGAATATTTGCAACAATGACATCCGCTTTAATCTCGACAGTTTTTAACAAATCCCCAGATTTAACCGTGATGTTTGTCATCTCAGGATTGAGCTGGATGTTCTCCTCAGCTACCCTGACTGCTACCTCATCCAAATCAAAGGCATGAATATCCCCTGCACCCAGTAGATTAGCTGCGATAGATAAGACGCCCGACCCAGTACCAACATCTAGTAGCGTTTCCCCACCTCTTAACGTCTGCTCCAAAGCAAACAAAGATAGCTTTGTCGTTGGATGTGTCCCAGTACCAAAAGCCATACCTGGATCCAGACGGATGATTTTTTCATCCGACGAAACAGGCGCATAATCAGTCCAGGATGGGACGATTGTCAAGCCATGAGAAATACGTGTTGGTAAAAAATATTGCTTCCAGCTATCCGCCCAATCATTTTCGGCCAAGCTTTGTGTCATGACCGTAAAAGCACCTGGTTGTAAGCCAAAATCTATCAAGCCAGCTATCTGCGCCCGAACTTGCTGTGAAAGTTCAATAATTGAGATATTTTCTGGATAATAGGCTTTAATGATAACCGTGTCTAACTGAACCACATCAGGTAGAATCTCCCCAAAATGATCCACGTTGTTTAGATAATCTTGTGTATCCTCAATCGCAACACCTTGCGCCCCAGCCTCGATTAACATATTGCTAACCGCTTCCTCGGTTTCACGTGAAACCTTGACTGATAATTCATTCCAATTATTCATTTTTTATAGCTTCCTTTTTTAAGTTTAGGTGATGCGCAATTTGTCGGCACAAGGGCTACTAACCTGACGATAGATCACTGCACTTTCTTGTCTTATTATATCAAAAAAAGCGATCACTCGCTTTTTTAGTTACCGCTTAGAACCCTTGTGATTTCATATAATTGCCAAGTGCTACGCCAGCAGCTTGCGCTTCCAGGATATACTTGTTGATGTCAGCATTTGAAAAGTTACTATCATCGATACCAGCTTGTCGTAAGGCTTCACGCCCTTCTGTAACTGTCATCACCTTAGCAGCCTCACTAGAATCTTTCGACCACTGACTTTCTTCTGTATCACCATGTGACTGGGTATCTTCTTGCTTAGTAGCAGACGAGGGGGCTATTTCGCTACTACTTGAAGCTGCAGATGTCTTTGTTGATTCTGATGCTGACTTGCTTACCTTACTCGACTTACTTTTAGCTGTCTTATCTGTACTGTCAGTCTTGGTTTTTTTATTCCCACATGCAGTTACTAAAACGATAGTTGACAGTATGAGTACAAGTACAACTGATATTTTCTTCATCATAAACTATTGATCTCCTTAATATCTTGGATAGGGCAGAAACGTCGTCTCCGTCAACGACCCCATACCTGCTTCAAAGGCTGCTTTATCAAAAGCACCTGAAAATTCTGCCTCATCAGAGACTAGAAAGTCCATCAACGCATCCAATTCGTGATCTGCCGTCTCCTGCAAAAAGGTCACAAAATAGGTGATAAACTCTAGTGACAACCCTTTCTTAGGATCATAAGGGAACATGGCTAAGTATTCGTCAGCCACTAATTTTGACTTTTGCGGATTATAAAAGACAACTGCATCCTCAAATGAAATATTATCACGTGATGCCTCAGCATCATCAGCAGTATCTGTGACTGCCACACCTGGATTTTCAACATCAAGCAAGTAAAATATTTCTACAGCATGGTGCTTTTTATCCCAATTAATCTCATAGTCATATGTAAAATTTCTTGTTAGTTCATGATCTAATGCATCTAAAAAACCATATTTTGCCATATCTCTCCTCAAATCTACTAGCTATTCCATTTTCTGTTAAAGTAACACGAAACCAAAGTGATCACTTGATTTCTCTGTCAAATTTTTTAAACAGCTTATACTATCATTATACCACACAGACATACCCTATAAAAGACTAACATTCTCTGATATCCTTATTTATCGACAATTTATTGGAAAGAAAGATGTGACAGATTGCGTTTTTTATCCTCATATGTCGCTATCCTTAGCCAATATTGTCAACTAAACCTAGTCATTATATGGATTAGTATCCTATTTTTTTACAAGCAACATAAGAAAAAACGATTGATAAGGGTTATAAAACTTGTTATTATGAGAAGCATAACCTAACTGATGTAAACCCATTATCTTTTTAGAAAATCAATCTATCGCAAGGAGACATTATGACGAAAAAGACACTTTTATTTGGCTTATCACTTCTATCCTTTTTCTCACTCTTTTTACCTGCAACTTTAAAACCAAATAGCCAAACCTTTCAACTTGATAAAATCAGCTTTTTTAAGATTTTGATGACGAGACCTAACGCAGCTATTTTTATTTTATCTGCGCTACTATTTGTCATTATAGCCTTTAATTTCCTAAGTCAGTCACGTGTTTTAGCGCTCGGCTTATTGATAGGGGCTTACTATCAATTCATCATCAGTTATGTCAACTGGTCTTATTTAGGAAATCAGTTCTTTTCTATTTATTTATATGGCTTTTGGCTCCAACTTATCCTGACCACTTGTATTTTTATCGTGTTGGGCAAACAATTAAGACAGTAAAAGTCAGATAATTCAAAGTAAGTCAGTTTTATTCCCTGACCATATTCTTGATCAATATGCCATTTTCAACGAAGAAATGCTGTATATTATCACGCACAACTGCAAGTTAATGGCTTAATCTGCTATACTAGGTATATCACATAACTTACTAGGAGCTTTAATATGAAAGCAAATTTGGCGCGACGTTTACGACCGCGATCAATCGATGACATCATCGGCCAGCGCCATTTAGTTGGTGACGGCATGATCATTCGACGCATGGTTGAGACCAAACTACTTAGCTCGATGATTCTATACGGCCCACCAGGGATTGGCAAAACCTCGATTGCATCAGCGATTGCTGGTACAGCAGACATGGCCTTTCGTACCTTTAATGCAACATCTGATAAAAAGACTAAGTTACAAGAAATTGCAGCCGAAGCTCAGTTTTCAGGGCAACTGGTCTTATTATTAGATGAAATACACCGACTAGACAAGCCTAAGCAAGACTTTTTACTACCTTTACTCGAAAATGGTGAAATTATCTTGATCGGGGCCACGACTGAAAATCCTTATTTTAGTGTTGTCCCTGCCATACGTAGTCGTGTACAAATCTTTGAACTTCACTCACTGACCCCTGAAGATATTAGTCTTGCTATTGAACGCGCTATCTCGGATCATGAACGTGGTTTTGACTTTGACGTGACACTTGACGATGACGCCAAACAATTTTTAGCACAAGGCACAAACGGAGACGTTCGTGCGGCACTAAACTCCTTAGAACTAGCTGTCTTATCCAGTCATGAACATCATGTGACCCTAGATGATATGGCAAACTCTCTCCAAAAATCAGCTGCCACTTTTGATAAAGATGGCGATGCCCACTATGATCTCCTATCAGCACTTCAAAAGTCGATTCGTGGTTCTGATGTCAACGCAAGTTTACACTATGCTGCAAGATTGATAGAGGGTGGAGATTTGCAGAGCCTATGCCGGCGTTTGATGGTCATCGCCTACGAAGATATTGGACTTGCTAACCCCGATGCTGCCATGCATACCGTGACAGCTGTCACAGCTGCCGAACGACTAGGCTTTCCAGAAGCACGAATTCCTTTAGCTAATGTCGTTGTTGATCTAGCCCTATCTCCAAAATCTAATGCCGCCTATACAGCACTAGATACTGCCATAGGTGACCTGCATAAACACGGTGTCTTACAGATCCCACCACATCTACAAGACGGTCATTATACAGGCGCAAAAAAATTAGGTCGTGCTGTAAATTATCAATATCCCCATGCCTTCCCTGGGCACTGGGTTGACCAACAATACCTGCCTGATCCACTAAAAAAAGTCCAATATTTCCATTCTGATGGCTTAGGAAAATATGAGCGTGCCTTACAGTTACGACTGGATGACATCAACCGAAGCAAAAAGAATTGACTCAATCAGCATTTATGGTTTCTTCCCCTTGCTACGTTTACACGAAAGCGACAAGTCGTTGACACCCTGTATTACCTGAACCAAAGCAGTAAATAAAGAAAAATGTTTCGTTACCCTAGAAATCCACACCAATCAGAACGGAGAAAAAATGACAAGAGACGAATTAGAAAAACGCATTAGAAATGACCTAAACCTACCCCATTTTAAAGCACAGATTGACGAGAACAAAGACTATTCTGAGGATGAATTTCAGGAGTTTAAAAGTAGTTTGGTGAACTACTATAAGGCCTATGTACAGGATATCGATACTGATTTCCAAGGTGGGCTTAAGTAAGCCCCGCTATAAAACGGGTTACCTAATCCGTGAGGATACGGATTTATAAAAAATACAGGTCTTGGTATATTACCAGTACCTGTATTTTTTATGACCTAACTCAGTTAATTTTTTCAGAAATATAATCAACTACCTGACCTAAGGTTAAGATGTGTTCAGCATCTTCATCAGAAATTTCTATACCAAACTCATCTTCCAAAGCCAGTGTAAACTCCATCAAGCTAATTGAATCTGCATTTAAATCTTCAACCACATTTGACTCAAGTGTTATCGTCTCAGCGTCAAGATCTAATGTCTTAACTAAACTCTCTTTAATCTTAGCAAAAAGCGCTTCTTTACTGATAGTCATTATTTGTCCTCCTGATAATGGCGTACTAGTTTACCAACAACGTCAGTTTCTAACATCTTATGCGTTTGTTTAAGTGTTGCAAAGATTGCATCTGCTTTTGATGACCCATGACTCTTAATCACCGGTGCTTTTAGACCAAATAGTACTGCACCACCAGCTTTTTCGTAATCTAGTGAATCTTTTAAACGATAGAGAGATTTTTTCATCAAAAGGGCCCCGATTTTTGATAAAATCCCACCCTCAGTAATCGCTGTTTTTAACTGCTTCATCAAGCTTGAGGCAGTCCCTTCGATTGATTTCAGAACAGCATTACCTGTAAAGCCATCTACGACAACAACATCAGCGACACCATTCATTAGCTCGCGTGCTTCAACATTACCGATAAAGTTAATCGTCTCATCAGCCGCAAGCAACTCATAGGCTTCTTTTTGCAAAGGTGCACCTTTGCTGGCTTCAGACCCATTATTTAGCAGACCGACAGTAGGTCTTTCTATACCTCTCACATTAGCCGCATAGAAAGAGCCTAGAACCGCAAAGTTATGGAGATGACGTGCTGTATTTTCAGCATTAGCTCCCAAATCTAGCATATCAAAGCCTTTACCATCCAAGGTCGGCATCGTTGACATCAAACCTGGCCGATCAACTTGTTTGATCCGACCAACAGTAAAAATACCACTAGCCAGGAGTGCACCCGTATTACCAGCAGATATGAGGGCATCTGCCTCACCGTTTTTCACTGCTGTTGCAGCTAATACGAGACTTGCCTTTTTCTTACTCCTAATGGCTTTGACCGGATCAGACTCACCTGAGTCAATCTTTTCCGTCGTATGGACGATCGTCATATTTGTCATATCGCTTATTAGTGGGCGAATCTTAGTTTCGTCCCCAAATAAAATAAACTCAGTATCTGTAAATTCGGCTCGCGCCAAAAGACACCCTTCGACAACGGATTTTGGTGCAAAATCTCCACCCATTGCGTCTATTGCTAATTTCTTTTTCATTCTAATATTATAGCACACCACCTCATCAGACCGCAACAGATAGCACTAAAAGCGGTATATAGGCATTCTTAAATTTTACTACCTCAACAGACCTCATTAGATCTCAAGCAAGGGATGGTTAAAAGGATGGTTAAAACGTAACTCATTTTTTGTCAGGCAAGGTGCTGTGTGTCTATGATACACGGCTTTTTTTATGTCAGTATTTGTCAGTGTGCATGGTTGCATGAACGTAGTTAAACGATTGCTCACAAACGCTATAATACCAAGGATTTTAGGCATTATTGATGATAAAAAACGTAGTAAATTAACGTAGTTAAATCATATACACTGCCTATTTTTATGAATATCACGCGCGTGATACGCTAACAGTTTCAACTTTAAAATCATACTTAGAAAAGTCTACAATCCCATAGGCTACAGCAAAATCAAATAAAATAACTTTTAAACGTATACCGTATTGCGTTTTACCGTAACCTGATAATTCAACAAGTCGCCATGAACTTAGTTCATTTGATTTCATATATTTATTTTTCAAGTATTCATTATTGTCTACCCTCTCAACTGCCTGCTCTATCTTTTCAACCCTTTCGCCTAATTCTAAGTATCTCATCAGCTCAGGGCTTTCATTGCTTGTACGTGCTACTTTTGATGTAGACACACCGCTATAATGCTGTGTATGCGCTTGTGGCATTGATAGCGTATAAGCTTTTTTTAACTGTCTATAGCCACTTAACACTCGCCTAGCTTGCTTTAAGATAACGTCTTGCTCCTCTTTGCTAATATCAAATAATTCAAACATATTTTAATACCTTTCTAACTGATTTCACATACCTAATTATACCATTTGTTAGTTGTATTAACTAACGCCTATACCTTTACTACTAAAACACTTTTATAAGGCAATTTTAAGTACTAAGCAACGATTTAAGTCATATTGTGATACTTTATAAGCGAACTGTATTAGAGCGCTAAAACAGTGCTTAAAATAGCTTATACGATATATCTTAAATGACAAGTTATCCTATACCGACAAAACGTCGGGTTAGACCTTAGATCACATACTCTTTTTTAAGACCTCTAAAATCTCTACATACAGTAATCTGAGGCTTATAGCAAATCGTTATAAGCTAATTAATATCTGAGGTTTTCTGTGGTTCTTTTGTAGGTTGTATAACCTACTGAATAGCATTAAACCGAAACTGACCATACAAGACCCTATCATTGCTGTTGTGATGTTTCAGTCAATATAAGACTAGGGGGAGGGGGGTAGTACGTGCGCGTAATACATTTTGGGAGTTGACCCCTCCCACCGGTTCCATTAAATTACATTTAGGGTAAAACTTTTAAGGTGGGGGCCGATCTATAAAGTTTCATACAAATAGTGTATAAAAAAAACACTACCTTAAATTAGATAATGTTTTAGAAAACTAGTTATACTTGCGTTAAATTACTTTGTCTTTGAATTACACTTAATACTTGTCTTGAAACTGGTCCCACTATTAATAACTGTAAAGGTAAAGCCATTACAATGTTAGTTTTCCATGCCTGTAAGTAATCTGAAAAAGTTATATCAGAAATATTACCATTCATAATTAAACCAAAAACAGACATGAATGTGACCATACCAATAACCATTAGTGCTGATATTGTAATAATCAATTGAAATTTACTATTTTTATTTATTGGTAATTTAAACGCTAATTTTTTAGCAACTACTCCGACTATAAAAACATCTAAAACAAAAGCAACTATAAAACCTGGTATAAAACCTATAGCTAACTCAATAATGTCTAAACTGTTATGTACCCATAAATTATAAGCACTCATACCAATAACCATAAGTGAGCACATCATCACTGTAAAAATAATTCCTTCTTTTTTGTTTGTAGGCAAAATAATGCCCTCCTTTTCTATCAAACAAAAATCAGTATAGCATAATTAAAAATATTTCGTAAGCGATTTTTTTATAATTTGTTGCTATTAATTAATATAAAAATCAAATTATAAATAAGATAAACATATACCCCCCAAAAATTTCCCTAGATATCTTTTAAAACCTTGCTAGTATTTCTAAAATTATTCTCTTATATGATATGACATTACGAAAAAAGGGGGTTTTTATACACCTCTTGTACGCAACAAGGGGATTTTTAAAGCCTACAAAAGGCTCTGTTAAGCCATTCTATATCAGAAAAAAGTTTTTTCAAATTCCCGTAAATTTGGAAACACCTATCCTACCCGTTCCTTTAAGTGATTACAATTTTAGATGTAAAGGTGGGGGGCTAAAGTAAGTGATCAGCATTAGCATATTCGAGTTACGAAAGTCTATAAATCATTGCTGTTAAAAGGTTTATCCTTGTGATCAAAAAGACTAAACTATTACCAATAGTCTAGCTCTTATCATTTTAAAATCTCGCGCGAGAAAATATGTGCAATGACTGCTGAACGACGTAGCGCACACGGGGAGGGGTGGGTATGCCCCCTTATCCAAAAACTTTGCGTACCCATTCAGATTCACTATAAAATATTTACACCATATAAATAAATTTTAAAAAAATATTTTTTATTTTTATTTATTACAAACCTTTTAGTAAGTTGCTCCATGCTTGATTGATTCCGTCTGTCTTGTCGGAGCTGACTCCGTGCTTGCTTTCATATTCAGATTCAATCTGTTGCATAGCTTTTTGTTTAGCGGATTCAATTTCTTTATCACGCTTTAACATATTCTCGTTATAATTTCTTTCGGCAACTTGCTTCGTAAGTCTTTTTATTTCATCAGCTTCAGCGTTCGCTTTATCTCGCATTTTGTCAAAGAATTCTTTACTCTGCTGTCGGTTCGCCTCCTCTCGCTCCTTACGTTCAATCTCAGCACGTTTATAGGTTTCAGTAACCCAGTTGCCTGTAAATTGTTGGCCATTGTCCTTGCTTGTTTCTGTCATAATATTCCCCTTTTTATTCTACTGTCATCTCATCAAGAAATGTATTGCCTAGATATTTACCAAGGTAAACAGTTCTTACAGTATTGTTATTTCGATATTCCTTGGTTTGGGTTACAATAAACCCATTAGCTGCTTTCAAACAATCAGCGTCTTTATAGATGTCATACTGGGCGATATTTAATAACTCATCAGCTTTAACAAATACTGCATTTGATTCCTCTGACAATGC
>NZ_JXJW01000050.1 GCF_002441695.1 Pseudolactococcus piscium
TCTTCTTCTGCATCAGACCTAAAACGTGAAGGGAACTATCTGACTGGAAACTGGATTAAAAAAGATAATCAATCAGCTGCCTATGCCCCAGATAGCTTCATGACGAACTATGGGAAAGGTGACCTAAAAGCGGGCACCTATGTCGCAAAAATTCAACCCCTTCTCTGGGGATATGCATCATGGAGTTTTGATAGTACTACTGGTATTTTAACCATTGGTCCAGGTAACTTAGACAAGACTGAGAACGCACCTTGGAAAAGAAATGATGATAAAAAAATAGCTGAGGACAAAATCAAAAAAATCGTCTTTACAAGCGCCACTAAAGCACCTGACAAGACGACCGCATTATTTAAGTCGCTAAAAAACTTAACTGAGATAAACGGATTGACAAATCTAGATACTTCAGATGTGACGGACATGTCTAGGATGTTTGAAGGGTGTAGCGCACTAACAGCATTAGACTTGTCAAACTTTAACACTGAAGAGGTAAGTAGCATGCTTGATATGTTTCTTTTCTGTACGAGTCTCACATCATTAGACCTAAAATCATTTAATACGAAAAATGTAAATGATATGAGGGGGATGTTTAGAGGAAGTTCATCGCTTATCAATTTAGATCTAACAAGTCTTGATACGTCAAACGTATCACAGATGGGCGGGATGTTTAAAGATATAACACTGGTTAGTTTAACATTAGGAGATAACTTTAAATTTGTCGGTGAAGACAGCAATTTAAGAAAACCACTATCGTCTTCTTCTGCATCAGACCTAAAACGTGAAGGGAACTATCTGACTGGAAACTGGATTAAAAAAGATAATCAATCAGCTGCCTATGCCCCAGATAGCTTCATGACGAACTATGGGAAAGGTGACCTAAAAGCGGGCACCTATGTCGCAAAAATTCAACCCCTTCTCTGGGGATATGCATCATGGAGTTTTGATAGTACTACTGGTATTTTAACCATTGGTCCAGGTAACTTAGACAAGACTGAGAACGCACCTTGGAAAAGAAATGATGATAAAAAAATAGCTGAGGACAAAATCAAAAAAATCGTCTTTACAAGCGCCACTAAAGCACCTGACAAGACGACCGCATTATTTAAGTCGCTAAAAAACTTAACTGAGATAAACGGATTGACAAATCTAGATACTTCAGATGTGACGGACATGTCTAGGATGTTTGAAGGGTGTAGCGCACTAACAGCATTAGACTTGTCAAACTTTAACACTGAAGAGGTAAGTAGCATGCTTGATATGTTTCTTTTCTGTACGAGTCTCACATCATTAGACCTAAAATCATTTAATACGAAAAATGTAAATGATATGAGGGGGATGTTTAGAGGAAGTTCATCGCTTATTAATTTAAATCTAACAAGTCTTGATATGTCAAATGTATCACAGATGGGCGGCATGTTTAAAGATATATCACTGGTTAGTTTAACATTAGGTGATAACTTTAAATTTGTCGGTGAAAACAGCAATTTAAGAAAACCACTATCGTCTTCTTCTGCATCAGACCTAAAACGTGAGGGAAAATATCTGACTGGTAACTGGATTAAAAAAGACAATCAGTCAGCTGCCTATGATACACAAAAATTCATGGCCAACTATGGGAAAGGTGACTTAAATGCAGGCACCTACGTAGCAGAAACTGGATCCCTGCTCTGGGGGGATGCACCCTGGAGTTTTGATAGTACTACTGGTATTTTAACCATTGGTCCAGGTAACTTAGATAAGCCTGATAACGCACCTTGGAAAAGAAATGATGATAAAAAAATAGCTGGGGATAAAATCAAAAAAATCGTCTTTACAGGCGCAACTAAAGCACCTGTAAATTCGACTGATTTATTTAAGTCGCTAAAAAACTTAACTGAGATAAACGGATTGACAAATCTAGATACTTCAGATGTGTCTAACATGACCAGGATGTTTGATGAGTGTACCGCACTAACAGCACTAGACTTGTCAAACTTTAACACAGCTAAAGTAACGAGCATGCTGGATATGTTTCTTTTCTGTACGAG
>NZ_JXJW01000051.1 GCF_002441695.1 Pseudolactococcus piscium
TCAGACTGAAGACAAAATACGTTAAATTTTCGTATTTTTTCTTTTTTCTTGTTAAACTTAAGTTATGAAGTCAGTCATACTGGAGGAATAGCTATGTTTCACAAACAAACAATGATTGGTAGAGCTCAAATGGGCTACTACGCTGTTGAGGATTTAGTGCCCAAAGACCATCTTTTACGGCAGATTGATCAATATGTCGATTTTGAGTTTATCTATGATTTGGTAAAAGACAGGTATAGTCCTGATCATGGTAGGCCTAGTCTAGATCCTGTACTCCTCATCAAAATACCCATCATCCAATATCTTTTTGGTATCCAAAGTATGCGTCAAACCATTAAAGAACTCGAGGTAAATGTGGCTTATCGCTGGTTTCTTGGCCTTGATTTTCAAGATAAGGTGCCACATTTTACGACCTTTGGTAAAAATTATAGTCGACGGTTTAAAGATACAACCTTGTTTGAGGAGATCTTTTATGAAGTGCTGAATCAAGCATTTGAAGCTGACTTGGTTGAACCAAAACTCATTTATGTGGATGGCACCCATATCAAGGCGCATGCCAATCGGCATCAGAGTGAAAATCAAGAGGTTGCGGTTGAGGCCTTGATTTATCAAGAGAATTTAGAAAAAGAGATTGATGAGGTGCGCTCAAAAGCTAAAAAAAAGCCCTTCAAAAAATCAAAAGAACAAAAGGTAAAAAATAGTAAGCGTTCAACCACAGATCCTGATAGTGGTTGGTTTCATAAAGGGGAGCATAAAGAAGTTTTTGCTTATTGCGCCCAGGTTGCTTGTGATACCAACGGTTGGGTACTTGGTTATACAGCAGACCGTGGGAATGTGCATGATAGTCGTGCTTTCTTCGATTTATACGCGAAATTAACAAAAAAGTTTCCAAAAATTGATACGATTGTCGCAGATGCTGGCTATAAAACACCAGCCATTGCCAAAAGATTGCTAGATGATGGTCGGACGGGCTTATTTCCCTATACGCGTCCACGTGGGAAAAAAGACCTATTTCGAAAACGTGAGTTTTCTTATGACTATCAAAAGAACAGCTTCACCTGTCCCAATGGTAAACAGCTCACTTACCGAACGACTCGACGGGATGGCTATCAAGAATACCGAACAAGTAAGGCCAATTGTCAAACCTGTCCAATGTTACAAAACTGTACAACCTCTCAAACCCAATGCAAAACCGTATTCAGACATATTTGGCAGCTTTATCTAGATAAAATTGAGCAAAATCGCTTGACGACATGGGGGAAAACCACATATCGGCGACGAAAAGAGACGATTGAGCGGTTATTTGGGACCGCAAAAGAACATCATAATTTAAGATATACACATGAAAATGGCCGAGACAAGTTGCACATGAAACTCGGTCTGACTTTTGCGTGCTTAAATATGAAAAAACTGGCAAAAATCATGAGAAATAGGGATAGGAGGGCGTCATATTATGGGGATTTTCAGCTAATATTGTTAAATAGCATAAGCAAAAGGCATATTTCATCTCGAAATATGCCTTTTGTCTCCAGTCTGA
>NZ_JXJW01000052.1 GCF_002441695.1 Pseudolactococcus piscium
GCTACGTCGTATTGCGTAGAGTTGCCAACGATACTCTGAACAGCACCCTGTAAATCTGCAGGAGATGCAGGATTGGTAGCCGCAGCTACTACTGTCACATTCCCATAGTCAACCACACCTTTATTAATTGATGCAACTGCCATCCCTGAAAAGCCAAGACTATCGTTAGTGCTGTAAGGAACATCTCTGTAACCGCCATTCGGTAATGGTTCACGATACATGGCAGACCCTAGTTGTTCATCGTTGGAGGTTGACAGGACTATAAAGTCTTGATTGCCAATCTCTCTTGTAAAACCTTCACCCACATCTACAAAAGGCTTCCCATCTTTCTTGAAATTGTAGTCAACTCCATATACAAGTACATTTAATTCTTTAAGTTGTTCGTCTGTTACCATGTTAAACTTCCTTTTTCTTTCCAGTTGAATACGTGACTAATACTGAATCTATTGTCTTTCCAGTCCCGCGATACTTATCCATCAATTTTGTTATGCCCATTGAATAACCGCTATTCTGAATATCTTGAATAGAGCCATATCCAGTAAAATCTGAATAATATTCCGATTCTGGTTGTCCTGTTGTCCAGTCAGCTATAATATAAAACGTTGACCAGTAACTACCCGTTTTATCATTTTTGCTTGTCCCCTCAAACCTGATTGCTTTAATATCGGGATATTTTTCCTTTAATTTTTTCACAATCTCTGTTTCAAATCCCTCATATCTTAGGTTATTTGCCATTTCAGCTACTCTTTGATTATGCGTTTGTTTCGTCATATATAAGTTTCCTCCGACAATTCCAATAATTAGTAATAAACAAATAGCTATGCTTATCCTTATTTTCTTTTGCTTATTCATTCAATCCTGCCTATTTCTAAATTTATAAAACGGATCATGAGGATATTCCAGTTTTATTTCGTCATCTGAAATGGTTTGAGAAACAAGCCTAGGCTTCGATGTTGATATGGTGATCTGATCTCCAATTTTCTGTGATGGTTCTGAAGCCTTTGAAAGCTGTTGTTTGATAAAGGCGACATCCAATTCATCTTCATAACCTAAGAAATGAAGCTCCGTTATCTCATTTTCAGCTATATGAATCGGGGCGTGTGTTGCAGTTTTTCCAAAAGGGTGAAGAATTCCGCCATAACTCGCTAAAACTGTACCGTCTTCTTGTTTTTGAAACCCTCTCGATATAACGATATAAACGTTATCATCTTCTTTTATACTAATGGCTGTACCAAGTGGTAATAGACTGATTGCTTCCGACATATTAAACCTCTTTCTTTTTTCCAGTTGAATACGTGACTAATACAGGAGTTACTGTTTTACCTATTTCATCATATTTATTCATCAATTTTGTTATCCCCATTGTATAACCATTAGTTTTTATATCTTGGAGTGAAGTATAGTCTATCTGTGAACTCCATTCGCTTTCAGGCTGTCCTTTAGTCCAGTCAGCTATGATATAAAACGTTGACCAATAAAAACCTGTTTTATCATTTTTACTTGTTCCCTCAAACCTGATTGCTTTAATATCGGG
>NZ_JXJW01000053.1 GCF_002441695.1 Pseudolactococcus piscium
TCCATTCTCTGTATGACTGTATTGGGTTTTAGCAAGTACAGTCGCAGAAGAAAATTGAAATTGATCAAGTTTAAGCGCATCAGAAGTCACAGCTGTTTGAATTTCTGCTACACTATCTGATTGCTCAATATCAGGTACTGAACTAGCACTAGGTACTATATCAATATCAGATACTGGCTTATCCTGATTTACAATGTTTTTCTTAGTTTCATTTGTTACTTTAGTTTTAACTTCCTTAGAAACTTTATTTTGATTACTTGCATGAATCACTTTATTTTGATGTCCTGCAATCATAAATGGATTAAACAATACTCCGAAGTTAAACTAGAAGATAACTCTGTTTTAACTGCTCGTCAAATTCAAGAGCTTATGAAGCGCAATGCACAATTAGAAGAGGAAAACCTCATACTAAAAAAAGCAAGTGCCATATTCATGCAAAACTTAAAATAAGATTATCTGCTGTCCATAGGTTACGATTCGAACACGCGATACAGACCCTGTGTCGCGTGTTACACGTTAATCGGTCAACTTACTATAAAGCCCTTAAAAAGACAAAATCTAAGCGTGAAATTGATAATATGACTTATCGCAAGTTATTGCTCGACATACATATTAAATCTAAGAAACGTTTTGGAACAAGAAGCTTTAAACGGGTACTCTTGCGTGATTATGGCATAAACATTTCTGAAGGTAGAATCTACAGACTATTAAAAACGATGTCCCTACCTAAGATGTCAACGATAAAACCTAGATGGAAACATGAGAAAAGTTCACAGCATCCAAAAACAAGCAATCATTTAAAGCAACAATTCAATCATAAAGCACCAAACCTAGTTTGGACAACAGACTTCACCTACATTTCAATCGGTCATAAGAAACACGTCTATCTCTGTGTCATTCTTTATCTTTTTTCACGTAAAGTCATTGCCTGGAAACTTAGTAATAAAATTGATGCCCAACTAGCCATTGATACACTGGAATAGCAATAAAAAATAGAAAACCAACTGAATCGTTACTATTTCATTCTGATCAAGGTTCTCAATTTAAAGCCAAGAGCTTTAGAATAGTATTAGATGATAATCATATGTTAGCTTCTTATTAAGCGCCTGGTTATACTTACGATAATTCGGTAACAGAAGTCTTTTTCAAATACTTTAAGCACAGAGAAGCAAATAGAAGGGAATTTCATAACATTCAAGAAGTGAAATTATCTTGCTTTGAATATATTGAAGGGTTTTATAATAACTACAATCCACATTCAGCTAATAATTTTTTAACTCCTAATGAAAATGATAAACAATACTTTGCGAATAAATCACACTAATTTGTGTCTATTTATTTGACATTAGTCCAATTATCAACTGTGTTGAGTAGATAGACAAAAAC
>NZ_JXJW01000054.1 GCF_002441695.1 Pseudolactococcus piscium
CTTTATGCTTCATTTAAATCACCTCTTAACTTTTGTAAAATAACTTTTTCGCCAAATTGTGCCAATGGGTCATATTTCATAGCAGTTTGACTACCTTTGGTATCTGTATAGAGAATTAAATTCTTGTTAGCATCATACCCATAGCTTTTTTTCACCATTTTCATCACTGATACTAGAGACATTCCCTAAGACCTCATAGGTATACTCAAATGTCCATGTTGTTCCGATTTATCAAATTTTTCAAACACGTTCCTAATTTGGGAGGTCAGCTAAAGCTCTGATACACTCTTTCATATCTAAGTCTGATATAATATAGTCCCCATTGTTTCCATTTACCCGTATATTCATTTCTTTATCAGCTCCATAGCTAGGATTTTTAATGTTTTCTATCATAAGATCAATCATTTCACTGTAGGTAAATGCTATCACCTCTTCTGCGTTTTCAGGATCAACACCCTGATTTCGTACATTTTCGAACGTCAGTTTGTTTTCTAATTCAGTTTCTATATGTTTAAATCCGATAAAAGGGGAAACTATTACCTTTACTTTGAAACCACCCTTAGTTTCTTTTGCAGATTCAACTCTGTATTTAGATATTTTTAAGAGATCGGATACATTTTTTTTTGAAAAATATTTATTATATTTTTCTGATTTGATGGTATCAAAACTTTGTGTTAAGTCGTTTAGGCTTTCATCAAACCCTGATTTTAAGTCTTTTTCATTTATATTCGAAAGTTCAGCAAATTTTTTTGTATCACCTTTTGTAGAAGCATCTAAGCCAGACTTTACAAAAGCAATGGCATCAGTTGTTTCCCAAACAGGATTTAAAAAGCCAATAATTAGCACCGATATAAATAAACAAACTAGACCTATAACAAATATTTTAATTATTTTCTTGATTTTTTTCATTGTACACTCCTTCAGATTATGCTGCAAAGTTTCTTTAAACCCAATTTTACGTTATAATTGACTCTAAATAACTGATAAAGTGACAGTATGTTCTAGTGTCTTATTTAACATCAAACTTTCTTTTATAACTTTGAATCGTCAACACTAAACTAGACAGAAAAAACAAGGGGATTTCATGAGTTCACCAGATATCGAATTTTAGAAAGTCTTGTGTAACCCAATATTATTCCACCAATTGATGTAATCAAAAGTTTTGATATCCAACTGTCATCTTATTCCATTTTTTTCAAAAAAGCCTCACATTCACATACAGTGAAGTCTCTTCTGTTTGTCAAATTTTTAACAATATTGCTTAAAACATTCAACAAGCATTGGCAATACTGTACGCTATAG
>NZ_JXJW01000055.1 GCF_002441695.1 Pseudolactococcus piscium
TCACTGGCTACAGTTGCACCACTTGCACCCAGTGCAATCCCAACATCTGAAAGCGCAAGCGCTGGTGCATCATTGATCCCATCACCAACCATGACCATCGGCCGATTTGCCTCTGGTAGAGCCTTCAAAATCTCGATTTTCTCACTCGGCATTAACTGTGCGTGGACTTCTGTTATGCCCAGCTCATCTGCTACTGTTTCAGCCGTTTTGAGGTTATCGCCAGTCAGCATCATGATGTGTGAAACAGCTAATCCTTTTAGGTTTTCAATCACGTCTTTAGATTCAGCACGCGCTTTATCTTCAAATAAAATCCGACCGATAAAGACATCATTCTCACTCATATTGACCGCTGTACCACTTATTTTCTCGTCTTTGGTATTGGCAAAATTGGCACGGCCAATGCGATATGCTTTGCCATTAATCACACCACTTAAGCCTAGACCTGTTTCTTCTGTCAAGTCGGAAACAGCAAGACGCGAGATGCCTTTACTTTCTGCTAGTTTGACTAGTGATTTAGCTAAGATATGATTACTTGCTATTTCTAAAGAATAAGCAAGTTGGAGCAAGTCATCTTCTGATAGCGTTTCGCTTTCTGGACGAATACACTTAACTTGTAAGATACCAGTCGTAAGCGTTCCTGTTTTATCAAAGGCGACAGTCTGAGCTAAAGATAATTTTTCAATCGTTGTCCCATTCTTAACGAGCAACCCATGGCGAGAGCTACGGCTCATGCCACCTACAAAAGCGATCGGAGCTGCAAGAATCAATGGACACGGACTTGCAACAACCAGTACCTCAGCAAAACGCGTCATATCACCAGATACGATCCAGGCACCACCCGCGATCAATAAGGCGATGATGGTAAATGGTACCGCATATCGATCGGCCAGTCTGACAAATTCAGCGGGTGTTGCTTCACTTTCCTTAACCAACTGGACGATCTTCTGATATTGACTGTCTGATGCTAGCTGAGTTACTGTGACTAATACTGCTGTTTCACCATTAATACTACCAGATAAAACAGCTTCTCCTGTTTGTTTAGCTACTGGCTCTGACTCGCCTGTCAAAGACGCTTCATTAAACCAGCTAGCCCCCTCTAAAATATCACCATCAATCGGGACAAGTTCACTTGGTTTAACAAGCACAACGTCACCAATCTTCATCTCTTCAATCGGCGTATCTTGATAGTGGTCGGCTACTTGCTTATGGGCAATCGTTGGAGAATTTTCTAGTAACTTATGCAGCTCTCGACTTGCACGGTTAGCTGCATAATC
>NZ_JXJW01000056.1 GCF_002441695.1 Pseudolactococcus piscium
GGTGCATCATTAATCCCATCCCCAACCATGACCATCGGGCGATTTACCTCTGGTAAAGCCTTCAAAATCTTGATCTTCTCACTCGGCATTAACTGTGCATGAACTTCTGTTATGCCCAGTTCATCAGCTACTGTTTCAGCCGTTTTTAGGTTATCGCCAGTCAGCATCATGATGTGTGATACAGCTAATCCTTTTAGGTTTTCAATCACGTCTTTAGATTCAGGACGCACTTTATCTTCAAATAAAATCCGACCGATAAAAACATCATCCTCACTAATATTGACCGCTGTACCACTTATTTTCTCGTCTGTGGTATTGGCAAATTTGGCACGGCCAATACGATATGCGTTACCATTAATCACACCACTTAAGCCTAGCCCTGTTTCTTCTGTCAAATCGGAAACAGCAAGACGTGAGATGCCTTTACTTTCTGCTAGCTTGACTAGTGATTTAGCTAAGATGTGATTACTTGCTATTTCTAAAGAATAAGCCAGTTGGAGCAAATCATCTTCTGATAGTGCTTCGCTTTCTGGACGAATACACTTAACTTGTAAGATACCAGTCGTAAGTGTCCCCGTCTTATCAAAAGCGACAGTCTTAGCTAGAGATAATTTTTCAATCGTTGTCCCATTCTTAACTAGCAAACCATGGCGGGAGCTACGACTCATCCCACCTACAAAAGCAATCGGAGCTGCAAGAATCAATGGACACGGACTTGCCACAACCAATACCTCAGCAAAACGCGTCATATCACCAGATACGATCCAGGCACCACCCGCGATCAATAAGGCGATGATGGTAAATGGTACCGCATAACGGTCGGCAAGTCTGACAAATTCAGCAGGTGTTGCTTCACTTTCCTTAACCAACTGCACGATCTTCTGATATTGACTGTCTGATGCTAGCTGAGTGACTGTGACTAATACTGCTGTTTCACCATTAATACTACCAGATAAAACAGCTTCTCCTTTTTGTTTAGCTACTGGTTCTGACTCGCCTGTTAAAGACGCTTCATTAAACCAGCTAGCGCCTTCTAAAATATCACCATCAATCGGGACAAGTTCACTTGGCTTAACAAGCACAACGTCACCAATCTTCATCTCTTCAATCGGCATATCTTGATAGTGGTCACCTACTTGCTTATGGGCGATCGTCGGAGAATTTTCTAGTAACTTATGCAGTTCTCGACTTGCACGGTTAGCTGCATAATC
>NZ_JXJW01000057.1 GCF_002441695.1 Pseudolactococcus piscium
ATGACGAAACAAACGCAGAATCAAAGAGTAGCTGAAATGGCGAATAAGCTAAGATATGAGGGATTTGAGACAGAGATTGTGAAAGAATTGAAAAAAGAATTTCCAGATATTAAAGCAATCAGGTTTGAGGGGACAAGCAGAAATGATAAAACGGGTTTTTATTGGTCAACGTTTCATATCACAGCAGATTGGACAGAAAATCAACCTGAAAGTGAGGGGTGTTCACAGATAAACTATACTTCTATTCAAGATATTAAAACTAATGGTTATTCAATGGGCATAACAAAATTGATGAATAAATATGATGAAACAGGTAAAACAGTAACTCCTGTATTAGTCACGTATTCAACTGGAAAAAAGAAAGAGGTTTAATATGTCGGAAGCAATCAATCTATTACCACTTGGTACAGCCATCAGTAAAAAAGAAAGTGATAACGTTTATATCATCATATCGAGAGGGTTTCAAAAACAAGAAGACGGTACAGTTTTAGCGAGTTATGGTGGAATTATTCACCCTTTTGGAAAAACTGTAACACACGCCCCGATTCAGATAGCTGAAAATGAGATAACGGAACTTCATTTTTTAGGTTATGAAGATGAATTAGATGTCTCCTTTATCAAACAACAGCTTTCAAAGGCTTCAGAACCATCACAGAAAATTGGAGATCAGATCACCATATCAACATTAAAGTCTACACTTGTTTCTCAAACCATTACAGATGACACAGTAGAACTTGACCATCCTCAGGATCCATTTTATAAATTTAGAAATAGGCAGAATTGAATGAATAAGCGAAAGAAAATAAGGATAAGCATAGCTATTGGTTTATTACTAGTTATCGGCATTGTCGGAGGGAACTTATATATGACGAAACAAACGCATAATCAAAGAGTGGCTGAAATGGCGAATAACCTAAGATATGAGGGATTCGAGACAGAGATTGCGAAAGAATTGAAAAAATTTTTTCCAGATATTAAAGCAATCAGGTTTGAGGGGACAAGCAAAAATGATAAAACGGGTTTTTATTGGTCAACGTTTTATATCATAGCTGACTGGACTAAAGGACAGCCTGAAAGCGAATGGAGTTCACAGATAGACTATACTTCACTCCAAGATATAAAAAATAATGGTTATACAATGGTTATAACAAAGTTGATGAATAAATATGATGAAACAGGTAA
>NZ_JXJW01000058.1 GCF_002441695.1 Pseudolactococcus piscium
TAATTGGTAGTTATTAGAGGTGCCCTAAAATGTGTTCGGACCACGGACAAGATTGTTTCTAAAAAGCATTCATACTAGTATTTTAACATAATTTTTGACAAAAACTCTTTAAGAATTATTTCAGGGCATTTAAAAAACCATGAAAAGAACTTAAATCATAGAGATGCTGATTACATGCATCTGAATCTAGGCAGATATAATTCCCTTTTTTGGTATAAGTGCCATCACCACTCGATTTAGTCGTTGCTAAAAATAGACTGATGGTTGTCATTTCTTGACAAATGGCACATAAGCCTTTGATAGCATTGCTACCAAATTCACCGAAAGTGCCTTGAAGTTTATCATGTTCATCGTAAAATAAGATGAATTTACGTCCCTGACCTGGATCATGCCATGCGACATAGGTATTTTCTCGTAGGTCTAAGCTTGACCAATTGGGAATTTGGATTTTTTTAACCTTGCGAAAAACTTTCTCCACTGCTTTGTTTGACGGGACTTTGAAAGGGCTAACTAACGGTTTTAAATGCACTTCAAAATAAGTCTTAGCACTAGCTTTCGTTAATTTTTCATCAAATATCACCTTTAAAAAAGTATCAAAGTCATCAAATTTTTCTGGTAAAATGATATCAAACTTAGCTAAAGCCTGTGCCTTAATCGCTGCAACCGTTGATTTATCGTTGACACTCTGATAGACGTTGATTAAATCGTCAACTGTTTTGAACAAACTGAAATATTGGTAGGGATACATATTTAATTTTCCTTAATCCTTATTAAAACATTAGTAAATATAGTATAATATATCTATGATCAAAACACAAGATGGGCTGCGCAAACCCACGATTTTTGAGGTACTCTACTATTTTGTCCTCTCACTTTTACTAAATGCGATTGGCAATGGGCTCACGGTCGCAGCTAACATGGGCTCAAGGGTTCTGTTGCAAAGTTTTCCAAAAAAT
>NZ_JXJW01000059.1 GCF_002441695.1 Pseudolactococcus piscium
TAAAGAATGTGCAATGGCAATGGGATACTATTAAAGTTGGTACGATTGGCAATGGTACGCCATAGGGTGCTGGTACAGTATTAACAATTAATGGTAAATTTAATGAGATTGAAGATTCCAGTTTTACCATAAGTTTTGAACTAGAAAATGCGAATTCCTTTCCTAGTATGAATGATATGATGTTAATGCAACCTTTAAGAGTATTACGAAATGTTGATGGTACAAAAAAAGCGGCTTCTTTAAAAGCGCTTAGACTATTTTGAGCAATAGTAGCTGGAGTTAGCCATGTAAATCGTATTGTAGAAAAGAAAATTCAAGATAAGCGGTTAAGTGATTGATTTAAAAGGGAGTTTCGTGCATTGAAACGATGAAATCGCCAAGTGACAACAAAGTGTATTTATCAAAAACAGCATTTTTGGGGACACATAGAACAGAGATCTACATGGCCTGAAATGAAGAGATTTTTATAGTTTTTGTCCTTATTTAAGTCGCATTAAACTAAGGGAAATGTTTAAGCGATAATCAAAAGAATGACCTCACCTAAATATCAGTTCATCTGTATATCACGGCGGTAGAAAATGACATAACCAAGACAAAATGAAATCAGCAATATTGCAAAAATGATTGCGACATTGAGTATCTCTATAGCTGTATTAGCCAAAGAAATGTAATTCGCATATTTAAAAATGCTTAAATAATTGAGTTTTTCAACAATGTCACTCTGACCAGCAAGCGCGTTAATAAAGTATGATAAAAAAGTATAGACACCTATAAGGATACCACCAATGGCGCGCTTGCCGCTTAAAGCACCAAACGAAAGCGCTAGAGTTCCAAGAGTTAAGTTGGTTAAGAAGAACATACTAGCAGTTCTTACTAGTACGATAAATGCGAGATTTTCACCCACAAGGACAGCTGCACAAATGACTGCAACTCCCCAAACAAACA
>NZ_JXJW01000006.1 GCF_002441695.1 Pseudolactococcus piscium
GTCGCAGGTTCGAATCCTGTCTTCCCGATATTCACGACTGATTCAGTCGTTTTTTTGTATTTACAATTAACTTTTTATAGCTTTTTTTGTTATAATAAAGCATTAAATTAATGTAGGAGTGTCAATGAGAGTTGTTGCAGGCAATTATGGTGGCAGAAATTTAAAAACACTTGATGGGAAACTAACGCGGCCAACAGGCGATAAGGTTAGAGCTGCGATGTTTTCTATGATTGGCCCTTTTTTTGAAGGTGGCCGGGTGCTTGACTTATATGCTGGTAGTGGTGGGTTGGCGATAGAGGCTATTTCTAGAGGGATGTCTTCTGCTATTTTAGTTGAAACAGATCGAAAAGCACAGGCTATTATTTTAGATAATATAGAGATGACCAAGGAATTAAATAAATTTAGTTTATTAAAAATGGATGCCAAACGCTCGTTAAACCAATTGTCTGGACCATTTGATCTTGTGTTTTTAGACCCTCCCTATGCTAAAGAAACTGTAGAAAATGATATCAGCAGTTTGGATAGTCTACAATTATTGAGTGACCGAGTGATTATTGTATGTGAAACTGACGAGTCAGTCGTACTACCTGATAGTATAGGAGAGTTTGAGATAGTAAAGCAAAAACGCTATGGTATCTCTAAAGTAACGATTTATGAAAGAGGTGATCATGACTAAAAAAATTGGCCTATATACTGGTACCTTTGATACTGTGACAAATGGTCATTTGGATATTATTTATCGGGCTGCTAAATTATTCGATACACTTTATGTGGGTATATTTAACAATGATAAAAAAAATCCTTTGTTTTCGACTATTGAACGAAAAGTCATGTTGGAAAACCTATTGCTTGATTTTGATCATGTTCAAGTAATCGTTCATGAATCAGATTTAACGGTTAAGGTTGCCGAAAAACTACAGGTAACTGCCTTAGTTCGAAGCGTGAGAAATGCGCAAGATTTAGCCTATGAATCAGAGATGGTTTATTTTAATCAACAGATGAGTGGTATTGAAACTGTTATATTGCTTGCCGATCCTAATTTACAATATATTAATAGTACACGTATCAAGGAATTGGCTCAATTTGGAGCTGATATTTCAAAATGGGTACCAGGTTTAGTTATAAAAGAATTGGAGCGTAAAATTGAAAAAAAATAAACAGTCTTTTATTAAAAAAAGATGGTTAGTTATCCTTTTTTTAACGATCTTGCTAATCATCGGTATCGTATTCCCATTACCTTATTATATTGAAATGCCAGGAACTACTGAAAATGTTGGCTCCATGGTTAAGGTTGATCAGGCTTCTGTCGTTGGCAAAGGGTCGTTAAATTTGACAACAGTATCTATGATGCAGGCAACCGGAGCAGGTTTGATCTACGCTGCAGCAACTGATTTCACAGATGTTTACAGTAAGAAGGACATGATGGGCAATCAATCTGATAGTGATTATAATCGGATGAATGCTTTTTATATGGAAAGCGCACAAAATGCGGCTATTTATGAAGCATTTAAACTGGCTAATAAACCTTTTGACTTAACTTATAAAGGGGTTTACGTTTTAGACGTGATGCAGACATCGTCTTTTAAAAATGTGCTACAGGTAGCTGATACTGTTAGTGGTGTTGATGGAAAAAACTTTAAATCTTCTCAAGAATTAATGTCATATATCAAGTCTTTAAAAGTTGGTGCACCTATCTCTGTTCAATATACCAATGATCAGGGAAGAAATAAATCAGCGGATGGTAAAACGATTAAATTAACTGATGGCAAAGCCGGTATTGGGATTACATTAGTCGATCATACCGTTGTTTCTAGTACGCCTGCTGTCACGATAAATGCTGGGGGGATAGGCGGACCATCTGCTGGGATGATGTTTACACTTGAAATCTATTCTCAGTTAACGGGCAAGGATTTGACTCATGGTAAGGATATAGCTGGTACAGGTACTATCGAGGCAAATGGCATCGTAGGTCGAATTGGTGGTATCGATAAAAAAGTGGCGAGCGCCAATCAAAATGGCGCGAAGGTATTTTTAGCACCAGATGATCAGATTACGCCGGAAATGAAAAAATACGATAAACATATCAAAACAAATTATCAAGAGGCACTTGATGCTGCAAAAAAATTGAAAACTAAAATGAAGATTGTGCCAATAAAGACAGTACAAGACGCAATTAATTACTTGGAAAAAAATTAAAGTTAAGGCTTATGAACAAATATCAACATTTGTTCATTTTTTTTTATTTACTTTGTGAATTAGCTTTCTTTTAAAATCTGCCTTCTGTAACTGAAAAGTGATTAATTTCACAAAGTGGATAAAAATACGTTATTTTTATCCACTTTTTCGCTTTACAAACGTTTTCAAAATGGTATAATAAGTTCATAAAGACAAGTTAGTGAATTCACTAACTTGAAAAAACTTATCACTCTTACCATTTTTAAGGAGAAAAAAAGATGGCTACTAAAACTGTAGATAAAACTGAAACATTTGACGTTGCTGGCATGATTGATGAACTGGCTGCCAAAGGTGCCCAAGCACTTAAAGGACTTGAAAAATTAAATCAAGAACAGATTGACCATATTGTTCATGAAATGAGTATGGCTGCCCTTGATAAACATATGCCACTTGCAAAATTAGCAGTCGAAGAAACTGGGCGCGGTATCTATGAAGATAAAGCAATCAAAAATATGTATGCATCAGAGTATATCTGGAATGCAATTAAAGATAATAAAACTGTTGGTGTTATCAACGAAGATAAAGAAGCTGGTATCATTGAGATTGCAGAACCCGTCGGTGTTATCTGTGGTGTGACGCCAACAACGAACCCAACGTCTACAACAATTTTTAAAGCAATGATTGCCATTAAAACACGTAACCCAATCATCTTTGCTTTTCACCCTTCTGCTCAAAAATCTTCTTCAGCAGCAGCACAAATCGTGCTTGATGCGGCAGTAGCGGCTGGTGCACCTGAAAACTGTGTACAGTGGGTTACAAAACCCTCTATTGAAGCAACTGGTCTCTTGATGAACCACCCAACGATTGCAACAGTACTTGCAACTGGTGGATCAGCTATGGTTAAATCTGCTTACTCTACTGGTAAACCAGCACTTGGTGTAGGTCCAGGTAACACACCTGCTTACATTACTAGAGAAGCCAAAATCAAACGTGCGGTAAATGACTTGTTCCTTTCAAAAACATTTGATAACGGGATGATTTGTGCGTCTGAGCAAGCAATTATTGTTGACAATGAAGTCTTCAATGAAGTTAAAGATGAGTTCTTAGCTCATAATGCCTATATCGTTTCTTCAAAAGCAGAATTAGCTAAACTCGAAGCAACTGTTATGTTACCTGATGGTCATGCGGTTAATCCGAAAATTGTTGGGTTCTCTGCCAAACATATTGCCGAATTAGCAGGCATCAAAGTACCAGCTGAAACGAAGCTATTGATTGCTGAAATTGCCGGTGTTGGACCAGATTATCCTTTATCACGTGAAAAATTGTCACCAGTATTAGCAATGATCAAAGCTAACTCGACTGAGGAAGGTCTTGATTTATGTGAAGCCATGCTTGATCTTGGTGGTCTAGGCCATACAGCAGTTATCCATACTGAGGATGAAGCACTCCAAATTGAATTTGGTATCCGCATGAAAGCATGTCGTATTCTTGTCAATACACCTGCTGCTGAGGGTGGTATCGGTAATATCTACAATGAAATGTTGCCATCATTGACACTAGGTTGTGGGTCATATGGACATAACTCAGTATCACACAATGTATCAGCAGTTGACTTGATTAATGTTAAGACACTTGCTAAACGGAGAAATAATATGCAATGGTTCAGATTACCACCAAAAGTTTACTTTGAAAAGAATTCGATTACTTACTTGCAACAAATTAAAGCGGAACGCGTCATGCTTGTTTGTGACCCAGGTATGGTCCAATTTGGTTATGCTGATCTTATCCGTAAACAACTTGAGAAAAACCCAAATGATCCAAGCATTGAAGTATTTTCAGATGTTGAACCTAACCCATCTACAAATACAGTCTATAAGGGATTAGAAATGTTCAATAGCTTCCAACCAGATGTTGTCATTGCATTGGGTGGTGGTTCAGCTATGGATGCTGCTAAAGGGATGTGGATGTTCTTTGAACACCCAGATACAAGTTTCTTTGGTGCGAAACAAAAATTCCTTGATATTCGTAAACGTGCTTATAAGATTGAATATGCTGAGAAGGCAAAATTCATCTGTATCCCAACAACATCAGGAACAGGTTCAGAAGTGACACCTTTCGCAGTAATCACTGACTCAGATGATCATACTAAATATCCTTTAGCTGATTATGCCTTGACACCAGATGTGGCAATTATTGACCCACAACTTGTGATGTCAGTTCCTGCAAGCGTAACAGCTGATACAGGGATGGATGTGTTAACACATGCGATCGAGTCATACGTGTCAGTTATGGCATCAGATTATACGCGTGGTTTGTCATTACAAGCTATCAAAATCGTCTTTGAATATCTTGAAAAATCAGTAAAAACTGGTGACGCTGAATCTCGTGAGAAGATGCATAATGCCTCTACGATGGCTGGTATGGCCTTCGCAAATGCCTTCCTCGGTATTTCTCACTCAATCGCCCATAAAGTGGGCGGCGCTTGGGGTGTGCCTCACGGACGTACGAATGCGATTTTATTACCGCACGTTATCCGTTACAATGCCAAAGATCCTCAAAAACATGCCATGTTCCCTAAATATGACTTCTTCCGTGCAGATACAGACTATGCTGATATCGCACGATTCTTAGGACTCAAAGGTAATACGACCGCAGAACTTGTTGAAGCACTTGCAAGTGCAGTTTATAAACTTGGTATTGCGACTGGCATCGAAATGAACTGGCAATCACAAGGCTTGACTAAGAAACAAATGGTAGCAGAAATTGATCATCTTGCTGAAAAAGCATATGAAGACCAATGTACAACTGCAAATCCAAAACAACCTTTAATTTCTGAATTGAAAGCAATTATCGAAATTGCTTACGACTACAAAGGTTAAATAATTCAAGAAAAACCGTACAGATGTGCGGTTTTTTACGTTATAAATAAGTCATCTGACAAAACATACAAGTAGAGATCAGCTAGTTTAATCTTCCCTGATATGTCTAGTAAATTTGCTAGGTATGTCAGACGACTTAGATTTTTACTTGTCATTTATGCCCACTTGACGTATGATATGTTGTGGAGGAGATAAGCATGGAATCATTTGATATTTATGATCAAGAGCGTCGACTTACGGGTAGAACAGCTGAACGGGGGACAAAACTGAGTGCTGGTGAGTTCCGAATGGTCGTTAATTTGAGTATTTTAAATTCGGATAATCAGTTATTGATTCAGCAACGTCAGCCTTTTAAAGAGGGGTGGCCTAATATGTGGGATATCTCAGCCGGCGGAAGTGCTGTTGCTGGTGAAACGAGTCAAGAAGCGATTGCACGTGAGACACAAGAAGAAATTGGGGTACATCATGATTTTTCTGAGATGAGACCTTTTTTTACCCTGAATTTTGATGAAGGGTTTGATGACTACTATATCCTCTATCAAGATATAGCGCTATCAGAATTAACACTGCAACCATCTGAAGTCCAGGCGGTAAAATGGGCAACACGTGAAGCGGTTCAAGCCTTAATTTTAAGCGGCGAATTTATTCCTTATCACAAAAGTATCATTGATTTATTGTTTGACTTGAATGGTGTTTACGGTGGGCATGACTTATAAGATAGACTATTGCCTATCTTTTTTTCTGTTGTCAAGGACAGTTTCAATGCTGTAACGTCCCCATCTTGAGATTGTCGTAATAAATTGGGCTAGTTTTTCATGAGAAAAGTGGCCAACAATCATATAACAGGCTTGTCCTGACACTTTATAAAAGTCGGCCACTTCGGGATAGGCATTTACTGCGGCTTCAAAGGTGTCATACTGGTTATTATCCATGAAAACGCGGATAAATTGTTTGTGATCATACTGAATTGAGATGGTGTAGTTTTGAATGTGTCCAGCATCAATCAATTTATTAATTCTGATACCTACGGCCTGCCCTGTCATATGAATCAGTTGCCCAATGTCTTTGTTTGTTAGTTTAGCATTTGATTTCAAATAGGCTAATATTTGGTGATCGATGTTGTCCAATATGATTCCTTTCATCGTGAAAGAAGTCTACTAAAACCTCTTTCGCGAAAGCATTTACTATCTATTATAAAACAATTATACTTTATTTTATAGAGAAGAGGTATAGAGATGAAACAAGGACTTTTAGTGATTGATGTACAAAATGATTATTTTACTGGCGGGAAAATGACATTAACTGGCGCTGATGAGGCTTTACTGAAAGTTAATGCGTTGGAAGCACAGTTTCTTGCAGCAAAAATACCAATCATTTATATCCAACATATCAAATATGAACCAAATGCAGATTTTTTTGAAGTAGGAACAGTAGGTGCTGACTTGCATCCGCAGTTAAAGTATGGTGCTAGCTCAATAATTGTAGAAAAGCAATTTCCAAACAGTTTTCAAGGCACACCCTTGCAGCATCATTTAGAACAAAATGGTGTTGAACAACTTGTCATTTGTGGTATGATGACACATATGTGTGTCCGTGCAACAACACCAGTTGCGGAAAAGTTAGGCTATGCACCAATCGTCATAACAGATGCGACGGCTACAAGGGACTTGATAGTAAATGACGAGCTGATGCCTGCCAAACAAGTCCAGGAAACGATGCTTGCTGAACTTTCGGCAGTAGCAAGTATGATGACAGTCAAGGGATTTTTGGGTTAATGAGGTGGACAAAAAGGTTGCTTTATGCTTGTTTATTACCAAATAAGACTTGTAAAACACGCTAAAGTCGTGTATAATTAAATGGTTGCAGTAAAATTTTACGCAATCTAAACCACATTTTGAACGGATATCATCGTTGTGCTAGCGATAGTTGCGGTGATAGGTGATGTTTGAAAGAGGAAAAAACAATTTTAAAAGGAGACTAGCTCATGGCAGTCATTTCAATGAAACAACTACTCGAAGCGGGTGTTCACTTCGGTCACCAAACACGCCGTTGGAACCCAAAAATGAAACCGTTCATCTTTACAGAACGTAACGGTATTCACGTTATCGATTTACAAAAAACAGTAAAACTTGCTGACGATGCATACAACTACGTACGCGACGCAGCTGCAAACGGCGCTATTGTTCTTTTTGTAGGTACAAAAAAACAAGCTGCTGAAGCTGTTAAAGAAGAAGCACTTCGTGCTGGTCAATACTACATCAACCACCGTTGGTTGGGTGGTACTTTGACTAACTGGGGTACGATTCAAAAACGTATCGCACGTTTGAAAGAAATCAACAAAATGGAAGAAGACGGTACTTTTGACGTGCTTCCTAAAAAAGAAGTTGTACTTTTAAACAAACAACGCGATCGTCTTGAAAAATTCTTGGGCGGTATTGCTGATATGCCTCGTATCCCAGATGTTATCTACATCGTGGATCCACATAAAGAGCAAATTGCAGTTCAAGAAGCAACTAAATTAAACATTCCAATCGTTGCAATGGTTGATACAAATGCGGATCCTGATCCAATTGATGTTATCATCCCTGCAAATGACGATGCAATTCGTGCGGTTAAATTGATCACTGGTAAAATGGCAGATGCTATTATCGAAGGTCATCAAGGCGAAGACGCTGTTGAAGCTGAAGATGCAAACGTATCTGAAGCAGCATCAGCTGAATCAATCGAAGAATTGGTAGAAGTTGTGGAAGGTTCAAAAGAAGCCTAAGCTTCTTTTGAATTGACCAATCAGTAACGCGTCGTGTTACGACAAAAAAGAAGCCTAAGCTTCTTTTGAATTAACCAATCAGTAACACGTCGTGTTACGACAAAAAAAGAAGCCTAAGCTTCTTTTGAATTGAGTTGGCAAGCGTTAGCGAGTCAACTCAAATGACCAATAAAATTGAAAGAGGGCGGGGCCTACGCCTCAGCCCTCTTTTTCATAAAAAATTAAGTATCATAAGCACATCAAAAAGGAGAAAATAAAATGGCAATTACTGCAGCTCAAGTAAAAGAATTACGTGAAAAAACTGGTGCTGGCGTTATGGACGCTAAAAAAGCATTAGTAGAAACTGATGGTAACATCGAAAAAGCAACTGAATTACTCCGTGAAAAAGGGATGGCTAAAGCAGCTAAAAAAGTTGACCGTATTGCAGCAGAAGGCTTAACTGGTGTTTATGTTGATGGTAACTTTGCAGCACTTGTTGAAGTTAACTCAGAAACAGACTTTGTTGCTAAAAATGAACAGTTTGTTGCTTTAGTTAATGAATCAGCAGAATTGATTGCTAAAAACAAACCAGCTGATAACGATGCTGCACTTGCGATTCAAATGGCATCTGGTAAAACTTTATCAGAAGCTTACGTTGAAGCAACTTCAACTATCGGAGAAAAAATTTCTTTCCGTCGTTTTGCTTTGATTGAAAAAACAGATGCCCAACATTTTGGTGCTTACCAACATAATGGCGGACGTATCGGTGTTATCACAGTTGTTGATGGTGCTGACGATGCACTTGCTAAACAAGTATCAATGCATATTGCAGCAATGAAACCAGTTGTGCTTTCATACACTGAATTAGAAGAACAATTCGTTAAAGATGAGTTGGCGCAACTTAACCACGTGATTGAGTTGGACAACGAAAGCCGCGCAATGGTTGACAAACCAGCTTTGCCTTTCTTAACTTACGGCTCTAAAGCACAACTTACAGATGAAATCGTTGCAGCAGCAGAAGTGGCTATTAAAGCTGAATTAGCTGCTGAAGGTAAACCTGAAAAAATCTGGGATAAAATTATTCCAGGTAAAATGGAACGTTTCATGCTTGATAACACAAAAGTTGACCAAGCTTACACATTGTTAGCACAACTTTATGTGATGGATGATAGCAAAACTGTTGAGCAATACCTGGCTTCTGTTAACGCAACTGTTGTTGCATTTGCACGTTTTGAAGTTGGCGAAGGTATTGAAAAAGCAGCAAATAACTTTGAAGCTGAAGTTCAAGCGACAATGGCTGCTGCCTTAGAAAAATAATCTTTGAGAAATAGGTAAAAAAGACACGGGGAGTTAACTTTCTGTGTCTTTTTCTGTGTAAATATGGTATAATGAAACACGGAATTTATAATTTGAATAGATGGTTTAAATATATTAACAGATCAGTGATGGAGAGTAAAAAAGAATGCCTAAAAGTATTATAATTGCAATAATCATATTGCTAGCAGTAGTCGTTATATTCTATGCTATAGCGATGGTGCTGCGTAAGCAAACAGAAAATCGCATTCTTGCTCTTGAAAAGCGCAAGGAAGATTTATTTGATTTACCTGTTCAAGAAGAAGTTGACGCTGTCAAAAAATTACATCTTGTGGGACAAAGCCAGACAATTTTTAGAGAGTGGAATCAAAAATGGATTGATTTATCAGCTAATTCATTTGCTGATTTGGAAAATCATATTTTTGAAGCTGAACAGTTGAATGATTCTTTTAGGTTTATCAGAGCGCGTGCATCAGTTGATGCCTCAGAAGGACAAATCAAACTAATGGAAGAAGATGTGCAGTCTATTCGAGAGGGCATATCTGAATTAACCAAGCAAGAAACGATTAATTCTTCTAAAATCCAAGATTCTCTAGACTTATATGATACCTTACGTTCAGAAATTGCTGATAATGCTGGGAAATACGGTGTTGCGATCACGGAACTTCAAGTGCAACTAAAGAATATAGAAACTGAGTTTACGCAGTTTGTTGATTTGAATTCTACAGGGGATCCGATAGAGGCATCTGAAGTTTTAGAAACAGCTGAAGAGCATACGATCGCTCTAGGTGCAATTGCGGATCGTATCCCAGCTCTTGTTGAAGAGTTAACACAAACATATCCTGCACAACTTGAAGAGTTAACTGAAGGCTATGAGGCATTCAAAGAGCAAGATTTGAAATTGCCGGATTCAGCCAAAGTTGATGATAGATTGCAAGAAATTAGTGATGATTTAGCACAAGCTATGATTTTTCTGGAAAATTTCGAACTAGATCGTGCAGACGCTCAGTTGGAAAAAATGAAGCTTAATTTAGATGGTCTTTATGAGATTTTCTCAGACGAGTATAAAGCACGACGAGATGTTGCCAATAATACAGCGATTATAAAAGATTATCTGGCACATACACGTACTAATAATAAAAATCTATTACTTGAGATTGACCATGTCTCACAGAATTATATTTTAACAGGTAATGAGATGGGCTTAGTCAGAGGCTTCCAAGAAGAACTTGAGACGCTTGATTCTGGCGTAAGTGAAATTCTTGATGTGATAAAAGAGAATGCACAGCCCTATAGTTTACTTGGTAAAGAAGTAGACATTATTGTTTCTACGCTTGATGATATTGAAAAAAATCAAGTTAAAATTAGTAGCGATTTGCAGAATTTACGAAAACAAGAAAAGGCTGCACAAGATGTGGCTGATACCTTTGATAGAGAGGTACGTATCTTAAAACGGTATGTTGAAAAACGTAACTTACCTGGTTTACCTCAAGCCTATCTAGATAAGTTTTTTGCCACATCTGAGCGGGTACAAACCTTATTTAAAGAGTTAAATAAGGTCAAGGTCAATATTGATGGTGTTAATCATCTAGTTGATGTTGCAACAGAGGATGTTGCAAACCTGAAAGATGCAACAGATGAGATGGTTGATAAAGCGCGCTTAGCTGAAGATTTGATGCAATATGGTAATCGTTATAAGACAACAAATGAACGAATTGCTAAGAGTATTGCGCGGGCCTATCAATTATTTGAGAGAGATCGTAATTATGCAGCATCATTTGAAGAAATCTCAGTTGCTCTAGATGAAGTAGAACCTGGAGCTTCAGAACGAATTTCAAATGTTTACTATAATACAAAGCCAACTCCTGATTATCGTTAAAAATATAGGCTTGCTATCTAGCAAGTTTAAGATTGAAGACAAAGCCTATAAGACTTTGTCTTTTTTTGTTTCGTAGAAATACTTGGGTATCTAGCGTTTTAGCAGGATTATAACGTAGGTAGCACATATAATCGTAAATATGATATAATTAGATGATTGATATTTTGGATACTAGACAATAAGAGGTTAACTATCGTTAGCGGTTTATCGCTATAGTTAAAGATAAAATAGAAAAGAGAACTCATCATGACAAAAGGTATTATATTAGCAGGCGGTTCAGGAACACGTTTATATCCACTAACGCGTGCAGCAAGCAAACAATTGATGCCAATCTATGATAAACCAATGATTTATTATCCGCTTTCAACTTTAATGTTAGCAGGTATTAAAGAAATTTTGATTATTTCGACGCCACAAGATGTACCACGTTTTGAAGAATTACTGGGAGATGGTAGCGAGTTTGGTATTTCACTTAGCTACGCTGTTCAACCAAGCCCAGATGGTTTGGCGCAAGCATTTATTATCGGTGCGGACTTCATCGGTGACGATAATGTTGCCTTGATTCTTGGGGACAATATTTACTATGGTCCTGGTATGTCTAGTATGTTAGCTCGTGCTGCAGCTAAAGATACAGGTGCGACAGTTTTTGGCTATCAAGTGAAGGATCCAGAACGTTTTGGTGTTGTTGAATTTGATGAAAACATGCGTGCAGTATCAGTAGAAGAGAAACCTGAGCATCCAAAATCAAACTATGCAATTACAGGATTGTACTTCTATGATAATGATGTGGTCGAAATTGCTAAGTCTATCCAACCATCGTCTCGTGGTGAACTGGAGATAACAGATGTAAATGACGCCTATCTTAAACGTGGGGATTTAGATGTTGAGGTGATGGGTCGTGGCTTTGCATGGCTAGATACTGGTACGCATGAGTCATTACTTGAAGCAGCACAATATATAGAAACTGTACAACGTATGCAAAATGTACAAGTAGCTAATTTAGAAGAAATTGCCTACCGTATGGGCTATATCACACGTGAGCAAGTGATTGAACTTGCGCAAGCACTTAAGAAAAATGAATATGGTCAATATTTACTAAGACTTGTGGAGGCTGACGTTTAAAATGAGTGAAGATTTTTTTGGTAAGACATTAGCGGTACGAGAGATTTCTGAAATTCCTGGCATGTTGGAGTTTGACATTCCTGTTCATGGAGACAATCGTGGCTGGTTTAAAGAGAACTTTCAAAAAGAAAAAATGATGCCTCTAGGGTTTCCGACCTCTTTTTTTGCAGAAGGTAAATTGCAGAATAATGTTTCGTTTTCGAGAAAAGACGTTTTACGTGGGTTACATGCGGAGCCTTGGGATAAATATATTTCTGTAGCAGATAATGGTCGTGTACTTGGTGCATGGGTTGATTTGCGAGAAGGTGCTAGTTTTGGTCATGTCTATCAAACTGAAATTAACGCTAGTAAGGGTATATTTGTCCCGCGTGGTGTTGCAAATGGCTTCCAAGTTTTGAGTGAGTTTGTGTCTTATAGCTACCTTGTAAATGATTATTGGGCACTTGAGTTAAAACCAAAGTATGCCTTTGTTAATTATGCTGACCCTGCCTTAGGGATCAAATGGGAAGATGTTGCTAATGCAGAAGTAAGTGAAGCAGATATGAATCATCCCTTGCTTAGTGATGTCAAGCCATTAAGTGCAGATTCACTGTAAACTATATGGTTGATGCTGATTAAGGATCGTCATTAAATAATAAAAGAGGAATATATGACTGAATTAAAAAAAATAATTGTAACAGGTGGCGCAGGGTTTATCGGCTCAAATTTTGTTCATTATGTTTATAATAACCACCCAGAGATTGAAAAAATTATCGTCCTAGATAAATTAACATATGCAGGAAACAAAGCAAATATTTCAGATATCCTAGGCGATCGTGTAGAACTTGTCGTTGGTGACATCGCTGATGCTAAGCTTGTTGATGAGTTAGCTGCAAAAGTGGATGCAATCATCCATTATGCTGCAGAATCACATAATGATAACTCCTTGAAATCGCAAGATGAGTTTATTCATACCAATTTCATTGGTACCTATACGTTGATTCAAGCAGCGCGGAAACATGATTTGCGTTTTCATCATGTCTCTACAGATGAAGTCTATGGTGATTTACCCTATCGTGAAGATTTACCAGGTCATGGCGAAGGTGAGGGCGAAAAATTTACAGATCGTACGCCTTATAATCCAAGTTCGCCATACTCGTCGACTAAAGCTGCGAGTGACTTGATTGTTCGTGCTTGGGTACGTTCATTTGGTCTTAAAGCAACCATCTCCAACTGTTCAAATAACTATGGCCCATACCAACATATCGAGAAATTTATTCCACGTCAGATTACCAATATTTTGTCAGGAAGTCGGCCAAAATTATACGGCGACGGTAAAAACGTTCGTGACTGGATTCACACGGAAGACCACTCATCAGGTGTATGGGCAATTCTTACAAAAGGACAAATCGGTGAAACGTACTTGATTGGTGCTGATGGAGAGAAGAACAATAAAGAAGTATTAGAAGAAATTCTAACAGAAATGGGTCAAGATGCGACGGCCTATGATCGTGTTACAGACCGTGCAGGTCATGATTTGCGTTATGCTATCGATAATACGAAACTACGTACAGAGCTTGGGTGGACGCCGAAGCATACTGACTTTGAATCTGGATTGAAAGAAACGATCAACTGGTATTCAGATAATGCAGCATGGTGGCAAGCTGAAAAAGCAGCTGTTGAAGCCAACTACGCTAAATCACAAGAGGTGCTTAAATGATTTTAATTACTGGGGCGAGCGGTCAATTAGGTACTGAATTACGCTATTTATTAGATGAGCGTGGTGAAGACTATGTGGCAACTGATGTAGCTGAACTTGATATTACAAATGCCAAACAAGTTAATCAAGTTTTCGATGAGGTAAAGCCAACTTTAGTCTATCACTGTGCTGCCTACACAGCAGTTGATAAGGCTGAAGATGAGGGTAAAGCACTTGACTACGCCATCAATGTAACGGGAACAGAAAATATTGCCAAGGCAACTGCTGCGCATAATGCAACCTTAGTTTACATCTCAACTGATTATGTATTTGATGGTCTAAAACCTGTTGGTGAGGAGTGGGAAGTCGATGATCTTCCTGACCCTCAGACTGAATATGGTCGTACCAAGCGCTTAGGTGAGGAACTGGTCGAGAAGTATGCGGATAAATTCTATATTATTCGCACGGCATGGGTTTTTGGTAATTATGGTGCTAATTTTGTGTTTACCATGCAAAAATTAGCAGAGACGCATGCAGCATTAACTGTGGTTAACGATCAGCACGGTAGACCTACTTGGACACGTACTTTAGCAGAATTCATGGCTTACTTGACTGAAAATCAAAGAGATTTTGGGTATTACCATTTATCGAATGATGCTTCAGAAGATGTCACTTGGTATGATTTTGCAGTAGAAATCTTAAAAGATACGACTGTAACGGTTAGTCCAGTTGATTCTAGTCAATTTCCTGCTAAGGCAAAACGCCCCTTAAACTCAACGATGAGTTTAGATAAAGCAAAAGCAACAGGCTTTGTTATTCCATCATGGCAGGATGCTTTGAACGCCTTTTATCGTCAAGAAAAACAAGTGTAAATTGAGTCTTTACAAGCAAGTACCTCGGTACTTGCTTTTTTGATTATAAATGCATATGCGCAGCATAACTAAGATAAATCCGTGTAAATTCCCAAATGTAATCAGACGGTAAAATGACAATTATCCTTAATTGTGCTATACTGAAAAAGACTATGATGAGAAATTAGGTGAAAAATGCAACATGTTTTTATAATTGGTTCGCGTGGTTTGCCTGCCAAATATGGCGGATTTGAAACTTTTGTTGAGGAGCTTGTTAGTCATCAACAGTCCGACCAAATTAAGTATCACGTTGCCCAACTTTCGGAAAATGAAACGGGCAAGCATCTTACTTATAAAACTGCTGATGTATTTGAGATTAAAAAAAGAAATTTCGGTGCGGCAAATGTCATTTTCTATGATCGAGATGCGATTGTCTATGCCATAAAGTACATCAAAGCAAACAATATTACGAATCCCATATTTTATATTTTAGGGAACACATTAGGTGCCTTTATTGGTCACTATGTGAAGCTGATTCATAAAATAGGTGGAAAATTATACGTTAATCCAGATGGACTTGAGTGGAAGCGTAGTAAGTGGATGAAGCCAATTCAAGTGTACTTGAAATATTCAGAGAAAAAAATGGCTGAAAATGCTGATTTGATTATTTCGGATAATCAGGGGATTGAAGATTATTTAAAAGCTGAATATGATCATGTTGCATCAAAAGTGATTGCCTATGGTACGAACGATGTCGTAATGGTTCCGGGAGTTGCTCAACCTTGGTTGGATAAATATGGCATCCAAGTGGGTGCCTATTACCTTGTTGTTGGTCGCTTTGTACCCGAAAATAATTACGAGGCAATTATCCGTAATTTTATGGTGTCAAGCACGGAACATGATTTGGTCATCATCACCAACCATCTGGGCGATCCTTATTTTGAAAAATTACGTCAATTAACCAACTTTGATCAAGACAAGCGAATCAAGTTCGTTGGCACAGTGTATGATAAAGAGCAGCTGACTGCTATTAGAAAGCATGCTTTTGCTTATATACATGGGCATGCAGTAGGTGGGACAAACCCGGGATTACTTGAGGCGATGAGTACGACAGATTTAAACTTGGTATTTGATGTCAGTTTTAATCAGAATGTAGCTTTGGATTCAGCTCTTTTTTGGCAATTAGATACACTCTGCGAGGTAATGAATCAAGCAGAGAATCTTGATTCGAAAGCAGTCGTGATGCTTGCGCAAAAAGCAAGGGAAATTATAGCTGAAAAATATACTTGGGGTAAGATTGTAGGACAATATGAGGAGCTGTTTTTGAATGAAGGTTAATATTGTTCTCTCAACCTATAACGGGGCAAAGTTTCTTTCTGAGCAAATTGATAGCATACAGGCACAGACGTTTACTGACTGGCAATTACTGATTCGTGATGATGGCTCGACAGATAAGACGCTTGACATAATCAAGGCATATGTTTTAAAGGATGAACGTATCAAATTTATTGATGAGCCTGAGCGAAGAAATTTAGGCGTCATTAATAGTTTTTACAAACTAATCAAGCATGATGAGGCCGATTACTATTTTTTCTGTGATCAGGATGATGTATGGCTTCCAGAAAAAATAGCCATCATGCTATCTGAAGCTACAAAGTATAATGCAAATAAAGCTTTAATGGTCTATATGGATTTATCAGTAGTTGACGAAAACTTGAAGGTGATCAATCCATCAATGGTTCATAGCCAAAGTCACCATGCCAATACAAGTTTACTGGCAGAGTTAACAGAGAATACTGTTACTGGTGGTGTGGCTATGATCAATCATGCTTTAGTCAAAAGATGGAGCAGTTCAGATAACATGATCATGCATGATTGGTACTTGGCTTTGCTAGCCACTGCAACAGGGGAGCTCGTTTATATCGATAAGCCTGGTGAACTTTACCGTCAGCATGATCATAATGTGTTGGGCGCTAGAACTTTGGCTAAACGCCTTAAAAAATGGTTAAATCCATTGCAAGCTGTTCAAAAATACTGGGAGCTGATCATCACCAGTCAAAAACAAGCAGCTTCTATATTAAATCAACCTGATTTATCGGATGATAATAGAGAATTGATAGAAAAGTATGTTGATTTGCTAAATCAGACGATGATCAATCGGATTATGTATTTAAAAAAATATAACTTTAAAAAGAATAAATTATTTCACACCATCGTGTTTCGAACACTTGTTGTGACAAAGTTGGGGTATGTAAAAAAATGAACTCGAAAAATTGGATTTTATTAAAAGAATTAGTGAAAACTGATTTTAAATTACGATATCAGGGAAGCGTAATAGGCTATTTGTGGTCGATTCTGAAACCAATCATGCTATTTGCAGTTATGTATATGGTTTTTATTCGATTTTTAAGATTCGGATCTGATGTACCTCACTTTGCTGTTGCCTTACTCTTAGGGACTACCGTTTGGGGGTTTTTCTCTGAAGCAACAAGTATGGGCATGGTATCAATCGTTACACGTGGTGATTTAATGCGGAAAATTAGTTTTTCAAAACCTATTATTGTTTTATCCGCTGTTACAAATGCATTTATAAATTTGTGCATCAACTTAGTTGTTGTATTGATTTTTGCCGCATTTAATGGTGTAACATTTTCGTTTCAGGTGCTCTTTCTCCCTTTACTTCTAATAGAACTGTTAATTCTTGTAGTCGGTATTGCACTATTATTAGCGACACTCTTTGTTAGATATAGAGACCTGTCCCCCGTGTGGGAAGTTGTTCTTCAAGCAGGAATGTATGCCACACCAATCATCTATTCCGTCTCATTTGTTTCCAAGGATCACCCATTAGCAGCGAAATTAATGTTTATGAATCCAATGGCACAAATCATTCAGGATATGCGTTATTTTTTGATTGATCATGCAAATGTTACTGTATGGCAATTACTAAAATGGCAGTATGCTTTTATACCCTATGTAATACCAGTTATCGTATTTGTTATAGGTCTTGTTTTATTTAATAAACATTCTAAGAAATTTGCGGAGATTATCTAAATGACTGAAAATAATAACATTGCTGTTCGTGTTAATCATGTTAGCAAATCTTTTAAATTGCCTACAGAAAGTTCGTCAAGCCTAAGAACTACACTAGTGAATCGATTTAAAGGGATAAAAGGTTACACGGAACAAAAAGTACTAAAAGATATTTCTTTCGATGTTGAAAAAGGTGATTTTTTTGGCATAGTGGGACGAAATGGCTCAGGGAAGTCAACGCTACTCAAAATCATTTCACAAATTTATGTACCAGAAAAAGGGAATGTTGATGTCAATGGTAAATTGGTCTCGTTTATTGAACTTGGCGTTGGCTTTAATCCCGAATTGACTGGACGTGAGAATGTCTACTTAAATGGTGCCATGCTTGGGTTTTCTGAGAGTGAAGTTGATGATATGTATCAAGAAATCGTTGACTTTGCTGAACTTCATAAGTTTATGAACCAAAAATTGAAGAACTATTCATCTGGCATGCAAGTTAGACTAGCTTTTTCAGTTGCTATTCAAGCTAAATCAGATATTTTAGTCTTAGATGAAATTCTGGCAGTTGGTGATGAAGCTTTCCAAAGAAAATCACAAGAATTTTTTGATGAGATTCGACAAGATAAAGATAAAACGGTTATCTTAGTAACACATGATATGAACGCAATACAGCGATATTGTAACAAGGTTGTCTATATCAAGGATGGCTATCTGGACAGAGCAGAGACGATACAAGATGTCACGACTCATTATTCAGAAGATAACCTTTCAGCTAATCGTGATAAAGTGACTCAAGCAACTAGTTATAAAGCTATTGAATTAAGTATGATACCAAAGAGTCCACTTGTTTTGGATAAACCAAATCAAAATTTTGAGTTCGATGTAACATATAACATCAATGATGAGAGTATCAAGCAAGAGCCAAATTTATATCTGGCCTATGCGCTTTATGATGTTGGTCGTGGCGGGATTGTATTTGATAGTGGTTCAATTAATGTTAATGGACAAAATAGCTTTCATGCTAGTATACCGATGACCAATTTCCATAATACAAACTTTAGATTAACAGTTAGTTTACGCAAAGACCCTAAGATTAAAAATGAAGCACATTTTGATACTGAGCCACTTGCTTATACAAGTGGAGATGATGATATATATTTCAAGTATTTTGATGTTGATGACAAATATACATATGGTCTACTAAAGGAACTATAATATGAACCCCCTTATTTCTGTTATAATCACTAATTACAACTATGCTCAGTATATTCAAAAAGCAATTGAAAGTGTATCTGACCAAACCTATCCTAATATTGAATTACTGATTTATGATGATGGTTCTAGTGATGACTCGCTTGCCATAATTGACAAAACATTACCATCTGTCAAGGTATCAAAGGTAAAACTTATACAGCAAGAAAATAGAGGTATTGTTAAAACAAGAAATAGAGCCCTACAGGAGTTAACAGGGAGCTACTATATTTTTCTTGATGCAGATGACTTCTTTGATGCAGATTTTGTGAGTAGTTTATATCAAATAGCGATAGATACAGGCGCTGATGTTATCTATCCTAATTGGCATGTTGTAGAATTAGAGACTGGGAATGACTATAAGACTAATTTTCCGGAGTTTACCCTTGAGGGGTTACAGAGACAACAACTCCATGTTACTCCGGAGTCTTTAGTTAAAACTGCTGCTATTAAGGACATGACATTTGAAATGGAGTTGGTGGCAGAAGATTGGCACTTCTTTTTGCAGATGGCTTTTTTAGGAAAAAAGTTTAAGCTTGCTAAAGATAACTATATCAACTATCAAGTGAAATCAAATAGTCGGTCATCTCAAAACAGTTATACGGAAGATACGTTTTTATTTGAATCTATATTGGCAGAATTTAGAGAGAAATATATGGATCAGGTTATCGAGCCTGACTATATTAGCCAGAAACGGATGGCAGAACTTGAATTAGACAGAGCAGCTATACAAGAACGACTGCGAATCTCAGACGAAAATTTGAAGTTATTGAGTGATAGTAATATAAATCTGACCATGCAAATATCGCAATTGGAAAATCAGATAGCTGACTTTCAGTCAATCATCAATCAGAAAGAACTGCATATTCAAAATTTGGAACGGTCGAAATTTGGTAGGCTACAGAAAATGCTCAGAAAAGGATTGAAAAAATGACACGCCGAATATTATTTTATGTTCATTTTAATAAATATAATAAGTTGAGTGATCATGTGATTTTTCAACTCAATGAGATGAGACCACTATTTGAAAAAATAATCGTGGTTTCAAATAGCCAATTGTCGCCGAATGATTTATCAAGAATTACCTATGACGGGTTCATCCAACGTGAAAACTCGGGTTTTGATTTTGCCGCTTGGTCAGATGGTATTGAGCATGTTGGATGGGAGGAACTGATTAAGTATGATTCCGTGACTCTGATGAATGACACGTGTTTTGGCCCGTTATACGATATGCAACCTTACTATGAAAATTATGAAGCTGAAGCAGTGGATTTCTGGGGGATTACAAATCATCGCGAGACTAAAACGGTTTCAGAACACATTCAAAGTTACTTTGTAGTCTACCATAAGGAAATTATAGAATCCAATTTATTCCAATCATTTTGGGGAAATGTTGAAATCTTATCTGATGTCCAAGAGGTGATTGCAAGTTACGAAACATCTTTAACATCCGAATTAATAAAAATGGGTTATCAGTATAAAACAATTTTGGATACAGTGAGTTTGCCGATAAGTGGTATGTTACATCCAGATTTTTCATATTGGAATCCTTCAGTAATCGTTAAAGAAAAAGTGCCCTTTTTAAAAATAAAAGCCATTCAAGCGTTTAAAGATATGACACCACTGGTTTTAAGAGAACTTGACAGACAAAGTGATTATCCAATCAAGCAAATATATACGCATATGTCTAGTTTTGTTGAGTATCCAGATGAGAAATACTTACTAGCAGATAGCTATTTAAATCTAAGGGATAATAAGGGTAAATTTGTTAAACCTGTTGCGATTCACTTGCATGTATTTTATACGGATTTGCTAGCAGAGTTTTTTGAACAGTTTGTCAGGTATGAATTTCAATATGACTTGTTTATTACAACAGATATTTATGAAAAAAAAGCTGAAATTGAGCGAGCACTAGCCACATTTAAATTAAAAGCGAAAATATTTGTTACAGGAAATGTCGGACGTGATGTGCTGCCCATGCTGAAATTGAAAGATATACTATCAACATACGAGGTCATAGGACATTTTCATACTAAAAAATCTAAGGAAGCAGATTTTCTGGTTGGTGAATCTTGGCGCAAGGATTTGATTGACATGTTGGTTAAACCTGCCAATCAAATCGTATCACAATTTTCAAGTCCAAAACTTGGTTTAGTGATTGCTGATATACCAACTTTTTTTAGATATAATGAAATTGTAAATGCGACTAATGAATCACAAATTGCACCACATATGAATGAATTGTGGGAGCGCATGGTATTAGATAAGGTAGTCGATTTTACACAACTATCTACATTTGTGATGAGTTATGGGACATTTGGCTGGTTTAGGTATGATGCGCTGCATCAGCTATTTGATTTGAATTTGACAGAGTCAGATGTCCCTAATGAACCACTACCACAAAATAGTATTCTACATGCAATCGAGCGGTCGTTAATTTATATTTCATGGAATAATTTTTATGAGTTTAAGATATCGCAGAATGTGACGAGGCTAACACCATTTATAGACGTTAAAACTATGAATAAAAATACTAGTCAAATTGATTGGAATAGTTTAGGTGGAAGAAAAGCATTGAAATATTTAATCAAAAAAATTCTGATTAGATTGAAACTAGTCAAGTGATAGAATAATATTTTTTGGGGGAGAATATGAAAAAAAAAATAAATGGTTGTATGCAAAATGCTTATAAGAATAAATACATTTTTTTAACTCTTACTGTGTTGTTGTTTGTATCTCATTTCATGGTCAGGAGCAAAGTTGATTGGCCAATGAGGTATATGATTCCTGCTTTTTTGGTACTTATTGTGCTAATGTTTGTGCTGAACTTTAATGATGTAAAAAAAATACCTAGAAATGCATTTTATATCATTTTGTTGATTGGTTCTTTAAATAGTTTAATCTTACCAGCTGGAACTGGCTTAGATGAGCAAGCACATTATGCTAATGCCATGCAAATTGCTGATGGGCATTTTATAAATCTCGTAGATAAAACGGAATTCTATAAAGTTTCTCCGGATGCTGCGTTTAATCCAGAAGGACAAGTTGATAAGTATAACTTATATAGTCGTGATTGGTTACAGTTAAAGCATAAAAAATCTGATTATAGTGTCATCAAAGAAAAAAATTATAACATTGCGAATCCTGTATTTATTCCATCAGCAATAGGCATTAAGATTGGTAGAATACTCAGTCCTTATGTTTTCGTCTCATATTATCTAGGTAGGATGTTTAATATCCTTGCATTAGCCACAATGGCATACTTTGCAATTAAGAAGTCAAAACAGTATGCAATCGCATTATTTGGAGTTTCAACGATTCCAATTTGTCTATGGATCTCTGCAGGATATAATTATGACTCATTTTACTATGGCCTAACTTTATTAGCGATATCTTGGCTAATCAATATGTTTGATAATGAAAATAAGATACAGTTAAAGGATATCATTGTTTACTCAATTTTTTCATGCCTCCTTGTTTTAGCAAAGGCTCCTATGGTGTCAATCGTCATTTTACCATTATTTATTTCAAAATCATATTATCAGTCTGCTAAAATCAAGTTGGTGTCGTTTATTCCAATTGCTCTGACAATACTTTTATCTGGCATGTGGCTAGCACAAACTCGTCTCTTTTCCATATTTGGATATGTTTCATCTGCTGCCGCTGATGTAGATACTGGTAAAGTGTCTAACTTAACTTATTTTCTTGCACACTTAAAGGATTCCATTGAGGTATTTATCCGAACGTTCTTTAATGTGATTGGTCAAAATTCTTTTATGCAAATAGGATCACCCAATGGTCATTTACAGGCGCCCTTTTTACCAGTAGATCATGCGGTATTAAATAATACTAACATCGTCATTTTTATTGTGATGATTTTAATCACTAGTTTCGTGGTTAATGTAGAATTACCAACATACTTTAAAACGATTCTAATTACCATAAACGTTTTCATTATCTTTGCAACAATTTATGCAATTGCAGGTGATTCTAGGGTGTATAGCCAAGGAGAACCTGTTGTTGAGGGAATACAGGGTAGATATCTGTTTATTACAATGACATCTCTTCCAGTATTGCTGAGTACACCTATCAAAAAAATATTCGGATTAGGTTCAGCTACCAGCGCAATAGATGTGAAAATAGAAGAACATATTTGTGCTGTGGTGATGAAGTTATGCCTATTTGGTGCCTTATTAACTACTTATACCTACTTTTACGTTACAGGGGATCTTATTTTTTAGTCAAATAGAATTGGGAGAAATGATGTTTCAACATACGTTTGTGATTTGTGCTTATGGTGAGTCACCATATTTACAAGCCTGCATTCAATCTTGTGTCAATCAGACAAGTGTGCACGCACAAGAGTCAAAAATTATTTTATATACGAGTACACCCAATACGCTAATTGATCAGTTAGCAAAAAAATATCAGATTGATGTATTTACCACTGATGGTGGTGGTATTGGACATGACTGGAATCAAGCATTATCTTTTGTCACGACTAAATATGCGACGATTGCCCATCAAGATGATATCTATTTGCCAAGTTATGGGACTGAAGTGATCAAGGCGTTTAATCAGTCTGATGAGACAAATATTGTCTTTACAGACTATAGTGAGAATGATGCGCAAGATCAGCTAAGACCACGTAATATCAATTTGAAAATCAAACATTTCGGCTTAGGCTTGATGTCCCTACTTCAGGCCAAATGGTATCAAAAACGTATTTATGCGCTTGGTAATTTTATCTCTTGCCCTGCGGTATCCTATAACATGGAAAGACTCTCTGATTTCAAGTTTGATGAAGGGTTAAAAATGGTCGTTGATTGGGACGCGTGGGAAAGAATTATGTCACGTCCAGGTAAAGTGACATACGTCAAGCAAAGACTGATGTATCATCGAATACACGATGCTTCAGAAACAACAGTCAACACACTAGATAAAAATAGAGAAACTGAAGAGTTTATGATGTATCAACGCTATTGGCCAACTGTGATTGCAAAACTGCTGATGCGCGTCTATGTAAACAATCAAAAAGGAAATCAATAATAACGCATAATTCATTTATGCTATAATAGGTACTATATAAAAAATTTTGGAGAATAAATGGATAAGAAAAAAATCCTTTTAATTATCCCCGCTTACAATGAGTCTGAGGGGATTGCAGCAGTCATTAAGACAGTTGATACCTATCGTGAGAGTAGTCACTATAAACTAGACTATATCGTGATTAATGATGGATCTTCTGATAATGAAGAAGAGATATTGCTAGCGAATAAGATTAACCATGTTGAACTCGTCCTTAATTTAGGGATCGGTGGTGCTGTACAAACAGGTTATATCTATGCTAAAAAGCATGGCTATGATATTGCGATCCAATTTGATGGCGATGGTCAACATGATATAGCATCTTTACCTCAACTAGTTGACCCAATCATTAATGGAGAAGTTGACTTTACTGTCGGTTCGCGATTTATTCAAGAGGGTACTTCTGATTTTCAGTCAACAGGTGCGCGACAACTTGGTATTAAAATTTTATCACAACTGATCAAGTGGTCGTCAAAAGTAAAAATAAAAGATGTGACAAGCGGTTATCGAGCAGGTAATCACAAAGTTATCGACCAATTTGCAAAGTATTATCCAAGTAAATATCCAGAACCAGAGAGTTATATGCACTTGTTTGCCAATCATATCAAGGTACGAGAAGTGGGTGTTCAGATGTTTGAACGGACGACCGGTGAATCGAGTATTAATTTGAGGAAAGCAGTGGGCTATATGATTGATGTCTCACTATCAATTTTAATTGCTGGGTTGATTATGAAAGAGGACCAAAAATGATGCCTTTACAACTACAAATTATCGCGATCATTTTGGCAGTTGGTTTTTTTATCTTGCCAATTTACTTAGTTAAAAAAGGCCAAGCAGAAGTTAGACAGTTGCGTAAATGGCTTTTATTAGCGGTTATTATTTTAATTGGTGCTTTGGTACCTGCACTAGGAAGCCGTGTTGCTAAGTTGTTGGGGATTATCAATCTGACATCACTTGCCTTATTTGGTTTGACGGGTGTGCTGTTGATTTTTGCCTTGAACGCACATATTTCGCTAATTAATGCGGAAAATCAAATTAAAGTGTTGACACAAGAACTATCACTTATGAAAACAGAAGTTGATAAGACAGACAAAAATCAACATGACCTGGCCTAACTAGAATGCTTGTAGACCTGGTCAAACAGGTTATGAACTAAAAAAGGAAAAGTAAAGGGTGGTATGTTAAAGTCAATTGTTAGAATTTATAAATTAAATATACCCAATATTTTTTACTGGTCACCAAAACTGACCCTGCCAAGGATTATATCTTGCCATTTGAGATGGTTAGCAATCATTATGCCTTTTAAATGGGTTAAGTCATTGCTGTTCAAAATGGCCTTCTTCTTCGAAAAGATATGTTATCGTCAGGTCAAGTATCACTTTAAGAAAGCGCTATCAAAAGAATTATCTGAAATCTCAATAAATTATCAAGAACGCCAAGTAGAAAATCAAACAGTCTGGTATTCATGGTGGCAGGGTATGGACAATGCTCCTGAAGTAGTCAAAAATTGTATACAGCAGATGCAAAAGCAATTCCCACAGGGAACGAAGTTTATCAATATTGATCAAACTAATTTCAAAGAATATATATCACTGAGACCAGAAATATTAGCCTTATTTTTATCTGGAAAAATGACCAATGCGCAGTTTTCTGATCAAATTAGGATTAATCTTTTAGCGAAATATGGTGGTATATGGGCAGATGCCACCTTATGGCTGAACAAGCGCTTTACTAGTGATATATTTAACTATCCCTTCTTATCTTATCGGGCAAAAAAAAGTTTAACTATTGCAAGTGACCATGGTATGTCACAGGGTGATTGGCAATTATATTTTTTAGGTGGCACTAATACCTATTTTTATGAAGCATTGAAGATCCTTAATGATGCTTATTGGCAACGCTATACTAAAGTGATTCATTATTTGCAATTAGATAAATTAATTGACTTAACTTTAGACTGTTTACCAGAATTAGCACAAGAAATGAAAAAGTTACCAATTCACAGTTATGATCCGGGGGATTTTCTGGCTGGTGGCTACAAATACCAGTTAGCAGATAAGGCGACGACTGCTATCATGGCTGAGGTTAAGACTGATTTTGACCTAATCAAGTTATCATGGAAGTTTGAACCTCCTAAAAAAAATAGTGATTTTATGACAATATATGGTGAACTTTTAAAAACGAAATAGGTATTAAAATATGCAAGAAATAAAAGAATCAGAGTTACGAGAAATTCAGATGGATATGGCTAGCTTTGTTGATGAGATTTGTCGTAAGCATAATCTGGAATATTCACTTGGAGGTGGCACGCTCTTAGGAGCTATTCGTCATGGAGGCTATATACCTTGGGATGATGATATTGATTTGGTGCTTACTAGAGAACATTATGATAAATTATTACAGCTGCTTACATCTGAAACCACTTACAAACTGCTGCACTATACAAAAAGGAAGTCTTATATCCCGTTTGCAAAATTGTTTGATCCTCGGACGGTTGTAAAAAGCAAAACCTATACTAATTTGATTGGTGCAGGTGTGTCGATTGATATTTTTCCGATAGATGCACTACCAGATGACCGAGAAATACGAGAAGTATTTCAAATAGAGGCAAGAAGACAGGCAATAGCTGTTGAGAGCACAGGTTTCCCACAATATGCATTTGGTCCTACATGGCTAGTTTTTTTAGCAAAAATGGTGCTAAGGTTTCCTATCTATCTTAAAAATAAAGGCAACTGGTTTAGTGTTTCTCGAAACCAAGATAAATTTATGCAGAAATACAACAAAACGATACACCAAAATGTTGGTTTCGTTGCATCATATTATGGCTTTAAAGAAATTTTCCCAAGAATCGCTTTTACTGATTATGAAGATGTTACTTTTGAAGGGAAAACGTATCGTAAAATAAAAAATCATGATGCTTATTTGTCAGCTCTATATGGCAATTATTTGGAACTGCCACCTGAAAATCAGAGAGTGACGCACGACTACTATCAATTTTATTGGAAGGAAAAATAAAATGAATATTGCACTCTTAACAGCAGGTGGTGTGGGCAGTAGAATGAATATGTCCATTCCAAAGCAGTTCGTTCATGTAAATGATAAACCACTAATCATCTATACATTAGAAAAGTTTGAACGACATCCAGACATTGATGCAATTGTTGTTACTTGTCTGAAAGGTTGGGAAAATATTTTACGAGCTTATGTCAAACAGTTTCAGATTAAGAAGTTAATTACTATTGTTGAGTCAGGTGACACTGGTCAAGACTCAATTCGTAATGGATTACTTGAAATTGAAAAACGGTTTAGTGATGATGATAATGTGATTATTCATGATGGAAATCGGGCAATGGTATCGTCTGAAATTATTTCAGATTGTATTGTTAAGACGGAACTAAGAGGTTGTGGGATAGCCTCCATCCCTACTGTAGAAGTTGTCTTATATACAGAAAATGAAACGAGTTCTAAAAAAGTTATCCGCGTGAATATTTAAAAAGAACACAGACCCCACATGGTTTCCCAGTAAAAACAATTTTAGGAATGCATCGTGAGGCCTTAGTAAAAGGAATCACTAATACAGCAGCATCTGTTGATATGGCGATAGCACTTGGCCAAGAGGTTTATTTATCATTAGGGTCAGAAAAAAATTTGAAAATTACAACAGTAGATGATTTAGAAATTTTTAAAGCACTCTTAAATTACGAAAAAGAGAATGGATGATATGAATTTTTTCCAAAGTGATAGTTATCAATCAGATTTAAGGGAAGCTGCTTTATCAATCGTAGATGTTAATAATTTATATGGTAAAACAGTTTTGGTGACAGGTGCAAGTGGGATGATTGGGTCATTTATCGTTGATACACTTGTTTACCTCAACCAGCATTTTGAGGCAAATATAGCCATTATTGCTTTAGGTCGACATAAGAAAAACTTAGTATCCCATTTTGGCAATCATAGCGAGTATATTTCCTACTTAGTGCAAGATGTTACAGCGCCATTTTTGTATAAAGAAAATATTGATTATATTATTCATGCAGCGAGTAATGCGAACCCCAGTACCTATTCATCGGATCCAGTAGGGACGATATCGGCTAACCTCTTAGGGACTGAAAACTTGTTAAAAGTAAGTCGAGCAAATGGCGCTAAATTTATTTACATTTCAACAGGTGAGATTTATGGTGAGCTAGATGATTCATTTTTGCCATTTGATGAAAATATGTCTGGTTTTATCGATCCGTTATCTGTTCGGTCGTGCTATAGTCTTAGTAAAAAAATGGCTGAAAATTTATGTATATCTTATGCGTCACAGTATGGTGTTGATGTCGTGATTGCAAGACTATCACATGTTTTTGGTGCTAACTTTACGGCCATGGATAATCGAGTAAGTGCAGTTTTCTTTAGAAATGCGATAGCTAATCAACCGATTATTTTAAAGAGTGAAGGCAAGCATTTGAGAAGTTATAGCTATTTAAGTGATACTGTTGGTGGTATTTTATCTCTTGTAACTGCGGGTGAAAGCGGACAAGCTTACAATGTTACTAAAACAGATAATGAAATCACAATGGCAGATTTTGCAAAAGAAATAGCAAATGTAGCAGGTGTAGCTTTTGGATATGAGATTTCAGATATTGAAAGTGCTCAGAAAACACCAATTAGCAAGGCAGTTTTGAGTGATACAAAACTGACCAGTATTGGCTATTCATCGCGTGTCTCTGTTAAGACTGGTATTAAGCGCGTTTTTAATATTTTAAAGGATGAAAAAATATTATAGATAAACCGGTTGTTAGAGAAATAGGTAGTCAATGTTAGTAAACTAATATGAGCGCTACAGATGACAGTTCTGAAGAATAACCATCTTTTGGCTTACGATGATAGCTATACATAAAAATATAGTATAAATTGTGCATAATTAATAATTTTCTCATTTAAAACTAATTCTAGGACTTGCCTAAAAGATAGGAAGTGGTTATAATTTAAATAAAGCACTAGGATTATATGAGAATACAGCAATGATTCATTTCGTTTCAATTTCAAAGTAGTCACATAGCATTTTTTAGCTAACACCTTTTTTAAGAAAATTAGTTTTTTGTTTTTTTTGAGGTGATCCGGATATTCAAATGCTAACAAGAAGGTCAAGATGAGTACTAAAAACAGTACTTTTTGAGTCAACAATATAAGTTATTAAGGGGTATCGCATTAATCTATAGAGTCCAAAAGTAGGAGTTTAGTAATGGAAACTACAAACGTTCAAAAAGCAACTAAAAATATCATGGTTTCATTTGGTACACAAGTAGTTTTACTTGTCTTTAAATTTATTGTCCAAACTTTATTTATTCATAAACTAGGCGAGTTATATCTAGGTGTTAATGGACTGATGACAAATCTCTTTACTGTATTTTCTTTTGCAGAATTGGGACTTGGTACAGCGATTTCATACAACTTATATCAACCCATTGCAGATAATGATAGACCAAAAATTGCCGCCTATATGCGTTTCTATAAGCGTGCTTACGAAGTAATCGGCCTGTTTGTTGCCGTATTAGGCATCGGCTTTATGCCCTTTTTGCACACGGTAATTAAAGGAGACAATGTTGATGGCTTGTACATCATCTATGCGCTTTTTCTGATGAATACAATCTCATCTTATATTTTCACCTACAAGAGAACCTTACTTACTGCCTACCAGGAAGAGTATAAAAACCAACTCAATTTATTTTGGTTTACTGTTGTTCAGATGTCCTTGCAGTCAGTTGTCTTGTTTGTTTATCAAAATTTTATTCTTTATTTAGTTATTCAAGTCGTCTGTACTTTCCTATCCAATTTTGTTATCTCAAGAGTTGTTGATAAGGAGCACCCGTATTTAAAAGAACATATAGATGAACGCATTAGCAAAGTGGAATTTGGTGTGATTCGTCGGAACGTATTAGAACTACTGGGGGCCAAAGTTGGTTCTGTTGTGCTTACCTCAACAGACAATATCATCATTTCAACATTTATTGGTCTCGCTGCTGTTGGGCAATATGCTAACTATTTATTAATAACGGCGAGTATTACTTTCGTTACTAATAAAACGATTAGTTCAATTATTGCGAGTATTGGTAATATGTCGATAAAGAATTCTAAGGATGATAATATCAAAACGTTTTATCAAGCCTATTTTTTAAATTATATGGCATCTATCATTGTATCATCCTGTTTAATGACTTTAATGACGCCTTTTGTACGTGCATGGGCGGGTGAAGCTTATGTTATGGGATTTTGGGTTTTATTATTTACAGTTTTAAATTATTTAATCGGCCAAATGCGCCAGACAATCAGTGCGTTTATGTTTGCTTATGGGGCGCTGCAATTTCAAGGCCTTAAATCAATTGTTGAGGCAGTAATCAATATGACCCTATCTATCCTATTGGTTACTCAGACAAATTTAGGCGTTGCCGGCATCTTAATGGGGACATTGATTACTAATGTGCTAATTAACAGCTGGTTTGAAGCCTATCAAATGTTTCGACAAGGGTTTAAAGAGTCGGTTAAAAAGTTCTTATTTTATAATTGGGGTCATTTATTGCTTGCGACTGGGATTGTTTTACTGGTCTACAAATTGACATCATATATAGAACTTGCAAATCCTTGGTTAGATTTGCTTGCTACAGTAGTCGTTACGATCGTATTAGATGTGTTTTTTATCACGCTCTTACATGGCAGAAATCAGTATTTTAAATCTGTAAAACATATGATAGCTCAAAGAATAGTGAGAAAAAAATAAAGCGTTTCTATAGTCAAAAAAATTCTAGGTCTTCGAGATTAAGTTGTCTGATAAACAGCTTAATAGATCTAGTTTTTTTATTGGTGTATAAAACGCAAGAATATGATATAATAAGATAGATAATTAAGAGATAGGTGGGTCGATAAGTGAATCATAGTAAACACAGAGAAAAACAGAGAAGTATACAAATAGTTGGGGCTATCGTGTTGGTTATAGGTATGTTTATATCTATAAAGGTATCAGCCAGTGATGTTAATGATTACATTATCAGAAATAACATTAAACCAGCCGCTGAAGAGCTACAACTAGGTCGTATTTATAATCAAGATTCATCGAAGAATGGCAATATCAATATGAATTATGATGGTGGCAAACCTCAAATGATTGTCATTCATGATATTGGTGTTGATGGTGGCAATATTAATGGCTCTATTGATTATATGGTACGAACGCAAGATTCAGCCTTCGTGCATGCTTTTGTTGATGATAGTAGATTGATTACTATCGCAGATAAAAATAAGAAATCTTGGGGTTCCGGTGCCTATGGGAACAAATATGGGATTCAAATTGAGCAAATCCGTGTTGCTGGCTACACAGCTTTCTATAAACAGATAGCAACTTTGGCAAATTGGACAGCACAACAGATGGATCAGTACGATATGGGGGCACCAAAGTTAATGTCGAGCCCTAGTACACCACAAACAAATGACTTGTCAATTAGACCTGATGGGAATCTAACAACCCATAAAATGCTGTCTTATAAATTTAATCAAACTACCAATCATGTAGATCCAGATGCATATTGGGCAAGGTTTGGTTATGACATTAATCAGTTTCGTGATTTAGTTTCAAAATATTATAATGATATCAAGACTAAGCAGAATATAGGCTACCTAGACTCTGTTGGAATAACTGGTGAGGGAAATAGTATTAAGGTTCGTGGTTGGCACTATAGCTCTAAAAAATATGAGTATTTGTTTATAATGGATGCAAATACTGGCAGAGAAATTTCACGTCAACAAGTCACAACACCAGATATCAGAACAGATATTAAAAACGTTTACAATTATCCAAATATTGAAAAATCTGGTTTTAATGTCACACTACCAACGCCACAGGGGCGTGACGTTTATATCATGTCAAGAAAAACGGATGATACAAGAGGAGATGATGTTGGCGGAGCTGATGATATTCGCTTCACATCAAATCCAATAACAACTTTTGCTAATCGTGGGTATTTAGACAGCAGCTCTCTAACTGGTAATACATTAGCGATGCGTGCGTGGTTCTGGGCAGGACAGAGTTATAAGTACCAATTTCTCTTTGCCTTAGATGCAAATACCGGTAGAGAACTATCTCGCAAATCCGTTAATATAGAAACTCGATCTGATGTGAAAAGGGCATTGAACAACCTTGATAACTCTGAAAAATCAGGTATCCAAGATCAATTAGAGGTGCCAATCGATAAAACAATCATCATGATGATCAGACGTACGAATGATCCAAAAGGTGATGAAATTGGTGGGAAATCTGATTATACTTTTGCAGATACTACGATATCCTCTTATAAGGCGAAATCTGATCAAGACAGTTTATCCATAAATGATACAGTACTTAATACACGAGGCTGGTTTTGGACAGAGAGTCGCACGTATCAGTATCAGTATGTGTTCGTGATGGATAAAAACACAAATCAAGAACTTGCTAGAAAGGTTACACCGATAGTAAGTAGACCGGATGTGAAAAACTATCTTGGCAATTTTGCGACTGCAGATATGACAGGTTTTGATGTCAGCATGGAAGTGCCATCAAATAAACAGGCTTATATTATGGTAAGACGTACGAATGATCCAAAAGGTGATGAGCTCGGTGGTTTTACACAAGTTAGTTATACCAATAACGTCGTAAATACTAAGACAGCTCCTGAACCTCAAGATGATAGACCAAGTCAAACACCTAATATAGATTTAACAGGAACAAATGATACGCAAAAAACTTGGTTTAACGCCCTCTATGCCAGTGCACAACAGCTTGCAAAAGCTAATGACTTATTTCCATCTGTTATGATGAGTCAAGCCATTGCAGAAAGTGCTTGGGGTCAGAGTGAGCTCGCTAAAACTGGTAATAATTTATTTGGTGTTAAGGCTGATCCTAGTTGGACAGGTGCAGTTGTGAGCAGGTTGACGGCTGAAAATACAACTGCTGCTAATCAAACAGTTACAGGCTATAGAACAGAGTCAGAAGGTAGATCAGGTAATCCAGCCACAACTTTTGTACTTGCCAATAAAGGGACAGCATATTACATCTATGCCAACTTCCGAAAATATGCAAGTCAATCGGAGTCGTTAAGAGACTATGTGACCAAGATAAAAACAACGGTAAATGGGTCAAGCTATCGCTATCAAGGTGCTTGGCGCAGTAATGCTGGTAGTTATCAAAATGCCGCACGGGCACTAAAAGCCGGTGGATATGCAACCGATCCAGATTATGCCATTAACCTAATTAATCGAATTGATAAATATAAGCTTAATGCATTAGACTGAGGCTTTGTATAAGAAACTAAAAATGATTGCCATATGGAGGCAATCATTTTTCATTGTTTTGATATACAAGCATTACTTAAAAGGTATTACCTCGAATTAACTCAACAGTACTACGGTCTAACTTTTTCACAATTTCTTGTAGGAAGGCCTGAGCAGTATCGAAGTCCTCTAGTGAAAATAGGGTTTGATGGCTATGGATATAGCGTGCACAAACACCGATTGTTGTTGAAGGGATACCAGCTTGTTTTAAATGTGCGGCCCCAGCATCTGTCCCACCTTTTGAGACATAATACTGATACTTGACACCTGCGGATTCTGCTGTGTCTAACAAGAAATCACGCATGGTAGGGAGTAAAATATGTCCTGGGTCAAAAATACGCATGAGGGTACCCTCACCGATACGTCCGTCAGCACTTGCATCAAAGGTATCTTGAGCTGGTGAGCAGTCTACGGCGAAAAATAAATCTGGATTGAATTTTGTGGTAGACACATGAGCCCCTCGAAGCCCAACTTCTTCTTGGACATTGGCGCCAGCGATAAGTGTATTTGGTAGCTGTATGTTTTCTGTAGTCAAGTGTGCTAAAAGTTCGTTGACCATCAAGCAACCATAGCGGTTGTCCCATGACTTACTAATGACATTTTTTTGATTGGCAGTGAGAATAGTTTCTGATTGTGGGATGATGACTGCACCGGGATGAACACCAAAATGTTCTGCTTCGGCCTTGTCTGTGAAACCAGCATCGAAAATGATATCTTCAACTTTTGGTAATGTAGCACCACCTGCACCGCGCATCAAATGTGGCGGGATACCGCCTGTGATGATTGGGATCGTGATATTGTTTCTAGCAAATAACGTGAAGCGTTGGGCAGAGATGACTAGAGGATTCCAACCACCTAAGGCAACCACACGTAAGGTACCATCAGGTTTGATCATACTAACCATGAAGCCGACTTCATCCATGTGACCTGCTACCATAATTCTTGGGGCATTTTCTGATTTTGCGTGTTTAATGCCAAAAATCCCACCGAGTCCATCTGTTTGGACGTCATCTACATGAGGGGTTATCTGCTTTCGCATAAACGCTTGCATTGGCTTTTCAAAACCTGAAGTTGCTTGAATTTCAGTAATTTCCTTTATTTTTTCAAAGGTGATAGACATAATGACACGCTCCTAAATTAGATAGCTTATTAAAAAATAAGGCTTTCTTTAATGATACCAAAATGCGCTTCAAATAGGCACTAAAAAGTATAAGGAGTTAGCAAGCTGATTAAAATTATGCTAAAATAAAGATATGAAAAAAATATTAAAGATTGGTGTCGGGGCGCTTGTTGGCGTAAGTCTTGCGGTCGGTGTGACGACCCTATACCAAAAACGTAAGGATCGAAATATACGACGACTCTTGACGTTAGCAAAACAACATTTTATGTTTGATGATATTTTGACAAGTTGGATTATGACTGACCCGATTCTTTTTCAGATACATGAAGGTGGTATCATTCGTTCAGATGGTACGGTCGTGACCTTTGAAATAGATGGCGATAGTTTAAGAATTGTTGAAACATTTGGTGAAGAAAAAAAGGTGGATATAGCAGATGATTATTCCTGAAAATTTAGAAGTATTGGCAGAATACGTTAAAAAAGGACGAAATGTGTTCTTTTTTACAGCTGATTGGTGTGGCGATTGTTCCTTTATTAAACCATCAATGCCTGAAATCGAAGCGGCTCATCCAGAGTATACGTTCATAGAAGTTGATCGGGATGCCTATCTAGATGTTGCTATCGAGTGGGGGATTATGGGGATTCCTAGTTTTGTCGTGATTGAAGATGGTAAAGAGACAGGTCGTTTGGTCAACAAACTACGCAAAACAAAAACAGAAATTGATGCATTTTTAACAGGAGTAAAAACAAAATGATTGCGATTTATAACACGCATATGAACGACGTCTTGATGCTAATTGTTGGTGATAACCAAGGTGAAAAATTAACAGCAACACGTAAAAATAATGTGGCGAGAGTGACGCGTCAAGATACTGGTGAGGTTGTTGCCTGGAACTTTTTTGAAGCAACAGCTTTGTTTCCAGTAAATGGCAATGGTCAAGTTAGCTTATCAGATGCAGATGTTGCCCACCTCAATACTGAGATGAAGGCTGCTGGATTTGAAGAACAGCTCATGAATAATCAAGAGCCAAAATTTGTAGTTGGTGAGATCGTGGAGATGGTGGCACATCCTGATTCTGATCATTTAAATATTGCCCAAGTTACGATTGGTCAGGATCAAGTTGTTCAGATCGTAGCAGGTGCACCTAACGCGCGTGTTGGCATGAAAACAATCGTTGTCCTACCAGGTGCGATGATGCCAAATGGTGCTTTGATTTTTGCAGGCCAGTTACGTGGTGTACCGAGTTTTGGCATGATGGCAAGTCCGCGCGAACTTGCCCTGCCTAATGCACCTCAAAAACGGGGGATCATTGAACTGGTATCAAGTGAAGTACCAGGGACAGCTTTTTCACCAGCTCAACATTGGCATAAATAAAAAATCCGAGTAGTCTATCCCCTAGTTACGTATAGGTTTCTAGGAGGATTTTTTAAATGATGAATAAAAGTTTATTGATTGGTCGATTAACTGCAACGCCTGAACTGAGAAAAACAGCAACAGAAAAATCTGTCATCCGTAGTACACTTGCTGTAAATAGACAGTTTAAAACTGCTGATGGCGAACGTGGGGTCGACTTCTTATCGATTGTCATATGGGGGAAATCAGCAGAGTTATTTGTAGCCTATGCCCAGAAAGGTAGCCTGATATCGATTGAAGGTGAGCTTCGTAGTAGACGTTACGATGATAAATCTGGTGTCACGCACTATGTCACAGAAGTGTTATGTCACCAGTTTAATTTATTGGAGAGCAAGGCTGCGGTTGCTTTAAGAGAAAATAATGCCACGTCATTAGAAGATGTGATGTTAGCATCAGATGACCTACCCTTTTAAACTGCATCAGATCCCACTTATAGTTGGGATTTTATGATACTCAAAATATCTTGGAAAGTTCATAAAGGCTATTTCAGGGATACATGAACGAGCAAGGTCAACCTCTAGATAGAGTAGGACTTGTCTTATAGAAAACGAAACAAATTCTTGACTATTCCTGACCAAGTGCGTATAATTAAATCATTAGCACTCTTACGTATTGAGTGCCAAAAATTAAAAATAATTGGAGGCTTACCAAATGCTAAAACCATTAGGAGATCGTATTGTTTTACGTGTTAAAAAAGAAGAAGAAAAATCTTTAGGTGGTATTGTTTTAACAACCAGTGCTAAAGAAAAACCATCAACTGCTGAAGTTGTTGCAGTTGGTGAAGGCAAGCGGACACATCACGGTGCAGTCGTTGTCCCTAGTGTGTCGGTTGGTGATACTGTGATTTTTGAGAAATTCGCAGGAAGTGAAATCAAAGATGGTCTAGATGAGTTGCTAATCGTGCGTGAGAGCGATATTTTAGCGATTGTTGAATAACCGATATAGCAGTTAGTCAAACAGGTAATTATCAGGAGGTAAACATGTCAAAAGAGATTAAGTTTTCATCAGATGCGCGTGCAGCGATGGTGCGTGGTGTCGATATATTAGCAGATACAGTAAAAGTAACCCTTGGACCCAAAGGACGTAATGTCGTATTAGAAAAATCATTTGGCTCACCCTTAATCACAAATGATGGGGTTACGATTGCAAAAGAGATCGAGTTAGAAGATCATTTTGAAAACATGGGTGCAAAGTTAGTCAGTGAAGTTGCCTCAAAAACAAATGATATCGCTGGAGATGGTACAACGACAGCTACGGTATTGACGCAAGCCATCGTTCGTGAAGGCTTGAAAAATGTCACTGCTGGTGCCAACCCGATCGGTATTCGTCGTGGGATAGAGACGTCAGTCGCAACTGCTGTTGAAGCTTTGAAAGCAATCGCTATTCCTGTTTCAGGTAAAGAAGCGATCGCGCAAGTTGCAGCTGTATCTTCACGTTCTGAAAAAGTTGGTGAGTATATTTCAGAAGCGATGGAAAAAGTTGGTAACGACGGTGTCATCACGATTGAAGAATCAAAAGGGATGGAAACTGAACTAGAAGTTGTCGAGGGTATGCAGTTTGACCGTGGTTATCTATCACAATATATGGTAACAGATAATGAAAAAATGGTTGCAGATCTTGATAATCCCTATATCTTAATCACAGATAAGAAGATCTCAAACATCCAGGATGTTTTGCCGCTATTAGAACAGATTTTACAACAAAGTCGTCCGCTTTTGATCATTGCTGATGATGTGGATGGTGAAGCGTTACCAACACTTGTTTTGAATAAAATCCGTGGGACTTTTAATGTTGTTGCTGTAAAAGCACCAGGCTTCGGTGATCGTCGTAAAGCGATGTTAGAAGATATTGCGATTTTAACAGGTGGTACAGTCATTACTGAAGACCTAGGTCTTGAGCTGAAAGATGCGACTGTGGCATCTCTTGGACAGGCGAGTAAGGTAACCGTTGACAAAGATACAACGACGATTGTTGAAGGTGTTGGCAACAAAGATGATATCGCGAACCGGACTGCAGTCATCAAGTCACAGATCGAACAAACAACATCTGATTTTGATCGTGAAAAACTACAAGAACGCCTAGCTAAGCTTTCGGGTGGTGTTGCAGTTGTTAAAGTGGGTGCCGCGACCGAGACTGAGCTCAAAGAAATGAAGCTTCGTATCGAAGATGCGCTTAACGCAACACGAGCTGCAGTCGAAGAAGGTATCGTAGCAGGTGGCGGGACAGCCTTCGTAAACGTTATTGCTAAAGTATCTGAAATCGACTTGAGTGGCGATGAGCTGACAGGACGTAACATCGTCTTACGTGCACTTGAAGAGCCAGTTCGTCAGATTGCTAAAAACGCGGGCTATGAAGGCTCTGTCGTGATTGATAAGCTCAAACACTCAGAGATGGGTGTCGGCTTTAATGCAGCAACAGGTGAATGGGTTGATATGATCGAAACAGGGATTATTGATCCTGTCAAAGTATCGCGTTCTGCCCTACAAAATGCAGCATCAGTTGCTAGTTTGATCTTAACAACTGAAGCAGTTGTTGCAAACAAACCAGAGCCAGAAGCGCCTGCTGGTATGCCTGGTGGCATGGATCCATCGATGATGGGTGGCATGATGTAATCAGTTAAAAGAATCCTTTGTTTATGAGGGTTCTTTTATTGTTTTTCTCCTTATGTTTAGTTTGGTGCGCAAAAGTGCGCACAGAATAAAGACAGACAGTCCCAAGAAATTTGATTGATTTCACGAACTTTCTTCAAAAGCACCTGATAAAAACCCTAGAACGGTGGTAATAACTTACTAGATTTGTTATAATTAAGTGTTGCAATTTTAGCAAGTTTTTAAATTAATGTTAGTTATGAGTCGAATCTTGAAGGAGATAATATGTCATCAGTAGTAGTTGTTGGTACCCAATGGGGCGATGAAGGTAAGGGGAAAATCACAGATTTTCTCAGTGAAAATGCGGAAGTTATCGCACGTTACCAAGGTGGAGATAATGCAGGTCATACTATTGTTATCGAGGATACTAAATACAAATTACATTTGATTCCATCAGGTATTTTTTACCCTGAAAAAATTTCTGTTATCGGTAATGGTGTTGTGATCAACCCTAAATCGCTAGTTAAAGAATTAGCTTACTTGCATGATGCGGGCATTACGACAGAAAACCTACGTATTTCTGACCGTGCGCATGTTATCCTACCTTACCATATCAAACTTGATCAGTTGCAAGAAGATGCTAAAGGTGATAAAAAAATCGGTACAACGATTAAAGGCATTGGCCCAGCTTATATGGATAAAGCGGCGCGTGTTGGGATTCGGATTGCTGATTTACTTGATAAAAATATTTTCGAAGAACGTTTGAAAAATAATCTTGAGCAAAAAAATCGCGAATTTGTCAAAATGTATGAATCAGATGCCATTAATTTTGAAGATGTGTTTGAAGAGTACTATGAATATGGTCAACAAATCAAAAAATATGTAACAGACACGTCAGTTATCTTGAATAATGCTTTAGACTCAGGCAAACGTGTACTCTTTGAAGGTGCTCAAGGGGTCATGTTGGATATTGACCAAGGAACATACCCATATGTTACATCGTCTAACCCTGTAGCTGGGGGTGTAACCATCGGTTCGGGTGTTGGTCCCTCTAAAATCACGACAGTTGTAGGTGTCTGTAAAGCTTATACATCACGTGTTGGTGATGGGCCATTCCCTACAGAACTAAATGATGAAATCGGTCACACGATTCGTGAAGTTGGTCATGAGTATGGGACGACAACAGGTCGTCCGCGTCGTGTTGGTTGGTTTGACTCGGTTGTTATGCGTCATTCACGCCGTGTATCTGGTTTGACAAATCTGTCATTGAACTCGATCGATGTTTTGTCTGGTCTTGATGAAGTTAAAATTTGTGTTGCCTATGACTTAGATGGCGAGCGCATCGATTACTACCCAGCAAGTCTTGAGACTTTACAACGCTGTAAACCAATCTACGAAACGCTACCAGGTTGGTCAGAAGACATCACAGGTGTTCGTCATTTGGATGACCTACCTGAGACCGCTAAAAATTATGTTCGTCGTGTTTCAGAACTTGTCGGCGTAAAAATTTCAACATTTTCTGTTGGTCCTGGTCGGGAACAAACCAACATCTTGGAAAGTGTTTGGGGCATTCTATAAGAAAAATAAGACAGTGCTCGCTTGAGTGCTGTTTTATATATGGGAAATGATAGTCGCTAACTGTCGATTTTCCAGGCTGATTTTAATCGCGTCAAGTGGTTCATTTGGTCATATTTTGGTATACTAGATAGGTATGAATTATTATTGTTTGAGAATTTTTCCAAACAAATCAATGGAGGCATGTATGCAAGCATTTAAACACTTATATAACGATTTTAAACCAGAAAATTATCATATTTTTCTGGATGTTAACCGTGAGACGAAACAGTTTTCAGGTGACGTGACAGTTACAGGTGAAGCACTGACACGTGATTTAGCTTTCCACCAAAAAGACTTAGCCATTACTTCTGTTTTAGTGGACGGCCAAGCAGTGGACTTCACTTTAGATGAGGCGTCAGAGACAGTTGCATTCACTATTGCTAAAACAGGCAATGTAGCAGTTGCGTTCAGCTATTCAGCTGACTTAACAGATAACATGACAGGTATCTATCCATCATACTATGAAGTAGCTGGTGTCAAAAAACAATTGGTTGGCACACAGTTTGAAACACATTTTGCCCGTCAAGCTTTCCCATCTATCGATGAGCCAGCTGCCAAAGCAACGTTTGATTTATCAGTTAAGTTTGATGAAAAAGATGGTGAATCGATTGTGTCAAATATGCCAAAAGTGTCAAATGAAGATGGTATCCACACATTTGATACAACAGTGAAAATGTCATCTTATCTACTTGCCTTTGTTTTTGGTGATATGCAATCAAAACTGGGTCAAACCAAGACTGGCACACAAGTTGGGGTATTCTCAACACAAGCACATAAAGCAGCGGCCTTAGATTTCCCGCTTGATATTGCCATTCGCGTGATTGAATTTTATGAAGATTACTTCAAGGTTGCTTATCCATTGCCGCATTCTTGGCATATTGGCCTACCAGATTTCTCGGCAGGTGCTATGGAAAACTGGGGGGCGATCACTTATCGTGAGGTTGCTTTGTTAGCTGATCCAGATAACTCAACACTCGAGAGTCGCCAATACGTTGCCTTAGTTATCGCACATGAGCTTGCCCACCAATGGTTTGGAGATCTTGTAACCATGGAGTGGTGGGATGATCTATGGTTGAATGAGTCATTTGCCAACATGATGGAGTACGTAGCGATTGATGCTATCGAACCTGACTGGCACATTTGGGAGCAGTTTTCTCTAGCTGAAGCCCCAATGGCCCTTAACCGTGATGCCATCGATGGCGTACAAAGTGTCCATGTCGCAGTCAATCATCCTGATGAAATCAATACCTTATTTGACGGTGCCATTGTTTATGCAAAAGGCGCGCGTCTGATGGTGATGCTCCGCAAATGGTTGGGAGATAGAGATTTCTCAGCAGGACTCCAAGCTTACTTTGAAACACACCAATATGGCAATACAGTCGGATCTGATTTGTGGGCAGCTTTGTCAACAGCATCAGGTCGTGATGTTTCAGCCTTTATGACATCTTGGGTTGACCAACCAGGCTATCCAGTGTTATCAGTCACTGTGGATGGGGATGCGCTTGTTCTCAGCCAACACCAATTTTTCACTGGACAAGGTGTCGATGAAAGCCGCTTATGGCATATCCCGCTAAACACGAACTGGACTGGTCTACCTGATGTCTTATCAGGAAAAGAAGTGCGTATCCCTGGTTTTGCTAAGTTATCAGCTGAAAATGGGGAACAACCCTTAAGATTCAATGCTGAAAATGCGGCACATTATCTGGTCAACTATTCAGATGAGCTAAATGAAAAAGTTGTGTCTAGCATCCAAACATATGATGCCATTACAAAAGTGCAACTGATCCAATCAGCCTTGAAGCTTGCTGAAGGTGGTCTAGCAGACTATGCAGCCTTGGTTACCTTATTAGCTAAGTTTGACAATGAAACAGCTAACCCAGTCAATGCAGCAGTCTCACAAGCTTTGAAAGCACTTGAAATCTTCATCGATGAAGATTCAGCATCTGAAGCAGATTTCAAACAATTTGTTGGCAAGTTATTTGATGCCCAATACAAACGCCTAGGCTGGGATAAAGTTGCTGGAGAGTCATTTAACGACGAACAACTGCGTGCTTTACCAATTTCATGGGAAGTATATGCTGGCAATGCAGATGCAGTCGCAAATTCAACAGCTATTTTTGCGCAACATGCATCCGATATTCACAGCATTTCAGCTGACATCAGACAAATTGTCTTGAAAAATCAAATTGTTGAACAGGAGACGTCTGAGTTAGTTAAGCAGTATTTTGATGCTTATGCCAATACAACAGATCAGACTTTCCAACGTGAGCTAAACGTTGCCGTATCTAGTACGAAAAATACAGCAACTGTTGCTGAAATTATCACGCAGTATACCAATACTGACTTGGTTAAACCACAAGATTTACGCTTCTGGTTCTCATCACTTATTCGTCGTGACTTTTCTCAAGATGCTGCTTTTGCGTGGCTTGTTAAAAACTGGGATTGGGTACAAGAAAAATTAGGTGGTGACATGGCATCAGGTGATTTCATCAAAGTTATCGGTAACAGTTTTGATACTGCCGCTAAACTTACAGCCTTCATTAGTTTCACAAATCGTTTTAAAGACGAACCGGCCTTTAAACGCATCGTTGAGATGGCGAAAACACAGATCACTAGCAAGATTGAGCTTTTAGCATCACAGAAAGAAAAAGTGCAAGCAGCACTTGCTAAAGCAGTCTAATTATGGTAGAATAATAACGTTGTCTTTGTGAGTTTCATAAAGTGCAACCGCACGAGGTAAGGTTTAAGTGACTTAGTCCACCTGCTTAGGCGAGTCTAACATACCAAATTATAAGGAGGAAACACGCAAATGACTTATGCAATCGTAAAAACTGGCGGGAAACAAGTTAAAGTTGAAGTTGGTCAAGCAATCTACGTTGAGAAATTGGACGTTGAAGCTGGCGCTACTGTGACTTTTGACGAAGTTGTACTTGTTGGTGGTGAAAAAACTGTGATTGGTGCGCCATTCGTAACTGGTGCAACTGTTGTCGCAGAAGTTGAGAAACAAGGTAAACAAAAGAAAGTTGTTACTTTCAAATACAAACCTAAAAAACACTCACACCGTAAACAAGGTCACCGTCAACCGTATACAAAAGTGATCATCAAAGAAATCAACGCTTAATCGCGTCTTTCAAATATGATTAACATCAAGTTTACTCGGAAAAATGATCAGATTACACGGTTCGTTATTACAGGACATGCCTTTGATGGTAAAATCGCCCACGACATTGTTTGTGCTGGCGTATCAAGTCTTGCGATAACAACGGTGAATTCCTTTGAGATACTTGCCCATTTTCGTCCTTTGGTCGAAGTGGACGAAGTTGAAGGTGGCTTTCTCGACTGTGAAATCCTATCAGACTTATCCGACAAACAAGCTGAAATTGCCCAGATATTACTGCAAAATCTTGAGAATGGTGTTAAAGCCATTGCAGATGAGGCAGCATATCGTAATTTCATTAGTGTTACTTAAGTGTAACCTACTAATAAATCAAGGAGGAAAAACCCTATGTTGAAAATGAATCTATCGTTGTTCGCCCACAAAAAAGGTGGTGGTTCAACTTCCAATGGTCGTGATTCACAATCTAAACGTCTTGGCTCAAAAGCTGCTGACGGACAAACTGTGTCTGGCGGATCAATTCTTTATCGTCAACGCGGTACTAAAATTCACCCAGGTGAAAACGTTGGCCGTGGTGGAGATGATACACTTTTCGCTAAAATCGAAGGCGTTGTAAAATTTGAACGTTTCGGTCGCGACAGAAAAAAAGTTTCTGTTTATCCAGTAGCTAAAAAAGCTTAATCGCTTAAAGCATCCCAGATTAACAGTATAAAGAAAAGTTTGACAAAAATCAGGCTTTTTCTTTTGCTATCAAGTTATATGATAAATTGCGGGTAGTAGGCTATCCATCAAAAGAGGAGATGACATGATTAATCCAAAAATGACAGACCGGTTTTTACGCTATGTCAAGCGCAATACACGCTCAGATGAAGCAAGTATGACAGTACCAACCACACAGTCTCAAGTTGAATTTGCAGCCCTATTAGCTGATGAGATGCGTGAAATTGGTGTTGAAAACGTCCATTATTTGCCTAGTAATGGGTATGTTATCGGTACAATTCCAGCGACGACAGATAAAGTCGTGCGTAAAATCGGCTTGATTTCTCATTTAGATACTGCAGATTTTAATGCTGAAGGTGTCAATCCACAGCTTATCGAGAATTATGATGGTAAGGCGATTGCCTTAGGCGCTAGTGCCTATTCACTTGATCCTAAAGATTTTCCTAATCTAAACAATTACCTAGGTCAAACTTTGATTACGACAGATGGCACGACGCTTTTAGGCGCAGATGACAAAGCAGGTATCGCTGAAATTATGACAGCTGCGGATTATTTACTACAGCATCCTGAAATCGAACATGGGGAAATTCGGATTGGTTTTGGTCCTGATGAGGAAATTGGCGTTGGTGCTGACCTCTTTGATGTGGTAGACTTTGATGTTGATTTTGCCTACACGATAGATGGTGGCCCTCTAGGTGAGTTAGAATATGAAACCTTTAATGCTGCTGGTGTAACAGTTACCATCGCCGGTCGAAATGTTCACCCTGGGACTGCTAAAAATCAGATGATCAATGCCTTACAACTAGCAAATGATTTTCATAATCGCTTGCCAGAAGCAGCACGTCCAGAGCTTACAGATGGTCGTCAAGGGTTTTATCACCTAGCCTCACTAACGGGTACGCCAGAAGCAGCAGAGATGACCTACATCATACGAGACCATGATCGGAAAGTATTTGAAGAGATGAAGGCTAATCTGTTAGCCATAGCAGACGAGTTGAATGCTTCTTTTGATCAAGCGCGGCTTACTGCGACAGTCAAGGATCAATATTATAATATGGCTGAAGTGATTGAAAAAGATATGTCTATCGTTACGCTAGCAGAAACAGCAATGAAAAATTTAGGTATCACACCGAAAATTGAACCTGTTCGTGGCGGTACAGATGGCTCTAAAATCTCCTTCATGGGTATTCCGACACCAAATATTTTTGCAGGTGGCGAAAATATGCATGGCCGATTTGAATTTGTCAGTTTGGAGACGATGCAAGCTGCAGTAGATACAATCATCGAGATTGTGACATTAAACGCTAAATAAAATAAATCAGGACGCAATCTGCGTCCTGATTTATTGTTTAACGAATGATCAATGTATCACATTTAGCATGTGTGACGATATATTGGGCAACAGAACCGATAAACAAACGTTCTATATAACTTAACCCGGTTGCACCGATCATCACCAAATCGACTTGCTCTTCAGTGGGAATGGTTGTTGCCATCATCACTTTTGGAGAGCCAAATTCAACAATTGTTTTGATGCGTGTTACACCTGCTGCTCGTGCTTCATCAGCAAAGTCAGCAATCAATTGATCAGCGCCTCTTTTTGTATCATCAGCTACCATGGTATCGTAGGTAGAAATACTTTGGAAAGCACGTAAATCTATCACATTGACAAGTAAGAGTTCGGCGTCATTACGAATTGCCACGGCAACCGCTTTATCAAAAGCATTTGCTGATTCAACTGAACCATCAATACCGACTAAAATTTTCTTGTATCCTTGAATCATTTCTGTTCCTCCATGAACTAGTTAACCCGATAGTTTATATGACTCATGATAGACACAGTCACACGAATTCCCATTAATCGTGTGTCTATCACATCATCTACTGCTATTATATGCTCATTTTATGAAAAAGTAAAAGAATAATGAAAAAAATATGACGTATTGATGTTATTTTCATGTACATATCATGAATGGATAGCTGACCACAAGAATTTTAAGCCAGATTATGCTATAATAAGCGATATCAATTAATTGGGGATGTGAGATGAAAAAAATGTCTGATGATGAGTTTGAGAAACAAATTCATCATATGCGCGAAATTTATGTTGAAAATCATGATAAAAGTGATTTGAGACCTAGTTTTGATGTAAAGTCATCATTCTTTGATCGTTTTCGTAGCCTGGAGAGTCAAAAGGCAAAGTTGCGCAGACAGTTATCAGAATTAGAAATTAAGCGTTGTCGTGCGACTTTAGATAAGAAATCAGATCAAAAACTAGACCAGAAGTTAGCCCTGAAAAAGGCACTATATAAAAAATTATTGGATGATAAGTGAACCTCCGATTTTTTTTGCTAGGACTTAAATAGGTTAATCTATTTTTGAAAAAGTTACAGGTCATATTATGTTGACAAGGAAAGGAGACAAATAAGCATGATTCATACAGTATTTTATGTGATCATATTTTTTGCGGCCTTAATTGTGTCAAATGTCATCAATAAGGTGTTTCCTAAGCTCCCTCTCCCCTTGATTCAGGTTATTTTTGGCTTGATTTTAGGTAGCTTAGGTGCAGGTAATGTCTTAAGACTTAATTCAGAATTATTTTTAGCGTTTATTATAGGTCCACTCCTATTTAGAGAAGGAGAAGAGGCTGATGTTAAGGGGATCCTTAAGCATAGTGGCACAGTGTCGCTCCTTGTATTTCCAGTAGTCTTTATTACGACATTAATTATCGGTGTCATCAGTCATAACTTTTACACGTCGATCCCATTAGCGGCCTGTTTTGCTCTAGGTGCTAGTTTAGGCCCAACTGATGCGGTAGCAGTGAGCTCGCTCTCTGAGCGGTTTGATTTTCCAAAACGGATTACTGCTATCTTAAAAGGGGAGGGGTTATTCAATGACGCGTCTGGTATTATCGCCTTTCAGTTTGCGATTTTAGCCCTGACAACTGGTGAATTTTCTCTTGAGAAGGCTGTATCTAGCTTATTAATTTCTGCTATCGGTGGTGCCTTGATTGGGTTTGTGGTCTCATGGCTCAACAGAATGATTTTGACCTTGATGGAAGATGTTGCTGCACAAGATGTCACGGGTTACCTGATGTTAGAAATGATCATGCCATTGCTCGCTTTTTTCTTGGCTGAAGAGCTTCATGTTTCAGGAATCATCGCCGTCGTTGTTGCAGGGGTAATGCAAGCAAGTGGCTTCAAAAAAATTACCTTATTTGATGCGCAAGTCGAGAGTGTGACTAAAACAGTTTGGGATACCATCACTTTCATTTTAAACTCTATCGTTTTTTTATTTTTAGGGATAGAGTTACAACAGATTATTACGCCAATTATTACCAATGCTTATTATGATAATGTCCGTCTGTTCGTCACGGTTATCGCCTTAACGGTTATGCTTTTCCTGATCAGATACCTGATATTAAGTATTTACTATGCTATCATTGCAAAAAAAAGGCAGCAGCAATTTAATCGATATGTGGATGATATTTTACTACTCACTTTTTCAGGGGTTAAGGGGACAGTATCTGTCGCGACGATTTTACTACTACCGGAGGCCATTGCTCAGAAATATTCACTCTTAATCTTCTTAACTGCATCGGTTACGGTGCTGGGCTTCTTAACAGGTATTTTGGTCTTACCGATCATTGCGCCTAAAAAGGAGCAAAAGGTTGATAATGTTGCGAGAATTGCCATTTTAACGAATGTTGTAAGTGAGTTAGAGCGAGAATCGGAGAAAAATCGGAATAAGCTGGGCTATATTGCCACAATCGATAACTACCAAGCCCGGATTCAAAAATTAATTATTAGCCAGGAATCAGCAACGATGACTGCTGAATTTAATGATCTACAACTCCTGATTTTAAGGTTGGAAAATGAAGGGTTGGAAAATGCCTTTCGAAATAATGAAATTACCATCAAAACGTATCGTATTTATCAAAGATATCTTAAAGAATTAGAACGCTCGATTGTTCATCGATTTGTATCCAGTTTAGCCTTCGTTATTGCCATCTTTTTACGGGCAATTCGACTGCTTTTAAACAATATCTTACATACAAATATAACTGTAAAAGGTAAAAAAATCAGGAAGTTGATTGGGGATTCTAGGACAGAAATTCGAAATCTGTATTTCAGTAATACGACACTGATTATGGAGGCCTTAGAGAGTCTGGAGGGCGTCTATAATCCAGAATTGATCAATTATCTACAATCAGAACGGCTGAGAGCTTCTGAAAAAGTAGCTACAGGTGGTTTCATAACAAGAATTATCACCAAAGCACATCCAAATAATTTGGATGAAATGATGCGCGGGTACTATCTGGAGCGGAAATTTATTTTCGAGTTTGAGGCAGAAGGGTTACTGACAGCTCGTCAGGCCAAAATCATGAGAAAGAATGTCAATGCCTTGGAAAATTATTCCATGAATGAGAACCATTCAAATCTGCTTTATGATTTTCTGGAATATAAACCAAAATAAAAGAGGACAGATGCCTCTTTTTTTCATTTATAAAATAGGGTTGCCCCACCTGTCTACTTAATTATCCTGCATGGTACTAGCGATGACTAATTCTCTAATAGAGACGTCTTGAGGCATGGCATACATGAATGCGACAGCATTGGCTACTTCTTTTGGAGCCATCGAAATACCGCCCATGGTCTGCTTCCAAGCATGATAGCCATCTTTTATGTCATCACGTGTCGTGTGGCTTAATAATGGGGTTTCTGCTGCACCTGGTGAGATGAGTAGGACGCGGACATTGTTTTTAGAGGCTTCCAGTCTGACGGTTTCTGTCAGACCATGAACACCAAATTTTGTTGCACAGTAAGCTGCATGGTTTTCAAATGCTTTAAATCCGGCAATAGAAGAGACATTGATAATCGTACCTGACTTTCTGTCAGTCATACCGGGTAGAACTGCTTGTATCCCGTTTAATGTCCCAATTAAATTCACATTTATCATCCGTTCCCACTCGGTAGCTGCTTGATTGCCGACATCCACGCTACGTGTTAAAGTGTTTACTAAGCCTAGTTGGTCTAATGCTGCTTTATTTCTGCCAATCAGGAGTAGGGGGTGTCCCATTTCACTGAATGTTTTGGCCATTTCTTTTCCAAAGCCACTGCCTGCACCAGTTATGACGATTAATTTTTTCATTTTATTTTATTTTTCCTTTATTTATTTTGTTATATGTTTTATAATAAACTTAAAATCACAATAAAAAAAGGAGTTACTTTTAGGTAACTACCAAGTTTCTAGGAGACTGTTATGTATCTAAATGAGTTTGATGCAACGATGAAGCTAATTCAAGGTAAATGGAAAATCTATATTATCTATTATATCCATGAACAAGATACAACACGATTTAACCAATTATCTAGAGATTTACCGGATGTTAGCAGGAAAACACTAACGCTACAATTAAGGCAACTTGAACGAGATGGCCTAATCGTTCGGATGACCACATCAGGCTATCCATTAAAAGTTACCTATCATCTGACACCTGATGGTCTCAGTATGATACCTGTGCTGGATATGATTTGTGATTGGGGCAATGAGCATATCTCACAGGAGCTTTTAGCAGCAAAGTTGTGTGATTGAATGCGCAATCGTGTCGTCGTTTATTACGCTAAATCGTTTCATTGGGATCTTCGTGAGATAAGTGAATGAAATTAAAAAATTGGAGGACTTAAAAGATGAGTAAGTACGAGCCATTATGGCAGATTGTCGCAAAAGATAGTCGTATAACATTTAGATTGACTTTTGAAGAGATTGAGGCTATCCTAGGCTTCCCTATAGACCATGCCTTCTTGACCTATAAGAAGGAATTAAAAGCCTATGGTTATGAGGTTGGCAAAATTTCGATGAAGGAAAAGCATGTTAATTTTAAAAAATTATAGCGTTTTAATGTTAGCTGTGACAAAAATGTTGACATCCCTCTATAAAAGGTATAACATAGAAGGATAGATGCAAAAGCATAGTTGTTCAAGTGATGGTCATCCTACTGATATGAGTTGATATGATCAAAAAAACCTACTGAGAAATCAGTAGTTTTTTAATGGCATAACTGTCATCCAGTGCTAAAAGAGATAAAAGGGTATATAGTTGGTGCTTAGCAAGTAAAGACAGGTAATACCGGATGCATATAATGATGTTTAAAAACATGTAAAAAGGAAAAAGATAGTGATATATTTTGATAATGCAGCAACGACGGCAATCTATCCGCAAGTGCTGAAGACGTATACCGATGTTGCGACTAGAATTATGGGTAATCCCTCTAGTCTTCACGATTTAGGGACTGTCGCGACACGTATGTTGCAGGCCTCGCGCAAGCAAATTGCAGAACTACTTGGGAAAGCAACATCAGAAATTTATTTTACGTCAGGCGGCACTGAGGGGGATAATTGGATCATCAAAGGACTAGCTTTTGAAAAAAAAGTCTATGGTAATCATATTATCGTTTCAGATGTTGAGCATCCAGCTGTCAAAGAATCAGCGGCATGGTTAATGACACAAGGTTTTGAGGTCGATTTTGCTCCTGTAGACAGGAACGGTTTCGTTAGCCTAGATGCCCTTGCTTCATTAATCAGAAGAGAGACGATTTTAATCTCGGTTATGGCAGTCAACAATGAAGTTGGTGCAATCGAACCACTTCATCAGATTGCAGCACTTTTGGCAGATAAACCGACGATTTCCTTTCATGTTGATGCGGTGCAAGCGATTGGGAAAATCCCCCTCGCAGATATGTTACCGCAACGTGTTGATTTTGCGACCTTTTCAGCACATAAGTTTCATGGCCCGCGTGGGGTCGGCTTTATTTATATGAAAAAAGGGAAAAATCTGCATCCCTTACTTTCAGGTGGTGGTCAAGAAAGTAAAAAAAGGTCAACAACTGAAAATGTCGCAGGTATTGCTGCAACTGCCAAAGCCCTTCGCCTATATGTAGCAGAAACTGAGAGCAAGCAAGTCAAGCTTACTGCCATGAAAGAAGTCTTGCTGACTGCGCTTGAAGCATACTCGGATATTGTCATTTTTAGTCAAAGAGATGGGTTCATTCCAAATGTTGTGACATTTGGCATGAAGGGTGTCCGAGGAGAAGTCCTCGTGCATGGATTTGAAGCACATGAGATCTACATTTCGACGACAAGTGCTTGCTCATCAAAGGCAGGACTTGCTTCTAGTACCCTGACAGCCATGCATGTTTCACCTAGACTTGCCACATCGGCAGTTAGGATTTCTCTTGACCCAGACAATAATATGGCTGAAATAGAACAATTTCTAACGATTTTCAAACAGTTACATGCGAAATTTCAGAAAATACAATAAGATGAGCCTGCTCGTAAAACAATAGAAAGTATCCATGACAAATTTAAACTATTCAGAAATACTGATTCGCTATGGCGAGTTATCAATAAAAGGCAAAAATCGTATGAAATTTATTGCACGACTTGCCAACAATATCAGAGAAGTTTTAGTCGAATGGCCGATGGTTTCTGTAAAGTCAGATCGGGATCGGACGCATATATTCTTAAATGGTGCCGCTTATGGTCCCTTGTCAGAGAAGTTAGTTAAAGTATTTGGCGTACAAAATTTTTCTCCGGCTATAAAAGTGGAGAAAACGATGCCGGCACTTGAAGCTGCGGTAGCTGAACTGGTGAAAAAAGTTTATCTAGAGGGCATGACCTTCAAAATTTCTGCCAAGCGTTCTGACCATGAATTTGAATTAGATAGTACAGAACTTAATCGTGAATTAGGCCATACTGTGATGGAAACGATTCCCTATGCTAAGGTTCAGATGAAACGCCCTGATATTGACCTACGTGTTGAAATTCGGCCTGATGCGGCTTATTTGAGCTATGAGACGGTTAAGGGAGCGGGTGGTTTACCCGTTGGTACGGCAGGTAAAGGGATGCTGATGCTGTCGGGTGGTATTGACTCTCCTGTAGCAGGGTATTTGGCACTTAAACGAGGTGTTGAAATAGAAGCAGTTCATTTTGCTTCGCCACCTTACACGGGCCCTGGTTCGCTCAAAAAAGCCAAAGACTTAGCAAGTAAATTGACAGTTTTTGGTGGTGATATTCAGTTTATAGAAGTCCCGTTTACTGAAATACAGGAAGAAATTAAAGAAAAAGTACCCATGCCTTACCTGATGACAGTAACGCGTCGTTTTATGATGCGCGTGGTCGATGAAATTCGTGCAAGACGTCATGGACAAGTGATCATTAACGGTGAGAGTCTTGGACAAGTTGCCAGCCAAACGTTAGGCTCGATGGTCGCAATCAACGCTGTTACCACAACGCCTATCATCCGTCCGGTTGTTACCTTGGATAAGTTAGAGATTATTGAATTGGCTGAGAAAATTGATACTTTTAATATTTCAATTCAACCATTTGAAGATTGTTGTACGATTTTTGCACCACCCCAACCGAAAACAAATCCTAAACTTGAGAACGCAGAGAAATTTGAGCAGCGCTTAGATATTGATAATTTAGTGCAACGTGCGGTCGATGGCATCATGATCAGTCAAGTATCAGCTGATGCGCAAGTAGATAGTCTAGAGATGGATATTCAGGATTTATTGTAAGAAAAGAAGGTAGTATATGTTTAGTAAAGAAAAATTCCCAGGCCTATTAGCCCTAGGCATTTTCACGTTTATGTCAACGCTTGATGGCTCTATTGTTAATATTGCCTTACCAAGCATGGCGCGTGAAATGCACCTCGAGATGGGTCAAGTGACCTGGTCGGTGACGATCTATCTCGTCGTTATTTCTGGTCTGATTTTACTTTTTGGCCGATTAGGGGATTTACTTGGTAAAACAAAAATTTTTAACATAGGTAGCTTGATTTTTACATTAGGATCACTGCTTGCTGGGATTAATTTAGGCTTACATTTTTTATTGTTTTCAAGAATTGTACAAGCAATCGGCGCCTCGATGACCATGTCTAACAGCTTTGGTATCACCAGTCAGTTATTTGAACCTGCCCTTAGAGCCAGGGCGATGAGCATCATGTCAATGTTTGTTAGCTTAGGTGCCATAGCAGGACCTGCAATCGGTGGGTTTATTCTCCAACTTGCGAGTTGGTCATATATTTTCTGGATCAATGTGCCTTTAGGTATTGTTGCCTATCTGATTGGCCGTAAGGCATTACCAGAGGACAAAGGATCGGGAACATTTAAAGATGCGGATCTATTAGGTGCAACGCAAATGTTCTTGACTATCGTTGCTTTTTTCATCGCTATGAGTTTAGGACAGGCACAAGGATTTCTTAGCATCCCTGTTTTACTAAGCTTTGTCGCAATGGTAGGTCTTTTTGTTTGGTTTATCCATACGGAAAGAACAGTCGAAAAACCCCTGCTTAATCTAAATATTTTCCGCAGTAAACTTTTCTCGATGAGTGTCTTGACTAGCTTAGCCATGTTTACGGCAGGGAGTTTTGTCAGTATCCTCATGCCTTTCTACCTGCAAAATTATCGGGCTAGCGCTGCAGGATTTGCGGGTATGGTGATGATGGCCTATCCTGTTGGTATGTTTATTTTTAGTCCCATTGCTGGTGTACTATCTGATAAGTTTGACAAAGAAATAATCACGTTTATAGCGATTACGGGCATTCTTGTCGTGCAATCAGGTTATCTCATATTCGGTCAAACGACAGCGATGGTATTTGTTATGTTGACTCTCTTTATACATGGTGGTAGTGTTGGCTTCTTCCAAAGTCCAAATAATGCCTTGGTGATGTCAACAGTTGAGAGCAAATACCTAGGCATCGCAGGATCTGTTAATGCATTAGGCCGTAATCTTGGCTTTGTTTTAGGGACAAGTTTAGCAACGACAGTCTTATTTGTTGCCATGTCGGGACAACTTGGCTATCGTGTATCTGGTTATGTTGCTACGCGTCCAGACGTTTTTATCACAGGGATGCATCATGCCTTTTACGTGGCACTTGTTTTAGTTATCTTTGCTTGGTGTCTATCCGGCTATCGCTTATTGACAAGAAAAAATCTATCTAACTTAACCTAACTTGCCTTATTATCGTGCTAGATGATAATCATACTGAAATAAGTGCAATAAAATATAGCAAAACCGCAAGACATAAGCCAATGTCTTGCGGTTTTGCTATATTTCATTTGAGATTAGTAGCTCACAATCGTATATTTTTTCTTACCGCGGCGGATAACCGTTAGTTCATTTTCAAGTTTATCCGTATCACTTAGGACATACTCAAGGTCAGTTTGGCGTTCACCATTGAGGTAGATAGCACCGTTGGTGATATCTTCACGTGCTTGACGACGGCTTGGTGAAATCTTTGCATCCACAAGTAGGTTGACCAAATTACCATCAAAGTCATCAGTGACCGTATGGTTCGGCACATCTTTCAATCCAGCCTTGATATCTTTGACAGATAAAGCCTTAATATGACCTTCGAAAAGTTGCTCTGAAATGTTAACAGCTTGCTCATAAGCAGCTTCACCGTGTACGAGACTGACCACTTCTTTTGCTAAGGTCTTTTGTGCGAGTCGCTCATGTGGCGCTGCTTCAAACACTTTGGCAAGTGAATCAATGTCATCAAGACTTAAGAAGGTAAAGATTCTAAGGAACTTGACAGCATCAGCATCAGCTACATTTAACCAAAACTGGTAGAATTCATACGGAGAGGTCTTATCAGCATCAAGCCAAACAGCATTTCCTTCTGATTTACCGAATTTCTTACCTGTTGAATCAGTAATTAGCGGAACAGTGATGACATGTGTTTCATTCCCTGATTTTTTACGAATAAGATCAGTACCTGCGACCATATTACCCCATTGGTCAGAACCGCCGATTTGGAGCGTGATACCATGATTCTCATTTAGCTGGTAGAAATCATAGCCTTGTAAAATTTGGTAAGCAAATTCTGTATAAGAAATCCCTGTTTCAATCCGTGATTTAACTGATTCTTTACTCATCATGTAATTGATCGTAAAATGCTTACCAATATCACGTAGGAATTCAAGGACGTTCATAGTTGAAAACCAGTCGTAGTTGTTGACGACTTTTGCGGCATGGTCTCCCTCAAAACTTAAAAAACGAGAGAGTTGCCCTTTAATTGCATTTGACCAGTTAGCCACAGTTTCAGTTGTTTGAAGTGAACGCTCACTGTCTTTAAAAGATGGATCACCAATCATACCTGTCGCACCACCAACAAGGGCTACAGGATTGTGACCTGCTAGCTGTAAGCGACGCATGTTTAGAATCGGGACTAAATGTCCTAGGTGAAGCGAATCAGCAGTCGGGTCATATCCTGTATAGAATGTCACCGAATTTTCTGTTAATGCCTTTACTAAGGTTGCTTCATCAGTCGTTTGAAAAATCAAACCACGTACTTTTAGTTCTTCAAAGATATTCATTTTACTCATCCCTATTCTGATGTATTATGAGAAAAAAACTGGTAATATAGCTTGTATTAAGCCATTTATAGCGTGATTGCCAAAACATCCAGATTGATTAAACTCATTTTAGCTTAATTTTTATAAATTAAGTCTATTATACCAAAAAATTTGCTATAATTTAAGGTATGACAAAAGAATTATCGGATAAAAAACGTAAGGCGATAAAAGATCGTTTACAAAAGAAAAAAATGAAACAGCAAAAACCGGCTACTGACAGCAAGACAGTGCTCGGGACGACTTTTCTTGTAATCAGAGGACTGTCTGTCATTTTTGCGATTATTATAAGTGTTGGTGTTGTATTTGGTGGTGCAACGGGAACAGGCTATCTGATGAGCCTCATTTCTGATGTCAAGCTACCGGATAGTAAGGCATTGACCGATAAAATCAATACGATTCATCAAACTTCTGTGATGACCTATAGTAATGGTCAAAAGATTTCTGATATTTCGAGTGACTTAAACAGAACAAAAGTGACAAGTGAAAATATATCACCTAATGTCAAACATGCCCTAATTGCGACAGAGGATGAAAATTTTGAGCATCATAATGGTGTTGTGCCAAAAGCCTTTTTTAGAGCGATTCTGGGTGAATCGACAGGGGGAGCAAACTCTGGGGGCTCAACCATTACACAGCAACTAATTAAGCAACAAATTTTAGGGGCGGCACCAACCTTTAAAAGAAAAGCAACGGAGATGGTTTATGCTTTAGAGCTTGAGAAACATCTTACCAAAGATCAGATTCTAACTGATTACCTGAACGTGTCTCCTTTTGGCCGCAATAATAAAGGACAAAATATTGCTGGTGTAGAAGAAGCAGCACAGGGTATTTTTGGTAAATCAAGTAAGGACTTGACGGTGCCAGAAGCGGCATTTATTGCTGGATTACCTCAAAGTCCGATCGTCTATTCACCATATAATGCAAATGGGACATTAAAATCTAAAGAAAATATGCAGTTTGGACTAGATAGACAAAATGAAGTGCTGTTCAATCTATATCGCAATAATTATATCTCTAAAAAAGAATATGAAGCTTACAAATCATACGATATCTCGACAGAATTTATTGCGGCAGGAACTGCAGAAACAGAAAATCATGGCTATCTCTATCAGGTTGTTTATAACGAAGCGATCGATAAAGTCTATGATTATTTAATCAAAACGGATAAGGTTTCTGACGCTGAACAAGGTAATGATGCAGTCCGAGACAGTTATCAAAAGCAAGCCGCCCAAAAACTGTCAGAAGGTGGCTATACCGTTACGGCGACAATTGATCAATCTATCTATCAGGCCATGCAGACAGCAGTCGCAAATTACGGTCGACTACTGCAAGACGGTACCGGTGAAAATCAAACAGGTAATGTCTTGATGGACAATAAAACGGGTGCTGTTCTTGGGTTTATAGGTGGACTAGATTATAATACAAACCAAAATAATCATGCCTTTGATACGCATCGAAGCCCTGGCTCTTCTATAAAACCAATCATTGCCTATGGTCCAGCGATTGATATGGGCTTAATGGGTAGTGCGAGTCGCTTATCAAACTACCCAACTAAATATGCAAGTGGTCAACCCATCATGCATGATACCTCGGCCGGTACGCAAGAGATGATGACCTTACAGGATGCACTTGATACCTCATGGAATATTCCTGCTTATTGGACTTATCAAAAAATACTGCAATCAGGTCAGACCGTTCAACCCTATATGAACAAGATGAACTATCAGGTGGACAATTATCAGATTGAATCTCTACCTTTGGGCGGGGGAATAGAACCGACGGTTGTCCAACATACAAATGGCTACCAAGCCCTATTAAATGGTGGCGAGTATGATCCGTATTATGTTGTTGATAGCATAAAAGATGAGACTGGTAAAGAAATTTATAAGCATCAGAAAAAACCAGTACAGGTTTACTCAAAGGCAACTTCTTCTATTATGGCGCAACTTTTACGAGGGCCAATCAAATCTCAAAAAACAACGACATTCTTCGGCCAATTGACTAACTTAAATCCGACACTAGCTAGTGCGGACTGGGTAGGGAAAACAGGGACATCTGATGACTTTAGTGATGTGTGGTTGATGGTGGCAACACCAGCGGTAACACTAAGTTCATGGGTAGGACATGACGTCCTATCGCCAATGGCGCCCCTGACAGGTTATAATAATAATTCTCAGTATCTAGCACATCTTGCTAATAGCATTTATCAGGCCAGTCCAACTGTATTTGGTATTGACCAAAAATTCACAATAGATCCTTCGGTGACCAAGTCTACAGTTCTCACATCAACTGGTGAAAAACCTGGCAGTATAACAGGTGGTACGTATAAAAATGTTGCTGTATCAGGTGATACGACGACCTCTTATTGGGCCAAATCAGATGGCGCTCCCCTTACACAATATAAATTTGCAATGGGTGGTAGTGATAGCGATTATACTGATGCATGGACTAAAATATTGGGCAATCAGAATAAAAAGTAAACAGTAATCAAAATAAAAAAGATGCAGATTGACTTAGTCAATCTGCATCTTTTTTAAGTCTCATAAGCTCATCCCGGCATTTATCTCACTTAGGGATATCTGTTGTCATCGGATCAAGTTTTTGTGATTGCTGATATTCATCATACAATAATTTTACCTGGTTGCGTTTAGTCACGTTGAGTTTTGAAAAGATGTTATGAATATGGCTTTTCACCGTCCCCATGGAGATGTAGAGTTCCCGGCTAATGTCTTGGTTGTTTTTATTTTGTAAGAGTAATAGCAAAACTTCTGATTCGCGTGAGGTCATATGGTAAGTCTCAATAAATTGGAGGTGGGTTGGAATGACATCTGTATGCTGATTTGGATCATATTTTTTAGACTGACTTACGGATAACAGTTTTTTTGCTAAGTAGCTTATTGCCGTTATTGCATAGATAATCGCGAGTATATCCTCGCTGATACTCCGGTTGGTCATACGGACATTACCGAATGTATAGTTATCTAGAAAAAAGATGACATATGAATCCTCGGCTATCGTTAAGCTCGTCATGATAAGCGTTATGAGCATGAGTTTTCTTAATAATACTTGCGTCGTCACAGCTTGAGTCTTGATGTCACTGTTTGACGACCTCTTCTTCTTGTCTGTAACTTGCTTTAGAGTAGCTAGTCCATAGCTGGCAAGTATGATATTAACAAGATCAGATGGAAAGTAGTAAATCCATATTTTAAAGGCATTATTTGGGAGCATAGGCACCAGTAATAATATCAAGGCATGGCTTATGACCAGCCCATACTGCCAAAAAGAAATCTTACGGCTTAAGGTAGCAGTTAAAATCAGCACCAGAAAGAAAGTATGGGCAACGAGGAGTATCGTTTTGGGAGAAGGTGTTGTCATAAATAGTTGATTAAATTTAACAGAAAACCAAGGCAATTGTTCTGTTAAATAAATCAACATATTATTAAGAATTAAAAATAAAAATAAAAGTGTAATGACGAGATATAATCGTGTTTTATTTTTAAAATAAGTGATAGCCGCTAGCGTTGCGACTACCGTAAATAAGATGATAAGTCCGATATTGTAAAGGATAAGTAAAATAGCCATCTGGTCACCGCAGGTCCGTTAACTGAAATTAGGAGCCTCTTCTATTTTTAAGTATAGCAGATAATTAAGAGGATTACAAAATAATGTAAACGCTTCAAAAAGGCTAAAACGGCTTGGGATAACGGTTTCATAGCTAAAGGTATAGAAAAGTTTAGCTCAAAATAGACCTAAAAGTTGAGGGTAAGCTGATATTAAACTAGAAAATGTAAGCGTATACTAAGGGTGTTCAAAAAATTTTAAACGGAGGATATACACATGTCGAAGAAAGATTTTATTACAACAGAGGAATTCACAAAAGCGGAACTTTTGGAAATCTTACACCTATCATTGGCTATCAAAAAGAGTATTAAAACAGGATTCTATCCACCCTTGCTAAAAAATAAATCGCTAGGGATGATTTTTCAGCAATCTTCTACTAGAACACGGATTTCATTTGAAACAGCAATGACACAGTTAGGTGGCCATGCCCAGTATTTGGCACCTGGTCAAATTCAGCTTGGCGGTCATGAGACTTTAGAAGATACGGCTAAAGTCCTCTCGAGATTGCTCGATATTGTCATGGCTCGAGTAGATCGTCATGCAGATGTAGCTGATCTAGCAAAATATGCGACAATACCGGTAATTAATGGGATGTCTGATTATAACCACCCAACGCAAGAGATGGGCGATCTTTGTACAATGATGGAACATTTACCTGAAGGAAAAAAACTAGAAGATTGTAAAGTTGTGTTTGTTGGAGATGCGACACAAGTCTGTTTCTCATTAGCCTTGATTACCACTAAATTTGGGATGCGATTTGCTCAGTTTGGTCCTAAGGATTATCAATTAAGCGAGGAAAAACAAGCCAAGCTGGATGCGATTTGTCAGGTATCAGGTGGGTCATATATCCTGACAGAGGATGAAGATGCGGGATTAGCTGATGCGGATTTTGTTTATACAGATGTCTGGTATGGCTTGTATGATGCGGAGTTGTCAGAAGCAGAACGCATGGGGATTTTCTATCCTAAATATCAAGTAAGTGATAGCATGGTCAAAAAAGCAAACCCTTGGGCTAAGTTCATGCATTGCTTACCGGCAAGTCGTGGAGAAGAGGTATCGGCAGAGGTGATTGATTCAGCGTATTCTGTTGTCTTTGACGAAGCTGAAAATAGATTGACTGCCATGCGTGGGTTGCTTGTTTATTTCTTTAATCAATATGAAACAAAAGTAGTCATAAGCGAACAAGATAAAGCGGATGCTAAAGCTAATCTCGAAAAATTTTTAGGAAAAGCACTATAACGTGTTTGGTGCGTCTCTATTTGGGGTTTAAACGATGATTTAAAAACTAAGTAGTCACACGCGCATCTATGAGGAGGAAATCAAATGAGTGATGTCAAACCAAAAAAGAAGTTTAAGTTATTCTCAGTCATTCTCTCAGTTATATGTGTTGTATTTGTTGCCGAGGCGGCTGCACCAGTTGCGGCAATCGGTAACTCACAGTATTTCTGGTGGCTGTTCTTGATGCTAACCTTTCTTTTACCCTATGGCTTAATTGCCTCAGAACTTGGCACAACTTATCAAGGGGAGGGCGGTATTTATGACTGGGTAACCAAAGCTTTCGGTCACCGAATGGGCGCAAGAACGTCATGGTACTACTGGATTAACTTTCCTTTGTGGATGGCTTCTCTTGCAGTCATTTGTCCTGGACTTGTCACGACCATGACAGGACAGACACTAGGGACATTTGGTGCCATAGTGGTTGAGTTGCTCTTCATCTGGTTGGTCGTGCTAATCAGCTTCTTTCCAATTAGTGATAGTCTATGGATATTGAATGGGGCAGCTTTTGTCAAAGTGTTTCTGGCGCTTTTAGTCGGTGGATTAGGGATCTATGTGGCTGTAACAAGAGGTGTGGCGAATGATTATACGCTTGGGTCTTTGTTACCTAGCTTTGATTTAAAATCATTATCTTTTATCTCGGTTATCTTGTTCAACTTTCTAGGATTTGAAGTGGTCTGTACCTTTGCACCGGATATGGAAAATCCCAAGAAACAAATTCCGCTTGCGATTGTATCAGGCGGTCTGGTTATTGCAGCAATCTATATCTTTTCAGCGTTCGGCATCGGTGTTGCCATTCCAACTGCGGACATCAGTACCAGTAGTGGCCTGATTGATAGTATTCAATTAATGCTGGGTCAGACGGATGGATTAGTCGTTACGCTTGTCGCATTTTTGTTTCTATTAACCCTATTTGGCAACATGGCCTCTTGGTCATTAGGGGTCAATAATACAGCTTGTTACGCGGCTAAACATGGTGATATGCCAGCCGTATTTGCCATAAAAAGTGCGAAAAATGATATGCCAACAGGTGCAGCTATTATGAATGGGATTGTCGCATCGGTTATTGTTGTGATTGCCCCATTCCTACCAAATCAAGATTTGTTCTGGGCTTTCTTTGCCTTAAACTTGGTGATGTTCCTCTTTGCTTATCTGCCCATTTTTCCAGCGTTCTTAAAGCTTAGAAAAATAGATCCAGATATTGAGCGTCCCTTTAAAGTGGGTGGCGGAAAAGGGGTCTTGTATCTGTTAGTGGCATTGCCAATGATTTTGATCATCACCTCTATCGTCTTTATCGCAGTGCCTTTTAATCTGAGTACTGAGACGATGACCCAGGTTTTACCGATCACCATCGGCGCAATCGTCTTTATCGTGATAGGGGAACTCATTATTGTTGTTAAAAAAATTACCAAATAAATAGAAATAGGAGATAAGTATTATGGCAAAAAGAATTAGTGGCACCACACCAAAAGCAGATGGCTTTAGGATGCCAGGAGAATTTGAAGCACAGGAACAAGTTTGGATGATTTGGCCAGAGCGCCCAGATAATTGGCGTGATGGTGCAAAACCAGTCCAAAAATCATTTGCTAATGTCGCTAAGGCAATCAGCCAATTTACAAAAATGACAGTGGTGGTATCACAAGCACAGTATGCCAATTGTCGGAAAGAGCTACCAGGGAAAATTCGTGTGATTGAGATGTCAAATAATGATGCCTGGGTTAGAGATTGTGGGCCTAGTTTTGTTATCAATGACAAAGGTGATATTCGGGCCAATGACTGGGAGTTTAATGCCTGGGGTGGTCTAGTCGATGGCCTTTATTTCCCGTGGGATCAAGATGAACTCGTTGCAAGAAAAATTGCTGAGATTGAAGGGATTGATACCTATAAGACGGATAATTTCGTACTTGAGGGTGGCTCTTTTCATGTTGATGGTCAAGGGACTGTCTTAACGACTGAGATGTGCCTCTTAAGTGAAGGTAGAAATCCAGAGTTGTCTAAGTCTGAAATCGAAGCAAAGTTATGCGCCTATCTTAACTGTGAAAAAGTCCTTTGGTTGAAAGATGGTATTGATCCGGATGAAACAAATGGGCATGTGGATGACGTCGCTTGTTTTGTTGCACCAGGTGAGGTTGCTTGTATCTATACGCAAGACAAGACAAGTCCTTTTTATGCCCAAGCCCAAGCAGCTTATCAAACGTTGATTGGGATGACGGATGCAAAAGGACGCACGCTTAAAGTACACAAACTATGCTGTCCTAAAAAAGCAATCACGATCAAGGGAGAGTTTGCCATTGATAGTGTAGAAGGGACGATGCCTAGAGAAGATGGTGATATCTGTATCACATCTTATATGAATTTCCTGATTACAAATGGGGGTGTTATCGTCCCCCAATACGGTGATGAAAATGATCAGCTAGCCCTTGAACAAGTACGTACTATGTTCCCAGAAAAAGAAGTGGTGGGTGTTGACACACTTGAAATCGTTTATGGTGGTGGTAACATTCACTGTGTGACACAGCAACAACCCAGGAGATAGGTGATCAGTATGAAAAGAATTGTTATCGCGCTCGGTGGGAATGCCCTAGGTGATAATCCCAAAGAGCAACTGGCACAGATTAATCAGGCTGCCCCTGCCATGGTAGAGATAATCAAACTAGGCTATGAGATCATTATTAGCCATGGGAATGGCCCACAGGTCGGTATGCTTGAAAAAGCGATCAACATGGCAGCAAATTTGGATAGCTCGATTCCTCATGTGCAACTCCCTGAATGTACGGCCATGAGCCAAGGTTACATCGGCTATCATTTGCAAAATGCACTTTTGCGAGAACTTAGAAAACAAGAGATGGTCTGGCAGGTGGCGACCATCATCACCCAAGTTGAAGTTGTAGCAGATGACCCTGCTTTTAAATAACCGACGAAACCAATTGGTAGTTTCTATAGTCAGGAAGCAGCTGAAAAACTGGGTGATGAAAATCCAAACATGGTCTTTAAGGAAGATGCAGGACGGGGGTATCGTCAGCTCGTCGCCTCTCCAAAACCAATTGATATCGTTGAGAGTAAGTCGATTTTGAACTTACTTGATAACGAATTCATCGTCATTGCTTGCGGTGGCGGTGGTATTCCTGTTATCAAACGTTGTGAGGGTGACTATGAAGGAGCCGTTGCGGTCATCGACAAGGATATGTCATCTGCTAAATTAGCAGAACTTGTTGATGCAGACTACTTATTCATCTTAACAGCAGTTGACCGTGTGTCGATAAGATTTGGACAAGCAGATCAAGTTGATTTGGATAAGCTGACTGTTGCCCAAGCAATTGCTTATGCAGCACAAAATGAGTTTGCAGCTGGGAGCATGTTACCTAAAGTAGAGGCAGCGATTCAATTTGCCAGTTCTAAACCAGGTCGAAAAGCAGTTATCGCTTCTCTGGAAAATGCACCATTAGTTTTTAGTGGTGAGAGTGGTACAGTGATTAGCTTATAAATACCTACAAAAACGGCACAGATTTCAAAGCATCTGTGCCGTTTTTTGCTAATTTTCTTTTATAATTTCACCGTCACTAACTTGAAAGACAGTGAGTTTATCAGGTAAGTGCTGCAAATGATCCAGCGTTGTTGTCGTGATAAAAGTCTGCGTTTTACCGATAACTAGTGATAATAGGTCCAATTGACGTTGATTATCCAACTCACTCATCACATCATCTAACAGTAGGACGGGGTACTCACCTGTTTCCTGGAAGACAAGATCAATCTCAGCAAGTTTGATGGATAAGGCTGTTGTACGTTGTTGGCCCTGAGAACCAAAATTCGAGACATCAATGTCATTGAGCATGAACTGAAGATCATCACGATGGGGCCCTACTGATGTTTGATGTCGAAAGAGATCTTTCTGACGTGCTAGTTTCAATTCTGCTGCAAAGTCGGCCTTCACATTTTGTACATATTTGACAACTAGTTTTTCTTTGCCATGACTGAGATTATCATGTAAAACTGTAGAGATTGTCATCAAACTCTCGACGAATCGGCTGCGATGTTCGATGACTTTATGACCATATGTAACAAGTTGCTCGTCTAAGACATCTAGAAAATCAGTATCAATCTTAGCCGGATCGAATTTCAAATAGCTGTTTCTCTCTTTAAGTGTCTTATTATAGCGCATGAGATCATAGAGGTAGACAGGTCTTATTTGGCCAATTTCCATGTCCATAAATCGTCTTCTGATACTCGGTGCACCTTTGATAATTGCTAGATCTTCTGGTGCAAACATAATCACATTGAGATTGCCGATATAATCAGCTAGGCGATTTTCTTTAAGATGATTGGCCTTGGCAATCCGTCCTTTACTTGTCAGACTGACTTCCAAAGGGACGGTCATATTTTTCTTTATGATACGCCCAGAAACACGCATCTCCTTTTCATCCCAAGACAGTAAGTCACGATCTGTATGCGTTCTATGACTACGTGTCAAGGCAAGGAAAAAAATGCTTTCAGCAATATTTGTTTTGCCTTGGGCATTTTGACCAACAAAGATATTCAGGTTGGGGTCGAACTCGAGATGGAGTGCTTTGTAATTTCGGAAATTTTTGAGGGTTAACTCTGAAATGATCATTTAAGTTTATTTGGCACCTGGAAATTTTGGTTTAGTGACTTTGCGTTTATAGTATTGTTCTTTATTATTAGCAGCAGTCTTCTGACGCGTTTCAGCTTTTTTGTTATTGGCATTTATTTGCTTCACAATTGCTTTAACTCGTGCTTCTTCATCAAGTTCAGTCTGACGTTCAGCTATTTCTTCAGCAGTAGCCGCAACAATATTAATTTTAAGGCCAAAACCGGGGAATTCAAGAACATCCCCATCAAATAATTTTTTGCCACGTCTATTTTCATATTCCCCATTATAGAGGACGTCATTGGTCGCTAGAAAGTGTTTAGCAGCCCCACCAGTTTCAATAATTGCTGCTTCTTTGAGCAGTTTGCCAAGGGTGATAAATTCATCGTAAATCGTATAAGTATTCATACCTCATTTTACCATAAATTAAGCACTTGTTACTCAAAATCCGAAAATAAAGCAGCTGGTCTGTTATCTGGCGTTTAACTGTATTGATAAAGAGATCATCTGATTTGTATGCTAATCAAACCGTTAATCAGAAAAAAACGGAAAATCTTATTTTCAATTGCTACAGGCTCGCTTATATTTTTGGTATAATATAAGAGTATAAAAAAGGAAAACTATGAAAATAAAAAACGGCGTTAATCTACATATTATTAAAGAAAAGAAGTTTAAAACGGTTCAGTTTTTAATTCGATTTCGGACAAAGATGTCCAGAGATACGGTTGCTAAGCGCGTGCTCATTTCAAACCTTTGGGAGACGTCAAATGCACAACTGCCAACAAGTCAACAGTTTCAAAAGAAATTGTCGGGTATGTACGGTGCAAGTTTTGCGACCAGTCTATCCAAAAAAGGGGATAATCATTTTCTGACAATCGGGATGAGCGTTGTCAATCCTAAGTTTGTGGCTAGTGATACGATTACAGAGGCGATAACGCTTATTCATCAAGCGCTATTTATGCCTCTTGTAGACGAATATGGGTTTGATGAGGCGACATTTGATCGAGAAAAGAAAAATCTCTTACAGTATTTAGCGTCAACTCGTGAAGATAAAGCTTATGTAGCTGCAACAAAATTGACAGCCCTTTTTTTTACGGATAAGGATATGGCAACACCAAGTATTTCGACTGTAGACTTATTGGCTAAAGAAACACGAGAAAGTGTCTATGCGTACTATCAAAAAATGGTGCAGACTGATACGATTGATATCTCTATTTTAGGCGACTTAACCCTGTCAGAAGAGCAAGCAATCATTGCCCAATTCTCAAAACTCCCTTTTTCAGATCGTGTGCCATTAGCAAGCATTCTCTATAAACAAGATCGTGCATCTATTTGTCAAGAAGCAACTGAGAAAGAGGCGGTTAATCAGTCCATTTTACAGTTAGGCTATCATCATGCTGTTACCTTTGGGGATGAGAATTACCTTACAATGCAAGTATTGAATGGTATTTTGGGTGGTTTTTCACATGCAAAACTTTTCACCACTGTCCGAGAAAAAGAAAGTTTAGCATACTATGCAAACTCGCGTTTTGATAGTTTTACTGGTTTCTTAAAAATTTCAGCGGGTATAGATGCTGCTGATCATGATAAGGCCCTCACACTCATCAAGGCTCAGGTTGCGGCCTTAATCGCGGGGGATATATCTGACAGTGAACTCAGCCAAACCAAAAATATGCTAAGAAATGCTTACTTTATCGCATTAGATTCTCCTACAAATTTGATCGAGCAGGCTTATATTAAGACGCTTTTACCAGATCGTTATTTGGCGCAGGCAGAGTGGTTACAACGCTTAGCTGATGTAACAAAAGAGGATGTGGTTAAGTTAGCTGCAACATTGAGCTTGCAGTCAGTTTACTTTATGGAGGGAGATGCTCTTGGAGATTAAAAGGTATCCACAAGTTGGCGAAGTGCTTTATAAAGAAACATTAGCCAATGGTCTCATTGTCTATTATTTACCCAAACCTGATTTTAATAAAACTTATGGGCTGTTCACCACAAATTTTGGTAGTTTAGATACCACATTTGTCCCACGTGGGCAGACCAATATGAAGACTTTCCCTGAGGGCATTGCGCATTTTCTAGAGCATAAGTTGTTTGAAAAAGAGGATGGGGATGCCATGACCTTTTTCAGTAACTTAGGTGCAAGTTCAAATGCTTTTACAAGCTTTACACGGACGTCCTATCTCTTTTCTACCAGGGAAAATATCGATCCCAATGTTGCCTTGTTGTTAGACTTTGTACAGGATCCTTATTTTACGCAAGTGTCAGTCGAAAAGGAACAGGGAATTATTACACAGGAAATTCAGATGTATCAGGATGATGCTGATTTTCGCTTGTTTTTTGGCTTACTACAAAATCTCTATCCTGACTCTGCCTTGGCCTCAGATATTGCGGGCACACCACAAAGCATTAGAGAGATTTCCGCAGAAGATCTTTATGACAACTACCGCACATTTTATCATCCAGCCAACATGACACTGTTTTTAACAGGGCCATTTGATGTCACAAGTCTATCAGCCTTAGTCCATCAAAATCAAGCTGACAAAAAATTTGATACGATCTCAGAAATAGAACGGGCACCATTTGTATCAGGAGAGCAAATACGATCAAATGAGATTACCTTTGATGTTACCATTCCTAAACTTGCCTTAGGGTTTAGAGGCTACAACAACTTACCATCAGATGATGTGGTACGCTTCGAATATAAGCTTGCCATTCAAGTCATGCTGACGATGATCCTGGGTAATACGAGTAGTCAATATGAAACGCTCTATAATCAAGGGTTAATTGATGATTCTTTTGGCTTTGATTTTGAAGTCACACCGCACTATCAGTTTGCAAGTATGACTTCTGATACATTGTATCCAACAAAACTTGCTAAAATTTTGCGTGAAACACTAAAAAGTTATAAAATAGAAAGTGATTTCAATTTAGCACATCTAGAGATTATCAAAAAAGAAATGTTAGGTGATTATTATAAAGCGTTAAATTCATTAGAATTTATTGCCAATCAGTTTTCATCTAATCTTTTTGAAGGCGTAACCTTCTTTGACTTTCCAACGATTTTGTCGGACTTAACGCTAGAGAAAATTGAGTATCATGCAGATCATTTTATAGCAGAGATGATCTCAACGGACTTCTCTATGATGCCTAAAGAATAAGGGATTAGCTTGATAAGATTAGCAATTAAGGGACGTAGATAAATACAGTAGCAAGATAAATATAAGTGACAGAAAGGAGTTCTCTTGGCACAAAAAACAGTTGGTCAAGTGCTACGTGCAAAGCGTGCAAAGCTTGATATGACGCTTAATGAAGCGGAAAATCTAACAAAAATTCAAAAAACATATATCGTTGCATTGGAACAGGATAATTATGACGCGCTTCCAGGAGACTTCTACATCAAGGCATATATTAAGCAATATGCTGAGCGACTAGACCTGGATTCTGATAAAATGATCAGTGCTTACGAAACAGGAGACTTAATAGAAGTACGAGAACCAACTGATTTTTCAGAAAATTATCGTTTTGTTAAACCTTCAGAGAGAATGGAGAAAGAGGAGCGACTAACTAGTAAAAAAAATTGGCAGCATTATCTGCCCATTACGATTCTAGGGACGGTTGCAGCCTTAATTGTGTTTAGTATTGCAGCGGTCGTGTTGCTAAATAAGCCCAAAGACAATAAGATTGCGGATAGCCTATATCGTTTTTCAGTAGCTTCTAAACCCTCCAGTAAATCTGTAGCACCTGTGGAAAAAGCGTCGACACCTGAAAGCTCATCCAAAGCAGTAGCAGTACCCAAAGCAGAGGTTAAAGTAGCAGGAGCTGGTCAAGCACTTGTTGCGACAACCAAAAATATGAATACTCCAGTTAAGGTGAGTCTTAGTGTCGCAGCTGGCACATCTGTTTGGGTTGGCATGACCAATTCTGATTTACCCGAAGGTCAAGTGACTTTAAATGACAGTACACCGGTGACACCAACTGTAACCGGTAATGAAACAGTACTAACATTAGGTAAAACAAGAGGCTTGACAGTCAAGATTGGTGACACGCCGATTGATTTGTCGGCTATGGCATCTGCTGATAGCCCAAGCACGTTAACGATCAAAATAGAATAGAGATAAGATGAAATTTACGAAAGAGAACTTACCCAATAACCTGACGATTGCACGCATATTTGCTATACCAGTGTTTTTGTTAATCATCGTTTTAGGTGGCCACTCACAAACGTGGCAAATCGTTGCCGCTGTTTTATTCGCAGTTGCTTCAGCTACCGACTGGTTAGATGGTTATTTGGCGCGTAAGTGGCATATAGTATCCAATTTTGGCAAGTTTGCGGATCCTTTAGCAGATAAAATGCTAGTGATGGCAGCCTTTATTATGCTTGTACCGCTTGATTTAGCACCTGCTTGGGTAATTGCAGTTATTGTCTGTCGCGAATTAGCAGTGACAGGCTTACGCTTACTGCTTGTTGAACAAGGTGGCGTCGTGATGGCGGCAGCATTACCTGGTAAAATCAAAACATTTACACAAATGCTATCAATCATTTTCTTGCTCCTCGGACTCACGACGATTGGGACGATTTTCTTATATATCTGTCTGGTGGCAACCATCTATTCAGGATACGATTATTTTGCAAAAAATATGAGCGTTTTCAAGGATGCGGATTGATTATTTGTCGGGAAAATCTTGCAAAAAAGATCTGACTAATATATAATTAAAACTAAGAGAGTGGCCCTAGCTGAAAAGCCACATAAATGTGACAAACAGACGATAGATAGCGACTATATAGCTAAAAAGCTAGGATTTCCTAGGAACACAAGGTGGTACCACGATATGATCGTCCTTGAGCGGATAGTTTTTGCGCTCTTGGGCGTTTTCTTATAGGATAGTTGAAAGGAAATACAAAACGATGAAATTACAAAGACCTAAAGGCACCAATGATATTTTACCTGGAGAAAGTGAAAAATGGCAGTTTGTAGAGGAGACGATGAGACAAGTCTTTGCAGCCTATCACTTTAGCGAAATTAGAACACCTATTTTTGAACATTATGAGGTCATTTCACGTTCTGTTGGTGATACAACAGATATCGTAACTAAAGAAATGTACGATTTTTATGACAAGGGTGATCGTCACATCACGCTCCGTCCTGAAGCGACGGCGCCTGTTGTTCGCGCTTATGTCGAAAATAAAAAGTTTGCACCAGAGGTTCAAAAACCATTTAAGGTCTACTATACTGGTCCAATGTTCCGTTATGAACGGCCTCAAGCAGGTCGCTTACGTGAATTTCATCAGATCGGTGTTGAAAATTTTGGCTCAAAAAATCCAGCGACAGACGTTGAGACAATTGCGATGGCCAAAGCCTTTTTTGATCAGCTGGGTGTGAAAAATATCAAATTAGTGATTAATTCACTAGGCGATAGTGATACGCGTAATAGCTATCGTGAGGCTTTGATTGTGTATTTAGAGCAGCATTTAGATAATCTTTCCACAGACTCAAAACGTCGCTTACATGAGAATCCTTTGCGGGTATTAGACTCTAAAGAAAAAGCAGATATCGAGATTGTTAAGGATGCACCGTCTATCTTAGATTTCTTATCCGAGGCTAGTCAAAGCCATTTGGCTGATGTGACCGCGATGTTAGATAGTCTTTCGATTGCTTATCAGGTGGATCAAAACATGGTCCGCGGTTTAGATTATTATAACGACACGATTTTTGAATTCATGACAGATATTAAAGGAAAAGAACTGACACTTTGTGGCGGTGGGCGTTATGACTCACTTGTGAGTTATTTTGATGGTCCTGATACACCTGGCTTTGGCTTTGGCCTAGGTGTGGATCGTCTCCTTATGGTATTAGAGGCGCAAGGGGTTACCTTGCCAGTGGCGCAAACTTTAGACGTATATGTGGTTGTTTTAGGTGCAAGTGCTAATCTCGCCGCACTCAAATTAGTTCAGTCTTTACGTAATCAAGGCTATGCTGTAGAGCGTGATGTCTTGAATCGTAAGATTAAGCAGCAATTTAAATCAGCAGAAGAATTTGGTGCGAAAACAATCATCACTTTAGGTGAGTCAGAAGTTGAGTCGGGTGATATTACGGTCAAAAATAATGTGACACGTACAGAAGTTGTGACAACATTAGCTACTATTCAAGATAATTTTGATGCTGTCTTTTCAGAATTGACGGTAAAAGATGTCTGATAAACTAAAAATATTTATGGGCCTGTCAGCGCTATCAATAGCAGCTAGTCTCTATCAAATCGTGACAAAGATGCCGAGTGCAAGTAGCGCATTTTTCATCTTCTATGGCATATTGGTTGTCTTGTTCAATCGAGACAAGGCAATCTCTAAAGATAAGGTTGCACGGCTTGTTGTGATTGTAACACTTATTTTATTACTGGTGGCAACATTTGTAACCAGATAGTGGTGATTAAGTCATCAGACTGACTGATACTGATTGGTAAAAAGGAATAAAAATTATGAAACGTACATTATATGCGGGCGCAGTCCGCACGGAACATATCGGTCAAACCGTTACACTTAAAGGTTGGGTATCACGTCGTCGAGATTTGGGTGGGTTGATATTCATTGATTTGCGGGACCGTGAAGGGATCATGCAGTTGGTCGTGAATCCTGAGCTGGTTTCAAAAGACGTATTGACGATGGCAGAAGGCTTACGCGGTGAATTTGTAATCGAAGTGACGGGTGCTGTTAATGCTAGAACACAGGCTAATGATAAATTAGCAACTGGTCAAGTTGAACTGGAAGTAACTAGCCTGTCGATTCTAAATGCTGCCAAAACAACGCCGTTTGAAATAAAAGATGGGTTAGAAGCAAGTGATGAGACGCGGATGCGTTATCGCTATCTCGACTTAAGACGTCCTGAGATGTTAACCAACTTCAAATTACGTCATCAGGTGACTAAATCAATTCGCCATTACCTAGATGATCTTGATTTTATCGATGTTGAGACACCGATGCTTACAAAATCAACACCTGAAGGTGCACGTGATTACTTGGTACCTAGTCGTATTTCAGATGGGCATTTTTATGCCTTGCCTCAGTCGCCACAAATTACCAAACAATTATTGATGAATGCTGGTTTTGACAGATATTACCAAATCGTTAAATGTTTCCGAGATGAGGATTTGCGTGGCGACCGTCAGCCTGAGTTTACACAAGTCGATTTAGAGACGTCTTTCTTAGATGAACATGAGATTCAAGAGATGACTGAAGGCTTGATCGCAAAAGTTATGAAAGTAACAAAAGATATAGACGTTACCTTACCATTTCCAAGGTTGTCTTACGATGATGCCATGAACCAATATGGGTCTGATAAACCAGATACGCGCTTTGCCATGCATCTTCTAGATGTCACAGATACCGCTAAACAAGCTGATTTTAAAGTGTTCACAGAAGCAGCAGTCGTTAAAGCTATCGTTGCAAAAAATGTAGCTGATCGTTATTCTCGAAAAGATATCGATAACCTAACAGAATTCGCTAAGCAATTTGGTGCAAAAGGGCTTGCATGGGTTAAGTTTGCTGACAACGCCTTTTCAGGACCAATTGCCAAATTCTTACCAGAAATTAGTGCAGATTTATCACACCAATTAGCCTTAACAGATAATGATTTAGTCCTTTTTGTCGCTGATGAGTTAGCTGTTGCTAATGCCACATTAGGTGCCTTACGTAGTCGTATCGCAAAAGATCAGGACTTAATCGATGACGCTAAATTCAACTTTCTTTGGGTGATTGATTGGCCGATGTTTGAATGGAGCGAAGAAGAGGCGCGTTATACCAGCGCCCATCATCCTTTTACCCTACCAACACAAGAAAGTGCGCATGAGCTTGAGGGAGACCTATCAAAAGTCCGTGCAGTTGCCTATGATATCGTCTTAAATGGCTATGAACTAGGCGGTGGTAGTCTCCGGATTAATCAAAAAGCACTTCAAGAGCGTATGCTAAAGGCACTAGGCTTTAGTCAAGAAGCAGCGAATGAACAGTTTGGCTTCTTACTAGAAGCGATGGACTACGGTTTTCCACCACATGGTGGTCTCGCACTTGGTCTTGACCGATTCGTCATGTTATTAGCTGGCAAGGAAAATATCCGAGAAGTGATTGCATTCCCTAAAAATAACAAAGCAACTGATCCGATGACGCAAGCACCTAGTCTCGTTTCGTCTCAGCAACTTTCTGAACTTAACCTAAAAATTGGAAAATAATTATGATTAACGTGTTAAAAAATTTATCCTTCGAAAAGTTGATGCAAAAATTGTCAGCATCCGTTGTTTACGCTATCTTGTCAGCGATTGCCTTAAACTTGTTTTTCCAACCAGGTCACGTCTATTCAAGCGGCATTACAGGGTTAGCACAAATATTTACGACCCTATCAGTCAGAGTAATTGGGCAAAATTTACCTGTGTCGATCACCTTGTATTTACTCAATCTTCCCTTGTTGATTTTAGCGTGGTTCAAGATTGGTAAACAGTTTACACTTTATACGGTGTTGACAGTCACGTTAAGCTCTGTCTTCATCCATATTATTCCACAGTATACCCTGGCAACAGACCCGATTATCAATGCGATTTTTGGTGGTGCTGTTATGGGTGCCGGTATTGGGTACGCCTTACGTAGTGGTATTTCAAGTGGTGGCACAGATATTTTGAGTCTGTATATCCGCAAGAAAACAGGTCGTCAAGTTGGTAATATCAGCTTAGTTTTTAATGGGATCATCGTCCTGGTAGCAGGTATATTATTTGGTTGGCAATACATGTTCTACTCGCTATTAACGATATTTGTTTCTAGTCGTGTAACCGATGCGATTTATACCAAGCAAAGAAAAATGCAAGCGACGATTATTACGAAAAATCCTGAGGCTGTTACACAAGCCCTTCACGAGGTGCTACATCGTGGCGTTACAGTTGTCCATTCTGCAGAAGGTGGTTATTCACATATCAATATGACGCTGTTAATCACGATTATTACTCAGGCTGAATATCAAGAGTTTAAGCATATTATGAAAATAGTAGATCCTGCTGCCTTCGTGTCAATTGCTGAAAATGTTAAGGTTTTAGGCCGTTTTGTCGAAGATGAAACTTAACTAAATAGACAAGGTTTCAATAAGATTGTGATAGTCGATCACGATCTTATTTTTTGGAAAGATAGATGGAGAAGTAGGATGGTAAAAGAAACTAAGTTTCATCCAATAAATTTCATAATGATTGCGCTAGGGACAGCAATTTATGCCTTTGGCTTTGTTAACTTTAATATGGCTAACCATCTGGCAGAAGGTGGGGTCAGTGGTTTGACTTTGATTGGTCATGCGCTATTTAATATCAATCCGGCCTATTCACAAATTATACTCAATCTACCCTTGTTTGTATTGGGTATTAAAATATTTGGTAAGCGAGGCATGATCTATACCATACATGGGACTGTGTGTTTGTCTGTCTTCATCTGGTTATTTCAGAGGATTACCTTTTCGATCGATATCAGCCATGATATGCTGATTGCGGCCTTACTGGCAGGTATCTTTGCAGGGATTGGTGGCGGACTGGTATTTCGTTTTGGTGGAACGACGGGTGGGGGTGATATCATCGGCCGCTATGTTGAACAGAAAAAAGGGATTGCAATAGGTCAAACCTTGTTTATGCTTGACATTCTGATTTTGACTTTATCTTTGAGTTATATCGATATTCAGCATATGATGTATACGGTCATCGCAAGTTTTGTCTTTAGTCAAGTAGTTGCTGTTGTCCAAAATGGTGGCTATACCGTCCGCGGCATGCTGATCATCAGTGAGCATCACGAAATTATCGCTAGTAAAATCATGGCAGAAGTTGACCGGGGTGCGACTTATCTTAAGGCAGAAGGGGTCTATTCAGGCCAAGATAAAAAAGTGATTTATGTTGTGCTAAGTCCAACGCAAGTACTTGCTGTCAAAGCTATCTTATCAGAGATTGATCCAGATGCTTTTGTCTCGATTATCAATGTTCATGAGGTAATTGGTAGTGGGTTTACTTCTGAATGAGTGTAGCCAATCCTATTTTTAAGATGATAGGTGCTATAAATTGATCACATGATATAGGACATTTAAAAGCCTCGCGTATGACTAACGAGAGGCTTTTAGTGTGTTCAAAAATAAATAAAAAAACCGTTGATTGCTAGATCAAAGGTTTTCTAAATAGGTATCAAATATACCAAACATGTCAAGAGAGTTATTCGCCTGATTAATGGCTTGCTTCACTTTTGCTGCACGAGGTGCACCTTTTAAATAATAGGCAGCATGCTGGCGAAACTCACGCGCGCCATTTTCATCACCTTTTAGTAAGGCTAAACGTGTCAAATGGACTTTAGCAGTCTCAATTTTTTCAAAAACTGTCGGTTCGGGCATTTCCTCGCCAGTTTCAAGAAAATGAGTTGTTCGCTTCAGCATCCAAGGATTGCCCAAGGCTGCTCTGCCAATCATCACGGCATCGACCCCAGTTTCGTCTAACATTCTTTTGGCATCTGCAGGTGTCTTCACATCACCGTTACCGATAAAAGGAATGGTCATGTGACTTGCAACTTTTGCTAGAATATCCCAATCAGCATGGCCTTCATACATTTGCGCACGAGTTCGTCCATGCATGGCAACCGCACCAGCACCAGCTTTTTCGGCTGCTAAGGCATTCTCCACAGGGAAGAGATGATCATTATCCCAACCCGTTCGCATTTTAACCGTTACTGGGAGGTCAATGGCAGATGCGACAGCAGACACGACATCATAAATCTTATTTGGATCAAGGAGTAAGCGCGATCCGGATTCGTTTTTTGTCACTTTTGGCACGGGGCAGCCCATGTTGATATCAATGATATCAGCAGTCGTATGTGCCTCGACAAATTTAGCAGCCTCGACCAAGGTAGTAGCATCACCACCAAAAATTTGAATGGATAATGGATTTGGTATGCCATCAAAATCAAGCATAGACAAGGTTTTGGTATTGCGATGCTCAATTCCTTTGTCAGAAATCATCTCAGTTACGACCAGCCCAGCTCCAAACTCTTTTGCTAAGCTCAAAAATGCTTTATTTGAAATGCCAGCCATAGGTGCTAGCACGATTCTTTTGTTTATGTCGACATCGCCAATTTTCCAGGGCGTCGTATAGTTATTCGTCATTTTTTATCAGTTCTTTCAAATTATTTTCAGAAAAATCATAGACTGTCTCGCAGAACTGACAAATAATTTCAGCACCATGATTTTCAGTGATTAAACTTTCTATTTCAGTTTTACCGAGACTTTTGATGCCATCAGAAAAACGGTCTCTTGAGCAGTCGCAGTGGAAAGCTAGGGCAGATTCTTCAAGTATCTTGTACTGGTCTTGTCCATAGATAGCATCTAAGATTGCTTTAGAATGGTCATGAGAGCATAAGAGGTTAGAGATAGCCGGCATGGCTTGAATTCTAGCTTCAAGTGCTGCTATTTCAGCATCAGGTGCATCAGGCATGACTTGTACTAAAAAGCCACCTGCTACTTTGACCGTTTCATCTTCATTTAATAAAACGTTAAGGCCGATAGCTGAGGGTGTCTGTTCAGACGTCGTTAGATAATAGGCCAAGTCTTCCCCGATTTCTCCAGAAATTAAGGGTGTTTGACCAGTATAAGGGGTTTTAAGCCCCATGTCTTTGACAACCGAAAACCAGCCTTGACCGACGACATCACCAACTAAAACTTCGCCAGTTGACCCGCGTTTGTAGTCAACATTTGGTTCTTTAATATAGCCTTTGACATTACCACGTGTATCCGCAACGGCTATCATCATCGTAATTGCCCCGTTACTTTGGACACGTACAGTAATCGTGTCATCTCCTTTTTGATTGGCACCTAATATTTGCGCAGCAATCAAGGTACGACCCAGTGCAACGGTTGAACTAGACCAGGTTTTATGTCGTGTTTGTGCCTCAGCTACTGTTTGTGTTGCATCCAGTGCATAGGCTCTAAAATAACCATCATTTGATAGTGTCTTGATAATCTTATCCATAGCCTCCATTTTATCATAAAAGTGCTTGAACTGCAGAAGCATTGACTGACAAAATAGACTAAATTTTGTTCAGTAAAAAATTTTTGACATCGTATGTTTTGTCGTGTATAATCCATTAAGGTAGTTTAAGCAATGGTATTATTTATAGATTAAGGCGTTAGAAAAGGAAAAATATGTTAAGAAAATTAAAGAAGATTAGTCTTAAGGCTAAAACATGGCTACTGTTAGGCATTGTTTTATTCTCAGCAATGAATGTAAGTGCTATAGTAGATGCGGCGACATCAAATACTAAGGATTGGGGAGATCAATTTGTTACAAAAGCTGAATTGAGAGACAAAAATCATAATCCTAAGACAGATTTTGGCATTTATGATGATATGGAAACACATTGGGAGTTTCTTATCAAAGCAGGTACCGGTATTCAATCCGGAGATACAATGACCATCAAAAATCCAGAGGTCTTGACTTTACAAGCTGATTTGACTTTTGCTATTAAGGATAGTAGCGGTAACGTAATTGGGAATGCATTTGCAAACCATAATACTGGCATCGTTACGATTACTTTTACAGAAGTAGCTGCGGCATCCGGATCACACGATATCGAAGGACACTTTGATATGTGGGTACATTGGGATAAGACAAAAGTCAAGGAAGATACCGATGTCTCTCTAAACTGGGGAACGGTTGGTGAGTCAATTATTTTTATCAATCCAAGTGGTAATGGCAAGCCAGATGATGATGAGGGTCTCCATAAATGGGGAAGTGTAGATGCAAATGATCCAAGCCTGATTCATTGGACTGTTAGAGTGAATTATTCCAAAACAGCAATCAAAAATGCTGTTTATACAGATAATGTTGGTCCCAATCAAGAACTAGTGACGGATTCAATTTCAGGCTACCATGTCGCTTCTTTTGATAGTAATTGGAATGCTGTACCAGGTACTTATATCTCTAGTGAAAGTATAACAGAGGCTGATAAGTCGCATTTTTCGGTTAAATTTGAAGACTTAACAGATTGTGTTTATCTTGACTATGATACGCGAGCAACTGATGGTGGCTATGCCTTAAACTACCAAAACTCAGGAACTTTATCTGGTGACAATATTGAGAGCAGACTTGTTGATGTTTATACACCAAATAGTGGTGGCGGTGGCGGAGGAGATATGACTGTTTCCGTAGCCGGTAAGAAAACATGGATAGACGATAATAATTCTCAAAATGCAAGACCAGATGCGATTACAGTTGAACTGTATCAAAATAATGAAAAGATAGATGCAAAAGTTGTTACAGCATCTGATAACTGGATGTACAAGTTTAATGCACGGCCAAAATTTGATACAAATAATCAGACCTATCAATACTCGGTTAAAGAAGTTCCTGTAAATGGCTATACGTCCGATATAGTGGGATATGATATCACCAATACATATACTGATTTACCAGTAATACCGGATGTCTCTGCCAAGTTGAGCGCAAAAAAAGTATTGACAGGAAAAATACTGACAGCTGATGCTTTTAGTTTTGAATTGCGAGATGTAGACGGCAATGTGTTGCAAACAAAGTCAAATGATAGTCAAGGTGCAATTAGTTTTGACAGCATCAACTATAGTCAACCAGGTACTTACCAATACACGATAAATGAAGTAAAGGGTAATGCGTCTGGCATGACTTATGACGACCATAGTATTAAGGCAACAGTGGTTGTTACATTGGAACATAATCAATTATTAGCCGTGGTGACTTATGATGGCAATCAAACTTTTAACAATAGTTACCTACCCACACCCGCAGTTAATCCAGATTTACCAACGCCAGTTGCCCCAGCGACAAAAACGCCAGCTGATCCTAGCGTAGCATTACCGGCAACGGGAGAAGAAAAAGGAATGTTAGCTATTGTTCTAGGAATTATCATGATCTTAACAATAGGTTACGTCTATTTTGAAAGAAAAAAATCTAACTAATAAAGTTATCTGATTTTTATGAGTCAGTCAAGAAAATGTTTAGTAAGCAATAAAGCGACTAAGCATTTTTTTGTAACGCATAATCTAGGGGTGTAAAATGTGATCGGGTGGATGCATTCATTCATTATAAAAGAAATTAAAAATAGCAACCCTTTATGGGTTGCTACTTAATATCGTATCTTGTAATTCATCGTTTAATCAGGCATTATCTTGTACGTCTTGTCATGATAAGTACTTTTCAGCAATTTTCTTATCACCTGCATAAGGGGTGTGAACGCCATTCACTATCTGATAAGCATCGACCCCTTTGCCAGCTATGATAACGGCATCATTAGGACCAGATGTTTGCTGCAAGGCAGTTTGAATTGCGACTTCACGGTCGATAATAATCGAGATATCACGGTCGATAAAACTCGCAATTTCTTTAGCAATAGCTGCCGGGTCCTCAAAGTTTGGATCATCTGCTGTTAAAATGACATTGAGATTCGGCAAGCCATTTAAAAGCTCCCCTATCCCTTGTCTACGGCTTTCGCCTTTATTACCAGTCGTCCCGATGATGACTGTGACTTGACCGGTTTGATGTGGGAGCACGACATTAATTAGTTTGTCTAGGCTATCTGCATTATGGGCATAATCTACAAAAACTTTGGCACCATTTGCTTGCTTGATCACTTCCATACGGCCTGGTACCGTTGTTTTGGCAATACCTTTCTTGATATCGGACATCTCAGCTCCTAGTTGTAGGGCAGAGAGTGCAGCTGCTACAGCGTTCTCTTGGTTGAAGTGGCCAATCAGCTGGATATCAAATATTTGGTCTAGTGCTTGGAAACTGAAGGCCTTAGATTGGGTGATTGGGTGGGTAGAATTGTCGCCATAAAATGCATGATCACAAGTTAACTCAGACTTGATAAAATCGAAGTGATCCATTTCAGCATTGACAACAGCAAACCGTGAATTTGCGAGTAATTGGCGCTTGCAGTAGAAGTAATCTTCAAACGTCGGGTGCTCGATCGGTCCGATGTGATCGGGAGAGATATTTAGGAAGACACCAACATCGAAGGTCAAGCCATAGACTCGAGCTGTTTTATAGGCCTGAGAAGAGACCTCCATGACCAGGTGTGTCATACCGTTACGAACGGCTTCGCGCATCATGCGAAACAGGTCGATGCTTTCAGGTGTTGTTAGTTGTGACTTGAAAAAGGTTTTGCCATCTAGTGTTGTATCCATCGTTGAAAACATGGCGGTCTTATGGTTATTATGCACATCTAGAATATTTTTGGCAAAATAAGCTGCAGTCGTCTTGCCCTTTGTTCCTGTGAATGCCAATGTTTTAAGGTCATCTTGGGGGTTACCGTAGAAGGCCATGGCGATCAAACTCATGGCATGTTTGACATCATTGACAATAATCGCAGGGATGCCAACTTCATAGTCTGTCTCAGAAATATAAAAGGGAATGGCTAAATCAGCTAAGAATGCGCGTTTAAATTGGCTACCTTTGGCGAAAAAAAGGGTCTTTGAAGCGACCTCTCGGCTATCATATGAAAGGCTATCAAAAATAAAATCAGTCTGTTCAGTGTTAAAATAAGTGCCATCTATCAGGATATCGCGGAAATTATGATCATTTTTCAGGATAGTTACAACAGTTTTCAAAGTTATCATAGCTCCATTATATCATACCTGAATAGTCATGGTGCTTGAGAACAAGATAACGCATACCATTGCTGAAATGTAAGTTAGTTAAAATTAGTATCCCATCTACTGGCTATTGATGTGAACAGATGCTTTGGTATTATGTCAGTCTATCAAGACAAAATTGCCTTGCCATCGGCATATTTTTGGTAAACTGATTAATGAGGAGTAACTTATATGCCAGAATTACCAGAAGTAGAAACCGTACGTCGCGGGCTTAATAAACTTGTTAGTGGTCAAAAGATAATCTCTGTTGAGCTTAACTATAACCGGATGATCCAGTCGGAGCTATCAGAATTTTTAGCTTATCTACCAGGCAAGACGATTTTGACTGTTAGCCGTCGTGGCAAGTACTTGTTGTTTGAGCTAGGGGATAAGACATTGATCAGTCATCTGAGGATGGAAGGCAAGTACCAGCTGTTCCCTAGTGAAGCAGTACCTGATCATAAACATTTTCATGCTTTTTTCGCGCTATCAAATGGTCAGACCTTAGTCTATCAAGATGTTAGAAAATTTGGTACGATGGAGCTGGTTGATCAGGGCAAGCTGCTTGCTTTTTTCAGGGGTAAAAAAATTGGGCCAGAACCAATAGCATCAGAGTTTACCTTAGCACCTTTTCAAGAAAAGCTTGTCAAGAGTACAAAAAAAATTAAACCGTATTTACTAGACCAAACCTTAGTAGCAGGACTAGGCAATATCTATGTTGATGAGGTGCTATGGTTGTCTAAAATCCATCCATCAGAAATTGCGAGGAATTTATCAAAGAGACAAATTGCAGATTTGAGACAGGCCATCATTTCAGTATTAGACGAGGGTGTCAAGCGAGGCGGGTCTACTATTCGGAGCTATAAAAATGCTTTGGGGATGGCTGGTACCATGCAAGACAGTCTGAAAGTGTACGCAAAGAAAGATCAGCCTTGTCAAAGATGTGGTAGACCAATCGAAAAATATAAACTTGCGGGGCGCGGCACGCACTTTTGTCCACACTGTCAACACCTAAAAAAAGGGTGAGAGTTGCGCAATTGATATCGGTTATACGTATATAAAAATAGACAGAAAAATGGTATAATAAGATACTATGGACTTGCGATAAATTCTTGAAAACAGCCTTGCTAGTCGTTAAAAGCAATCCCTGTTCGCGATGAGTTTTAGCGATAGGTTCACTACTTTAGAGGAGATAAACATTGGCAAAAAAAGTTAAAAAAAATCTAGATGATATTACTAAAAAATTCGGTGATGAGCGTGAAAAAGCACTCAATGACGCACTTAAAATTATTGAGAAAGATTTCGGAAAAGGCGCATTGATGCGTCTTGGAGATAAAGCAGAGCAAAAAGTACAAGTCATGAGTTCAGGGTCATTGGCTCTTGACATTGCCTTGGGTGTTGGTGGCTATCCTAAAGGACGGATCATTGAGATCTATGGCCCTGAATCTTCAGGTAAAACAACTGTTGCGCTTCATGCGGTTGCACAAGCACAAAAAGAAGGTGGGATTGCCGCATTTATCGATGCAGAGCATGCACTTGATCCAGCCTATGCAGCAGCACTTGGCGTTAACATAGATGAGTTATTACTATCTCAACCAGACTCTGGGGAGCAAGGTCTTGAAATCGCTGGTAAACTGATTGATTCAGGTGCGATCGATTTAGTGGTTATTGACTCAGTAGCTGCACTTGTACCACGTGCCGAAATTGATGGTGAAATCGGTGATTCTCACGTCGGACTGCAAGCGCGTATGATGTCTCAAGCCATGCGTAAACTCTCATCATCTATCAATAAAACAAAAACAATCGCGATTTTCATCAACCAATTGCGTGAAAAAGTTGGTGTTATGTTTGGTAGTCCAGAAACAACACCTGGTGGTCGTGCCTTGAAGTTTTATGCCTCAGTTCGTCTAGATGTCCGTGGTAATACACAGATTAAAGGAACCGGTGAAGATAAAGATACAGCAATGGGTAAAGAAACTAAGATTAAGGTTGTCAAAAACAAAGTTGCCCCACCATTTAAAGTGGCAGAAGTTGAGATTATGTTTGGTGAGGGGATTTCACAAACAGGAGAACTTGTCAAAATTGCAACTGATTTAGACATTATCAAAAAATCTGGTGCTTGGTTTGCTTATAATGATGAAAAAATTGGACAAGGGTCTGAAAAAGCTAAATTATACTTAAAAGAGCATCCTGAAGTATTCCAGGAGATAGACCATAAAGTTCGGAAACACTTTGGCTTGATTCCTGAAGCAGCAGCCTCAGATAAATCAAACGAAAAACCTGCAGCAAAGGCGACTAAAGAAAAAGCTAAAGTTTCAGAGCCAGAGCTTGTATCACTAGAGTTAGATACGATAGAGATAGAAGAATAAATTGCTCACCAAAATGCAACTTAAATATGAAAAATGAGTAACAATTCCGTAAAAAATGTGATTTTGTACGGAATAGGTCTTTTGACTGATGACAAACTGTGCTATAATTGGTAACATATAATTAACTTGATCAACTAAAATGAAATTGGATGGTTGACTGGGTATAACTTGATACGCGTTAGCATTATCAGCACGGAGGCAATATATGATAACAATTTACACGGCTCCATCATGTACCAGTTGCAAAAAAGCGAAACAATGGTTAGCAGTTCATGACATCTCATATGATGAGAGAAACATTATGTCGAGCCCTTTATCTACTGATGAAGTCAAGCACATTCTAGAAAAATGTGATGATGGCATTGAATCTTTGATTTCTAACCGAAATCGGTTTGTTAAGTCATTGAATGTCGATTTTGAAGAATTGTCTCTTTCTGAGGCTGTTTCGATTATATCTCAAAATCCACAGATTTTGCGTCGCCCAATTATATTGGATGATAAGCGACTACATATTGGCTATAATGAAGAAGAAATCCGTGCCTTTCTCCCACGTAATGTTCGTGTCCTTGAAAATGACGGCTTACGCTTACGCGATGCCATCTGATGTATTGATAAAAACCGACCAGTTGATGGCCGGTTTTTTTGTACATACTCAAGTCTATGTGCATGCAAAATATTGATACTTGAATAAGGGGAGTCACACAAATTTGATGCGTCACTTCTCTTTAAGTTTGCACTTTATACAATAAAGGGCTATACTGTCTCTTTGAAGACTAGGTTCACTAAAAAGAAAGGGGTGTCTTTATGTTGACATCTAAAAACAAGTTTAATGTCGTTTATTTTATTCTAGGATTAGTACTATTACTTACAGGGATAATCTCATTTTTAAATCCTATGAAGAGTTTGGTCGCAATCGTTCTTATTTTCGCAATTTCTGCTATTTTCGAAGGTATTATTCAACTGGCTTTCCGTCGTCGATTGAATGAGTACACTGGGCATAAGGCAAATTCTATTTTAGTATTAGGAATTTTAGATATTCTGATCGGGTTGTTTCTGTTATTCAATATGAGTTTCGGTGTGCTTGCATTACCCTACATATTTGCGATTTGGTTTATCATTGACTCAATTGGTGAATTAATCATAGCTGATGTTTTCAAAACAGTCAGTACGAGTTATTATTGGTTTAAAGTAGTTATGAATGTTTTAGGCCTAATTTTAGGGATTATGATGTTATTCAATCCAATTGTTTCTGCTTTGACAATCAGTTTTCTAGTTGGCCTATATTTCTTAACTTCAGGTATTGATTTTATTGTCACATCTTTCTAGTATCATTTGGAAGGTAGCCACTATTTAATGCCTAGTCTTACAGTTTGTATGGTAGTAGCACGTTTTAAAATCATGCTGCTTATGTGCTAACGTATCAGCAAGTACCTCGGTACTTGCTTTTTTTCTTATCTAATGTACCCTATTTTAACAGTCTTGCGTATTTAGGCTATCAAATTAGCTGCTTAATGTGTTTGCATTAAATACCTTGTTTAGGGCAACATAGGCTATTAAGTTGGCGGGAATCTCATACATCTATTGCTTACTGCATCCGCTCTTCTAGAAAATGGCTTAATTTTGTTCGGTTTATTTTAATTTTTTTTCCTTTGTCAATTAACCCTTGATCCCGAAAGTGTTGAAATGTATAGAGTAGATGTCGATAACTAACCCCTAAATACTCAGCCATCTCTGTGTGCTTTTCTTGATAGTGATCGTCAACAGTGATGATTAATAGTAGTTCTGCTAATCGATATTTAAATTCGTATAACTGGCTGTGTATGGCGCGTTCTGTTCGCTCTAGTAATTTTTTACCTGTATATTGGCTGATCATGCGTAAGAAAGCATTATCATCTAACAAGTGCTTCTCAGCATAAAACATTGGGATCGCTAAGCAGACACTATTACCTATAGAAATGATATCTTTCGTCGTTTTTTCTGCACCAACTAAGGTTAACTCACCTATAAAATCCCCAGGGTATAGAAATTGTAGAATCGCTTGCTTGCCGTTTTCTTCACCTTTCACTAGTTTTGCCTTGCCATCTAGCAACAGGTATAAGTAGTCGATTGAACTAGAGGCATGCTGTATCCATTCTTTATTACCATATGTCATCAGATAACTGATGGACAAGATATTCTGGTCAAAAGGTAACGCCGTGTTATACATGTTAGCAGCTGTTTCCTGATTAAATTTTATTTTTTTCATGGGTTTTCCTATATGTGCTAAATCTCATATTTTTTGATTTTATTATAGCATATAATATAGAAAAACCAATAAGGAAGTATCATAATGACTGTAAAACAAACCCAATTTTTTTATTCAATTATCTTTTATCTCATCAGTGCCTTTGGCATTAGCTTAACGATTATTTCCAAAATAGGTGTTAGTAGTTTCAATGCTTTAAATCTAGCAATAGCTCAAGAACTAACGATGAAAGTGGGTACTATCACGATTTTCATTAATTTACTATTTTTATTGGCTTGCTGGCTGTTAGATAAGCATAGAAAAGTAAAAGATTATCTTGTAATCGTGCTGGCCCTCATTCTCTTTGGCACAGTTGTTAATTTTTTTGTTTACTATATGTTTTCAGGCCTATTCATAAGCACTTATGGGATGCGTATGCTGCTATTTATTGCTGGCGTTATTATCGCAGGATTTGGGACAGGCCAAGTATTGAGATTAAAAACGTTACGCTTCCCAATTGAACACTTTTGTTTGCTCTTAAGTGAGATGACGCATCAGAAATTTTCAGTTTATCGCTATAGTATTGATGTGCTTTGCGTTATAGGTTCTCTAGGGTTGACCAGTCTATTTCACCTACCACTATTTGTGCGTGAGGGGACGATAATCAGTCTCGTTCTGCTTTCTTACATGATTAATCTATCGAAGAACTTATCAGTGAAAGGTTTGTACATGAAGTTGATAAGCAGATTTACCAAAAAAAGTTAATGGTCTAGCTGATGTTACATGTTGGCGATAGAGGTTAAAAATACATGAATACCTGCTAGCTTTCCTCTGTTATAGGCCCCCCCCAACCTACAGGACTTACTTAGCATAAAAGTTGTCACTCGACTTTTTTTTTAGTATGATATAGGCAGTAGCTGTGTGATGCCGATCTCTAAATTATTGAGAGATGCGCGTGTCGTTTCGCTAGATAGTCAGATAGGCAGATACATGGTGCCATGCTAAGCATCATCCAGGAGGCGTGTAGAATGATTGTGTATAGAGAAGCAAAACGAACTGAGCAAGCAGCGATTGTTGCGCTGTTAACAGCCTCTTTTATGGATTATGCTTATTATAAACTATATGTAGATCAAGAAGAGAAACGACAAAAATTTGTTCGTGTGATTCAAGAGTTATGTGTGGTAACATCAATGCGTAAAGGCTATCCTATTTTAGTCGGCTTGATTGATGATGTCATTTGTTCAGTAGCCATACTAGTACCACCCAAAGCCCCTAAAGTCAACTTGATTGATTATATACTTGCTGGTGGGCTCACGTTATTACGTCATGGTGGCATCAAAGATACAGCTGGTTTCTTAGGCCTACTAGAAGAAAGCAACTCAGTTTGTCATAGCACCTATCCCGATGCTTGGTTTTTAGAACTGTTTGCTGTTTCAAATAACGCTCAGGGGCAGGGTGTAGGCGGTAAAATGCTAAATGAATTTGTCATACCTTATATCGCGAATCAAGGTGGTGGTACGTTGACATTTATCACAAATTCAGAAGTGAATCGCCGATTTTATAAAAAGAATGGGTTCATTGAGTTTCATGCAGGTGAGATTCATCGACGTGATAAAGTCTTATTCAATTGGAGCTATCAAAAACATATTGTCGCGGATAGAACTTAGCTGGTATAAGTTGTCATTTGGGAGGGTGAGATGGAAAAATTTACAGATGCAGACTTGTTTTGGACAAGAGAACCAGGACAAGTTGTGATTGAAGATGATAAAATTGAGATCATAACAGAACCATTTACGGATTTATGGCAAAGGACTTACTATGGGTTCCAAAACGATAATGCCCCTGTGTTACAGACGAAGACAGATGACCCATTTTTCTCATTTGTGGTGAAGACGACATTTGATAGTTCACACCGATTTGATCAATGTGGCATTGTCATCTACTTAGACTCAGAGAATTGGTTAAAGGCGTCAGTTGAATATGAAAATGACATCTTTCAAAGATTAGGTAGTGTCGTCACAAATCAAGGGTTTTCAGATTGGGCGACGACTGACATCTCGACTGATCATAGAGAAGTTTGGTATCGACTGAGTAGAAGACATAGTGATTACTGTATCGACTATAGTTTTGATGGCGTGCTATTTAAGCAAATGCGGATTTGTCATCTGAATCAAGGGGATGCAACGATATCCTTTGGTATCTATGCCTGTAGCCCAGAAAATTCATCATTTACAGCCACTTTTGAAGCACTATCGATAACAGATTGTAAATGGCCCCCTCATAGCTAATCGTGATGTATGGGGATGTGACGATTGGTACAATACATAAAAAAATCCTGTAGGCCGAATACGCCCTACAGGATTTTTTATGATAGTAGATAAATGCTGATCTGATAAGTAATAGGCTTGAAATTAAGTTATCCGATACCTATTGTAAAAAAGAACAGCTGGTCAGAATAATTGAGACGTGTAGTCCCTTTAAAAGTATGATTAAGGACCTGCATCTGATCGGTTATAATCCCATCTACGCCATAAAACTGCATTCTAGACATGGTATCCTCGTCATTAGGTGTCCAGGCGAATACTTGCTTTCCCTGAGCATGAGCTGAGTCAATAAATTTAGCATTTAGCGTTGTATATTCGATGGTTAAGAAATCCATTTTTCCTGTTGGGGGACCAACTAAGCTAAACGGCATAATATAGCCTGCGGTGACAGTTGGAGAAAGTTCCTTTATCTTTTCAATAATGTCATAAGAAAGGGATTGGATGACATGGCCTGATTTCAATATCTTGTCTTGATACTTGTTTAGAAAATTGGTGAGCATTTCAGGACTATCATCCTTGTTTGGTTTGATTTCAATCATCAGTTTTTGATTGAGTTTTTGTGCAGCTGCCAAGTAGTCATCAAATGAAACAATAGTCGCAGTCTGTTTATTTTCATGAATCGTTAGCTTTGTCAGTTGGCTGAGTGTGAGCTGATTAGGCTTTTCATTAACGCCAGTCAATGCTTTGAGGTTATAGTCATGATAGACGACAAATTGATGGTCTTTGGTTTCTTGAATATCCATCTCAACGAATTTAGGATGTGTGGTTTGACTGGTTTTCTTGAGTGAGGCAATCGTATTTTGGACACCATTTTTATTGTCGACGCCTCGATGGGAAACGCCAACTGGCCTTGCAGCCCTAGGATTTGAAAGAAAGGCGACATTAGCTTGGGTAACAAAAGAGATAACAAGTAGTATCAGAATGCCTATCATGACATCCTTAAGTCTTTTTTTATTGAGAGAAGGCGTAGGACGATGGGTTGGTATGAACCAACTTAACCGATCAAGTAAAAAATTGCCTTCTTTCATATAGTCTACAGTAATGAAAAAAATACTAACTGTAGAGAGCACAATGTTAACTAGCCAAAGGATTTGAAGCAGGGTCATGATGATAATGGCAGACACAAAACTAAAGTGAGGTAGCAAGACTTCTATGCCGTGTTGTATCAAAAGCAGTAGCCCTTGAGATAAGCCCATCATTAGTGTGAGGGTCACTGAGACTACCAAGAATTGAAAAAGAATCTTGAATACATCTCTTTTGGTCCTTTGCCAACTAAGGGCTATCGCATGCTTAAAGGGCTGATCATGCAGAATCATTTCAGGTAGTGTAAAAATAAAGCGTATTGCTAGATAAATGAGTAATAGATAAACTAAAATAAAGAGTGCGATGTACAAGCGTCTGTATTCAAAAATGACGTCTAAAATAAAAACAGGTATTCTGAATTTTGCAAGGAGAGCGGAGTTAAAACTCATGCCAATCACAGGTAACACTAAAAAGAAATAGAAGAGGAAAAAGGCAAGTGCACCGCCTTTTATTTTTTTGATTTGAAGGAATGTGCCTTTGAGTAAGTCTTTCAGTACAACTTGCTGTTTTTGTTCAATAAAATAAACAGTTAAGAGTAAGAAAGTAAATTCAAAATAAACGGAGACTAGCAGAAGTAAAAGCATAAAAATGAGGCTAGCAAATATGACTGAATGGTGACGCAGGATATTGCCGATGTTATCATAGGAAATATAGTTGATTCCCCCCTGATTAAGCAAAAGTTTTGTGAGTTGTGAAAGTGATGGTGTTAAGATGAATAATAAAAAAACGTGCATTAATAAGACATCACGGTAATAGTGTCTTGTTGTTCTGATAAATCTAAAAGCTTTCCTAAAGTTTGTGCCTAAGTTGGTCATAACTACTCCCTACTGATGATACCTGTCGGCATCACATAAAAACGCCTTGAATTTTGGCGCAATGATACTTTATTATACCGCTATACAGGGGAGATGTCATTGTTATTATTATTTTGATGAATGACTGCACTATTTCTATGACAAGTTAACTTATATTATTGACAAGTTAGCTTGTCAAATGATATACTGTTATCAGATGGAGGATGACATGAATCATAAAAAAATTTTAGAAATGGCACAGCAGGAAAACCTAGATGAAGGCAGATTATATGAGTTGAAAAATATATCGAGCGTACACTACATCATGCTTTTGGCCGCTTGGGTGTTCATTTTTGCGATCAGATTAATTCACAAACAAGCAACAACTGACTTGTTTTTCATGGTGTATTTATTAGCCTTGGGACATGAAGTCTATGCCTTTAAAAGGAAAAAATCAATGATTAGTTTAGGCGTCAGTGCCATTTTAGTGGTTGCTGTCTTAACCACTGGTTGGACACTGATGAGCGTCATTTTAAAATGATGCACAAAGATAAACTTGAGCTAAAGAATAGATTGAAAGTTGCACGTGCTGAAAAAAAACTCAATCAGAGTCAGCTTGCCAAACTGGTTGGTGTGTCGAGACAAACGATTAGTAATATCGAAACCTATGAATATATTCCCTCTGCTAAATTAGCCTTACTGCTTTGCATCGCATTAGATGTAACATTTGAAACCTTATTCTATTTTGAAGACTAAGCAATAATACCGACAGCATAATCGCTTTTGTTGGTATTTTTGCTTTGTTACGATAGTTAGTCTACAAAAGCAGGATAGCATAATAGTGTCACTGAAAATTAGGGATTTGATTCAAGTTTGAAGCACAAAAAATTATTGAGAATAGCTCAAGAGCTAAACGGATTAATGAGTATGTCTAACCGCCACAGCATTTGACAAATTTCTTGCATGCAAAGCGGAAACGGGGTGGAAATAAATGTTATACTATTAGATAGTCAATACTTACATGAGGAAGAGTAAAAAGAGGTTTAAATGATATTTGATACACATACACACCTGAATGCCGAAAATTTCACAGGACGTGAAGCACAAGAGATTGAGAAAGCACGCGAATTTGGTGTGACAAAACTCAATATTGTCGGATTTGATAGGCCAACGATTGAAAAAAGTTTGGCATTAGCTGCTGAATTTGACAACTTATACGCAACGATTGGCTGGCACCCGACTGAGGCAGGTTCCTATACGCCTGAAATAGAAAAGATGCTGGTCAGTCATCTAGGTGATCCCAAAGTGATTGCTTTAGGTGAGATTGGCTTAGATTATCACTGGATGTCAGATGAGAAAGCGGTGCAAGAATCTGTTTTTCGCAAGCAGATTCAGCTATCAAAAACGCATAACTTACCTTTTATGGTGCATACGCGTGATGCATTGGCAGACACTTATGAGATTATCAAATCAGAGGGTGTTGGCCCACGTGGTGGGATCATGCATTCTTTTTCAGGAAGCTACCAGGATGCCATGAAGTTCATCGACTTAGGCATGTTGATTTCCTTTTCAGGTGTGGTCACCTTTAAAAAATCTCTGGAGCTCCAGGAAGCAGCTAAACTGTTGCCGTTGGATAAACTATTAGTAGAAACAGATGCACCTTATTTAGCTCCGATGCCTTTTAGAGGGCGTGAGAATACGCCGGCTTACACTAAATTTGTTGTTGAAAAAATAGCTGAACTTCGTGGGATTTCTAGCGATGAAGTCGCGGATGTAACCTACCAAAATGCCTTGAAAGTGTTTGATATTCATGACTAATAAACAAAAAATCGCAGAAGTTGTTGTGGTTGAAGGTAAGGATGATACAGCCAACCTCAAACAGTATTATGATGTTGATACCTATGAGACGCAAGGATCGGCTATTTCAGATGATGATTTAGAGCGGATTGATCGGTTAAATGAACTACGTGGCGTTATTGTGTTCACAGACCCAGATCATAGTGGTGAGCGGATTCGTCGCATCATCATGACTGCTATTCCAACGGTCAAACATGCCTTTCTAAACAGAGATGAGGCAGCACCGAAATCGAAGACCAAAGGCCGTTCTCTTGGTGTGGAACATGCAAGTGCAGCTGATTTAGAAAAAGCGCTGCGTAACCTAACCTCAAATTTTGAGGATGCATCTGAATTTGATATTTGCCATGCTGATTTGATTCGTTTAGGGTTGATTGGGCATACAGATAGCAGAATTCGCCGTGAATATTTAGGTGAAGCACTTAGAATCGGCTATAGCAATGCCAAGCAACAATTAAAACGGTTAAGCCTATTCGGGATCACATTAGCAGAAGTTGAAGAAATAATGGAGAAATTTTAATGCATATAGCAGATTATCGCGTGACAAAAGCGATTTTAGACCGTCATGGCTTTTCATTTAAGAAAAGTCTTGGTCAAAACTTTTTAACAGACACAAATATTCTACAAAAAATAGTGGATACAGCAGAAATTGATCGTGAGGTCAATGTCATCGAAATCGGTCCAGGTATTGGGGCATTGACGGAGTTTATTGCAGAAAATGCTGCAGAAGTAATGGCATTTGAAATCGATGATCGCTTGATCCCTATTTTAGCGGATACCTTAAGAGATTTTGATAATGTGACGATCATAAATGAAGACATCTTAAAAGCTGATTTAAAGACACATATTGCCCAGTTTAAGAATCCAACTTTACCGATAAAAATCGTGGCAAATCTGCCTTACTATATCACAACGCCTATTTTGATGCATCTGATTGAGAGTAAGATTCCCTTTAGTGAATTTATTGTCATGATGCAAAAAGAGGTTGCGGATCGTATTTCAGCTGAACCCAACACCAAGGCTTATGGTAGCTTGAGTATCGCTGTACAATACTATATGACAGCGCAAGTTGCCTTCATCGTTCCTAAAACTGTCTTTGTACCAGCACCAAATGTAGATTCTGCGATTTTAAAAATGACGCGCCGTGCGTCACCTTTAGTGGCAGTTACGGATGAAGATTTCTTTTTCAAAGTATCAAAGTTAGCCTTTGCGCATAGACGAAAAACACTTTGGAATAATCTGCAAGCTGTCTTTGGTAAGACAGAAGAAGTTCGCGCGCAACTGACAAACTCACTTGAGATAGCAGAAATTTCACCACAAATTCGTGGTGAGGCCCTCTCAATTCCAGAATTTGCTAAACTATCTGAAGCGCTTTTACCCTTAAAATAAAAACAGCATGACGCGCTGTCGTCATACTGTTTTTTTCATGGCTAGATGCTTGATATCAGCATCTAAAAATTCGTCACCAAAGGATGTAAAGCCAAGTTTTTCATAAAAAGGAATGGCTTCAAGCTGGGCATGAAGCTCGGCCAATTCGATCTGTTGTGTTTTTAAGAACGCTAATGCTTTTGTCATGAGGTCAAAAGCATAGCCCTTTCCTCTATAAGGTTTCAGGGTTGCAACACGTTGAATGAGTGCTTGTTTACCAGATTTATCTGGTAAAATCCGTAAGGTAGCGACCGGTGTATCCGCATCATCAAATAAGACGAAATGGATGCAGTAAGCTTCGTTTTGATCTATTTCAAGTGTCAGTGGGACTTGTTGTTCCTTGACAAAGACGGCATGTCGGATGCTCAAGGATTGGTGATAGACGGGGGATAAGTTATCGCGAGTATGTTTGATTGTCATATGATTTTCCTTAGGGGTGTGCGTGTAGGTGGCTAGTAGATTTAAAATTTTTTGACTTAATCGCTGGAAAGCCGCATTTGTCTAAAAAATCTGCTATAATTAGGAATATTATAACAAATAAAACGAAAATATCAAAGGGATCGATATGTTTAAAAACTCAAAATTATTTTTCTGGACGATAGAACTGTTCGCCGTCCTTGGGGTGATCTGGATATCAACGCATATCGGATTTGTCTTCAAGCCTGTGACCACCTTATTTTCACTTGTATTTCTGCCCTTTATTATTGCAGGCTTTTTATACTATGTCTTTAATCCGTTAGTGATGTTTTTAGAGGAAAAAATTAAGTTACCTCGCATTTGGGGGATTGTGCTTGTCTTCGTATTACTGATTGGTCTTTTGACCTACACAGTGATATCCTTGGTACCCCGGGTCATTACACAGTTATCTGATCTGATTATTGCCTCAGGGTCGATTGTCCCTGAATTGCAAAAATGGGTAGATAAACTATCGGCAAATCCTGCTTTTAAAGAGATTGATTTCAAGGCATTAATTAATAAGGCAAATATCAGCTATATGGATATTCTACAAAACCTATTATCTGGTGTTACCTTTAGCTTGTCAAATGTTGTGAATGCCATTTTTAAAGTGGTCATGATCCTGAGCTTAGTCCCTATCTTGCTATTTTATATGCTAAAAGATGGCAAGAATATGCTGCCATTCTTGAAGAAGACACTATTGAAACGGGATAGGCTGAATATTGTGTCCCTGCTAGATGATATGAATGCAACCATTTCAAAATATATTAGTGGTGCTGCCATCGACTGCTTATTTATCTTTGTAACGGTATTTATCGCCTATCTCATCATTGGTGTCCCCTATGCCTTCTTATTCGCAGCCTTTTCAGCAATTACTAACTTAATTCCTTATTTAGGTCCATACATCGGTTTGATCCCCGTTTTATTCTCGATCGGTTTTACAGACCCAGTAAGAGCTTTGATTGCAGCCTTGATTGTATTGACTTTACAACAAATTGATGGCAACATCATCTATCCAAAAGTTGTTGGCTCTGCTATCGAGGTGCATCCAGTGACAATTATGGTGCTGATGTTAGTTGCGGGCAGCCTTTATGGCTTAATTGGTATGTTGGTTGCAGTCCCATTTTATTCGCTTGCAAAAGAAGTTGTTAAATTTCTATGGCGATTATGGGAAAATCATAAACAAGTACAACTAGGTAGCGATGGCAAAGAGAAGTATGATATAATAGAAAAATAACTGTGTTGACCTATCTGATTGGTTGATATAATAACTGTAAAAAAATTTGGAGGAATATAACTCATGCACCCTGACCCCGATAGTCAGTCCTTAATATTGCAAATCGCCTTACTGATCGTGTTGACGATTATTAATGCGCTCTTCTCTGGCGCAGAGATGGCGCTAGTGTCAACGAGTCGTTCACGTGTTGAACAACGAGCAGAAGAAGGGGATAAGAAATATCAAAAATTACTTGCTATTTTGAATCAGCCTAGTAATTTTCTATCGACGATTCAAATCGGTATCACGCTGATTAATATCCTTTCGGGGGCGAGCTTGGCTGATAGCCTGGCGACAAGATTAGCACCTGTACTAGGTGGTACGCCAACTGCGAAAACATTAGCATCAGTGATCATTCTTGCGATTTTGACTTATATCTCGATCGTTTTTGGGGAGTTATATCCTAAGCGAATTGCGCAAAACTTAAAAGAAAAATATGCCCTTGCAGCAGTAGGTCCCTTAAATGTTCTGGGCCACCTCATGCATCCTTTCGTCTGGTTGTTAGCAACCTCTACAAATATCTTGAGTAAGTTAACACCCATGACATTTGATGATGATAATGAGAATATGACGCGTGATGAGATTGAGTATCTGCTCAATACGGATAATACGGCTTTAGACCAAAATGAGCGAGAGATGCTAGCGGGTGTCTTTAGTTTGGATGAGTTGATGGCGCGTGAAATCATGGTGCCACGCACGGATGCCTTTATGATCGATGTCAATGATGATGTCCATGATAATATCATGGCAGTTCTGGCACAAAACTATAGTAGAATTCCAGTCTATGATGGTGAAAAAGATAAAATTTCAGGTGTTTTACACACCAAAACCTTATTGAAAAAAGGCTATGCACAAGGCTTCGATAAATTAGATCTAGCTGACATTATACAAGAACCTTTGTTTGTACCAGAAACGATTTTTGTTGATGACCTCTTGCGAGAGCTTAAGAAGACCCAAAATCAGATGGCTATCCTACTGAATGAGTACGGTGGTGTTGAAGGGATTGTCACACTTGAGGATCTCCTAGAAGAAATCGTCGGTGAGATTGAAGATGAGTCGGATATCGCTGAAAAAGATGTCTTCAAAATTAATGAAAATATCTTTGCCGTTAAAGGTGGCCTGACTTTAAATGATTTTAATGAGTATTTTGATACGCATTTAGAATCAGATGATGTCGATACAATAGCAGGTTACTTTATGGCGGGTATCGGTGCCATTCCTGGTGAAAAAGAACAGATTGACTATGACGTGATCACTGAAAAAGATAATTTGACACTGACCAGCTTAGAAGTTGATGGGACGAGACTGGTTAAACTACGTGTCACCTTCCATGGAGATGAACTAGAAGCAGAAGCAACTAGTGCTGACAAATAAACTTTGATAAATTGTGTTGAAAAATAGTTAAGCATGTTGAACAAGTACTGATACTTCGGTACTTGTTTTTTTGTTTGCTTTTTTTACAGGGAGCTACTGACACATATCATAAGTGGTACATTATGGTCACTCATACATGAAGTACGTTATATTTGGCATATTTCTGACCATGTTGGGTATGCTGACAATAAGTTGCATTTTTTTCTGTAAAATTAAGGTAGATTGAACAAGGCTGGCGTCAAGTAACCGTATTTGATTCATGACAGCGACTTATTATTTCAGTTTAGAAGGCATTTGTTATATAATAAAAATATCAGATAATTAAAAATAAAGAGATTAACCCGATCAGGTTTAGATAGGGTTAGGGTATGGATAATAGGTGGGGTATGATAACTACAATTTTTTTAGGTCTGCCACTTGCTGCTTTAGATGTGGGTATTAATTTATACCTACTTTATCAAATCACGAGCTTGAAAAATAAGCCAAAACCCCTTGCTTTTGCAAGATACATAGGTGCTGGTATTTTGTTGACACTTGTTTCCTCGGTGGAAACTGCCTACCATATTCCGAGTTTTCTAAAGTTGTGTTTTATGCTTGTATTTTTGTGGTGGATACTAGAAAAAGATGTAACAAGGAGTTTATTTTATACGATTTTCACCTTAAATTTTACCTATTTTGTTAAGCTGTTGGTATCTACCTTCATTGTCTGTGATTTATTGCGTATAAATCATATCGTTTTTGAAATCGTTCTGAGCTATTTTTGTGTGGTGCCAAGTTATTACTTATTACTGAGATATATGATCATTAGACCAAGTCATCTGTTAATCTCAGAGCAGACGATAGATATGCAACAAGTAGCGTATATGGTACCAGAAACACGATCAGAACATGAACGGAATATTGAAAAAGAGCAACATCATTTAATCGTCCTATCAAATAGTATGATGCTATGTTTCTATTTATATAGTAATATTGTTCGGGTGACGACCGATGGGAATCATGATAATGATAAGTATATGATTTTCACCTATGTCTTTTTATTTATCTTTATGTTGTATGCAATTAATGTTAAATATAAAGAATGGGAAAATCAAAAGCTACTTAGATATAAGGACTATATGGTCTCAGGACTCACGACCTATACACAAGAAGTTGATAAAGCCTATCAGTCAGTTCGTGCATTTCACCATGATTTTACCAATATTCTTCTATCGATGCGTGAAACGATTGCGACACAGGAGATAGGTGAAATCAGAAAGACTTATGCAGACATACTTGAAAAAAGTAATATTATACTTGATGAAAATAGACAAGAGGTTGCAAAACTTGCCAATATCAAAATTTTGGAAGTGAAAAGTGTGATTTCTGCAAAAATCCTACAGGCTGATATGCAAGGTATCAACATTGAACTAGAGCTCCCAGAACGAGTAGATACTTTACGTGTAGATAAATTGGATATCGTGAGATTGTTAGGTATTATGTTAGACAATGCAATTGATGAAATGACTGAGTTAGAGATAGATAAACCTACCATTAAGCTAGCTATCTTTAACAAGGGATTATCCAGGTATTACGTTGTTGAAAATAGGATGCGTCAAGAAAAATTGCCGACTAAGTTACTATTATCTGAAGGTTATTCAACAAAAAGTAAGCATCGGGGCTATGGTCTGACGAGTTTGGCTGCGATTGTTGCAACCTACCCTTGGGTAAGTTACCATATTCAAGCAAAAAGCTATACCTATAGAATTGAACTAGAGATGAGGATAAGATGAAAGTATATATTCTAGAAGATGAGATTGTCCAGCAGTTTCGACTTGAGAGTCTGGTCAAAACATATTTGAAAGAAAAAAAATACCCAATAACCGAGGTCATAACCTATGATAAAATCAGGGATTTCTTAGCAATAATAGGACAACTTTCTCAAAACAATTTGTATTTTTTAGATATTGCAATCAAAATGCATCATAATGCGGGGCTTAAAATTGCTGAAAAAATCAGACAAAAAGACGTGATCGGACAAATCAGTTTTGTGACGACGCACAGTGAATTCGCCTCCATTACCTATGAATACAAAGTGAATGCGCATGATTTTATTGACAAGTTAATGCCACAAGCGGACTTTGACCAGAAGATTAAAGACAATATTGATCATTTTGTAGGTGTCAATCGACTTAAGCCCTTAGATGAGATTTTTTCATATCGGTCGAGAACGGGTAAAGTGATAGAAGCGCTCTATTCTGATATTTATTATTTTGAAACAACAGGTGTCTCACACAAATTATTGCTACAAATGGATGGGGAAACCTTAACCATGTACGGCAATATGAATGAGATTGCAATGCTTTCTGACAGGCTAGTTAGAGTACATCGTTCTTATCTTGTTAATAAAGCATGTATTAAAAAGGTCTATAAAAAAGAGAAGTTAATTTTATTAGATGATGATACTGAAATTGCCGTTTCAAGAGGTGGTTTTAAGTTATTAGAACGGTTAGGGGTGACAGGTTAAACGAGGTTAACTAACCCAGCAGGACATCATTTTGTTGAGAGATGTACATAAAAAGTTGTCAACGCTTTCAAAATAACGTAAAATAGAGTTAGGATGACGATACAAATATCTATTTTAAATAGGTTTATATTTTTTGTGGTTATCTAAGAACAACTTATTTTGCAATCAATCAAGCTCATCGTATGAGCTGACCCTACTAGAAAGTGTTGATAATCATGGAAGATATAGGCAGTGTAACAGGACTTGTTCATTCGACTGAAAGTTTTGGCAGTGTGGATGGCCCTGGCGTTCGGTTTGTCATTTTTATGCAGGGCTGTAAGATGCGTTGTAAATTCTGCCACAATCCAGATACCTGGGCGATGACAAATGATAAGTCAAAGGAACGGACGGTTGACGATGTCTTGTCAGAAGCGATTAAATTCAAGTCGTTCTGGGGAAGTCGTGGGGGGATTACTGTTTCTGGTGGTGAAGCCATGCTACAAATGCCCTTTGTAACAGCCTTGTTTACTAAAGCTAAAGCGCTAGGGATTCATTGTACACTAGATACATGTGGCCTGCCTTACTCAACACAACCGGATACGCTTGCGGAGATTGATCGGTTACTTGCTGTAACGGATTTGGTCCTGCTCGATATAAAAGAAATTAATGATATGCGCCATCGAGATTTAACAGGCCATAAAAATAGTACGATAATTGAGTTTTCGAAGTACTTATCAGATAAAGGCACACCAGTTTGGATTCGCCACGTATTAGTACCTGGTGAAACAGATTTTGATGAAGACTTGGTTGCACTTGGTGATTATGTTAAAACACTATCGAATGTTCAAAAATTTGAAGTCTTGCCTTATCATACGATGGGAGAATTTAAATGGCGTGAACTTGGCTGGGATTACCCACTGGTTGGGGTAAAACCACCAAGTGCTAGTCGTGTTGCAAATGCTAAGGACCTCTTACATACTGAGGACTATCAGAAATATCTAGAACGTGTGAAAAATTAGTCTTAAAGTATTGTATTGGCATTATGAAGTCAAAAAAATATGAGAAGAAATTCTCATATCAGACTGGAGACAAAAGGCATATTTCGA
>NZ_JXJW01000060.1 GCF_002441695.1 Pseudolactococcus piscium
ATCGGGAAGACAGGATTCGAACCTGCGACACCTTGGTCCCAAACCAAGTACTCTACCAAGCTGAGCTACTTCCCGAATAATTTATATCTCTATCACATCAAGATTATCTACTCTCGAATCTTAGATAATCTTGATGCACCCTGCAGGATTCGAACCTGCAACCGCCTGATTCGTAGTCAGGTACTCTATCCAGTTGAGCCAAGGGTGCTACTATCTGTTAGTCTATGTAAGCACTAGTTTAACTCATTCCCTATCACACTGTGATCAAGAAATGCCGAGGACCGGAATCGAACCGGTACGAAGGTCACCCTTCGCAGGATTTTAAGTCCTGTGCGTCTGCCAGTTCCGCCACCCCGGCTTACCTCTAGCATAAGCGAAAGACGGGGTTCGAACCCGCGACCCCCACCTTGGCAAGGTGATGTTCTACCACTGAACTACTTTCGCATATCATTATTTAATTGTAATGCCGGCTACATGATTTGAACACGCGACCCTCTGATTACAAATCAGATGCTCTACCAACTGAGCTAAGCCGGCTAAGGCAGTGTATAAGCGTTAAGCTTATTGCATTGTCTGACGACAAATGCGGATGAAGGGACTTGAACCCCCACGCCGTAAAGCGCTAGATCCTAAATCTAGTGCGTCTGCCAATTCCGCCACATCCGCTTGATGACCCGTGCTGGGCTCGAACCAGCGACCCATTGATTAAAAGTCAATTGCTCTACCAACTGAGCTAACGAGTCTAATACTTGGTATGATTAAGTTTTTACTAAAACTTAAACGGTCTCGACGGGATTTGAACCCGCGATCTTCGCCGTGACAGGG
>NZ_JXJW01000061.1 GCF_002441695.1 Pseudolactococcus piscium
GTTCTGTTGCGAAGTTTGAAAATCAAACGCGCCCTCTCTGAACTCAGAATATCTTAGGCTGGTATTCCCATTAATACCTTGATTTCAGTAGACACCGAAAAGCCGAAGAGCGTTCCATTTCTTCGGTTCTTTTTATATATTCCTCGAAGGGTCTCCATGCCCTTAATCGTGGAAGAGGCTGTACGGAGACTTTGATAAAATTTATTCCGTCGTTTAATAGGTCGATGGTCTTGTTCTATTAAATTGTTAAGATACTTCACAGTTCGGTGCTCTGTCTTAGTATATAAACCCACACTCTGTAACTTTCTAAAGGCGGAGCCAAGAGAAGGTGCTTTATCGGTCACAATTGATTTCGGCTCACCAAACTGTTTATGGAGTCGTTTTAAGAAAGCATAGGCTGCTTGCGTATCCCGTTTCTTTCGTAACCAGATATCTAAGGTTAAGCCGTCCGCATCAATTGCACGATAAAGATAATGCCAACGTCCCTTAATTTTGATATAGGTTTCGTCCATTTTCCATGAATAGAAGGATTGTCTATTTTTCTTCTTCCAAAGATAATAGAGGACTTTGCTGTACTCTTGCACCCAACGATAAATCGTAGTATGACAAACATTTATTCCACGATCATATAACAATTCCTGAACTTCACGATAGCTTAGATTGTAACGCAGGTAGTAACCAACAGCGACAATAATGACGTCTTTTTTGAATTGTTTGCCTTTAAAATGATTCATTACTCTGTCCTCTCTGTCTTTTTTCTCAATTTTACACTAAAATAGATTTTTTGGAAAACTTTGCAACAGAACC
>NZ_JXJW01000062.1 GCF_002441695.1 Pseudolactococcus piscium
ACACCTTTTTTACATTCTTTTTACTTTTTTATTGCTTTCTTGTGTCACTCATACATCAACTTAGTCGATTAGGGTATATTTCACGCCCTTTGGGGTAGGTCATTCCTTTTATCCGTTTTTCTATTTTATAATTGAACTAGTATTAAATTGGGAGACTGACATCAAAGAGGGAGAAAAATATGGAGTCCTTAGAAATCATGCTGAAAAACATTGAACCTATTATTATGAATTGTCAAAAAATGGCTAAAATTCCTTCCTGGGATATTGACGACTATATGCAGGAGGGCAGGATTATTGCATTGGACTTGTATAATCAGCTAGAAGAAAGAATTGAGACGGAGGAGGTGAACTTTTATGTCTACTTCAAAGTCAGATATACTTGTTTCTTGATTGATACTTACCGTAAGACCAATGCATTTAAAAGAAAATTTGATCAACCGGTTTACTTAGATGTTTCTGAAGCCTTTAATCTGTATGATCATAAGCAGAATGTCGCTGATAATGTCATGTATACCTCATTGCATCAGGAGATTTTAGGCATTTTAACACCTGTAGAAATTCAAACGCTAAATGCACTAAAAAGGGGAGAGAAGGTCGACCGAAATAAAAAATTTAGGATTAAAAAGAAGATTATCAACTATATTAACCAGATTTTCTAGAAAACCTAACAAACAAGTTACGATATGACGGCGTGTTGTATAAAAAGAGAGGCTTCTCGTCATGAGGGCCCCTCTCTTTTATATCA
>NZ_JXJW01000063.1 GCF_002441695.1 Pseudolactococcus piscium
ATCTATAGCAATATGATTTTTGTAGCCATAGTGTCTCTCATTACCTTTAATTGTCCAGCGAGCAGCTGTATCCTTCTGTGCTCTTTTGTTCTTCGTCCAATTCACTGGTACCCTATTTGCTTTAATCAATTCATTTTCGTCTTTTGGATTACGTTGTTTAGGCGCTTCTATGAATGTTGCATCAACAATCTGTCCTTTATGAGCGATCATCCCTTGTGATTCAAGTTTTTCTTGAAAGGCAGAAAAAAGCCAGTTTCCTCTATTAGATTTTGATAGCTGATTTCTAAAGTTCCAGATAGTCTTTGCGTCTGGTACCTTGTCATCAATCTTAAGGAATCTTCTAAACGAAATCCGGTCAATCATTTGATATTCCATTGCATCATCAGATAGATTGTATAAGCGTTGTAAAATTAGAATTTTCAACATTAAAACAAGGTCATAGGGCGGTCTACCACCATGAGATTTGTTTTTTAAATCATACTTAAAAATCCGGTTAAGAGTTGGGCGAAAACACTCGAAATCAACCACTTTTTCTAGCCGCTCAAGAGGGTCTCCTTTTAAACTTAATTTTTCAAGATAGTCGCTATCTCCAAATAAATTCATCTTCAATACCTCGTTAGCTTATTTTTAATCTATTATACCTCTTTTCATACGTTTTTAGAGGTGCCCT
>NZ_JXJW01000064.1 GCF_002441695.1 Pseudolactococcus piscium
AACGGGATTGTATATCTTCAGCCTGATAAGACTTTAGAAAATAAAACGGAGTACTATATTGATTACTCAGATACTGATTTTTTTGGAAATCCTCAGGCAAAAAAGGAAAATAGTCAAAAAGGCCTATTGACCGATGAGAAGGCGGGGTTTAATGCTTATTTTGTCACGGATTCACCAACCTTAAATCAGGAGACAAAGCAGACTTATCTGGCCATACGTGGCAGTGATGGATTTGGCTTTAATACGCTAAACGATTGGGTAGGAAATGGTGCAAATTTTGCCTTGACAAATGCCTATATCCCGCAAGCTAAACTGGCGAATCAAGCACTGGTTGGCAAAATTAAAGACATTAAAAGAGCTGCCCCAAATGCGACACTAGATGTGACGGGGCATTCTTTAGCTACCATGGTCTCTGCTCAAGCGGTTGCGAAACTTTACCAGGATAATGTTAAAGCATTTGAAAAAATTGGCAAAGTCGTGCTATTTGATGGCCCTGATGTGACACAAAGTTT
>NZ_JXJW01000065.1 GCF_002441695.1 Pseudolactococcus piscium
AAAGCAATCCGCTTGCCACCTGAACTTTTTGCGATACTAGCTTGTAAATTAGCTATTTTTTTCTCGCCTTTTGCATCATCAATATTAAATTTGATATTGCCATTTTTATCAAATTTGAACGACCCTAGCAAATGACTAGTTACACCACCTATATAGTAAACAGACCCTGCAGTATTTTGCGCATCATGGCTGATAACGAACTTACCGCCGACTTCCTCCTCGTGCGCGCGATAATTGATATATTGGGCCATGTGCGCATTCATATATGTCCGTTCTGCCTTGGTTAACGTATTGTAATTAAACCACCCATGAAAAACTGTTACAGGAATATGATATTTAGCACCTATTTTCAACATATAGGCACTTTGAGAATACCCTGATAATTGGTTAATTTGCCAATCAGGGTGTGCTTTCATTAGGGTTAATAGATAACGCTCTGCTACGTCGTATTGCGTAGAGTTGCCAAC
>NZ_JXJW01000066.1 GCF_002441695.1 Pseudolactococcus piscium
CAAAATGAAGCAATCAGTATGTCAAAACGTATTTCAATTATTGAAGTAACTGGTCTTGAATTACCGACAAGTGAAACAAGTATTACTGAAAATCAAAGACAGTCTCTAGTCGCTCTTTATGCCCTAGGTCAATTCTGTTATAAATTTGGTTCTGAAAGCAAGAAAGAATCAATTACTTTCATTGATGAAGCATGGTTCTTTAATATTACTGATGTGGGTAGAGAAATTATTATGAAAATCAGACGAACTGGTCGGTCGTTTAATAATTTCTTGGTATTCGTTTCTCAATCTCACAAAGATTCTAATTCAGAATTAGATGATACTGGTTTTGGTACATTGTTTAGTTTTAACTCTCCGACTGAGACAGATTTAATCTTAGATACTCATGGTATTGTGAAATCAGAAGAAACACGTAAATGGGTGTC
>NZ_JXJW01000067.1 GCF_002441695.1 Pseudolactococcus piscium
TCAGATTCGCCAGTTTTATCAGGCTGACTGCTAAATCAGGTAGGGCAGGATAGGGAACAAACGGTTTAGCCAAGTAAACCGTATGATCACTAATCAACTGCCCATTGGTCGTATTGGGTATCTCAACTAGAGAGACGACCGTTTCAGGTAGCTGGTTGGCATCTTCCTTGCACCAAATGACTGTGACGCCAAGTTCACTCATATCCTCTGCCAGCAGTTCATTGATTCCATGACCTGATAAAAGGGCATCATCGACAATCGTCAAGATATAATGGGGAGAAAACTGTACTTTTTCGCGACCTGCTTCCTTAAGCACTTGCTTACGTTTGATTAAGCATTGATAAAATGCGTTAAGGACGATATCTCTCAGTTTTTCATTGTAGATCAAGCCCCGCATGTTCAATTCTTGTAGTTTAAAATGGGG
>NZ_JXJW01000068.1 GCF_002441695.1 Pseudolactococcus piscium
CACAGATGGGCGGGATGTTTAAAGATATAACGCTTATCAGTTTAACATTAGGGGACAGGTTTAAATTTGTCAATACAGACAGTAATTTAAGAAAACCACGAGCACTAGCATCCACATCAGAGCTGCTACTTGATGGAAAATATCTGACTGGCAACTGGATTAAAAAAGATGATCAGTCAGCTCCTTATACCTCAGATGACTTCATCACTCACTATGGAAAAGGTGACTTAAAAGCGGGCACCTACGTCTCAGAAATTAAAATACTTACTTGGGGAGATGCACCATGGGGGTTTGATAACGCTACAGGTACCTTAACGATCAACTCAGGTACATTAGATGAGACTGACAGCTCACCCTGGAAAAGAAATGATGCTCAGAAAATAGCTGGGGATAAAATCAAAAAAAT
>NZ_JXJW01000069.1 GCF_002441695.1 Pseudolactococcus piscium
ATCCCCACTTCAAGCCATTTTTTTAAGTCGCCATCAACCCAATAAGCTGATACTTCACCAACGATTTGCGCATTAACCATAATAAGTTTATAGTGGGGATCATTTACTCGTGTCCTCATCTTCTTGTCAAATGCAGCAACTGATAAGATGGGATCTCCAAAATAGGGGCCGTTGTAAGCCATCCATGCCAAGTCGGCTTTTTTGCCATATTTCAAGTCATAGCATAGACTGATATCTGAAGGCTGAATCTGTCGTAAGTTAATCATCTGCAGTATCTCCTAACTTTCTTAACCCTATTTATTTCCGATCCTTCAGTGCTTTCAAGGCGTAAAGAATAGAGACTGTATCGATCACTTCTTGTAATAAAGCGCCGATGATTGCAGGTAAAACACCTGTTGCTGC
>NZ_JXJW01000007.1 GCF_002441695.1 Pseudolactococcus piscium
TTTTACATTCTTTTTACTTTTTATTGCTTGCTACTTTATCAAAACTGATATCGAATCATTATTTATTTCCATTACCACTCTCATTATGTTCTAAATTAACATTAAATATCATTTGGTATGTACTGAATCTATTACAATACAAAGGGGATTGATGGATGATTTGGCTTATTGACCTACAAGGAAAACATAACACGAAGAGAATAAAAGAAAGAATGAAAACAAATGAAACAAGTCTATATTTACATAATGGATACGATGGCTGATTGGCAATATGCTTACTTATTACCACTTTTAAACAATGATAGCTTTTATGAAGTAGATCATGATAAAATTGAGTTAAAAATGGTTGGCGCAGATATTAGGCCCATCAAGACGGCAGGCGGACTCAAAATTATCCCCGACTGCTCTGTTGCAGAAATAGACATTTCTGCTGATACTGCATTGCTATTAGCTGGTGCAGATACGTGGCATGATAAAAAACATAAAGCCATACTGTCCATGACGGAAAAAGTATCACTAGAAAACGGGACAGTTGTATCTATATGTGCGTCTGTAGGTGCATTAAATTCTCTAGGTATACTAGCGACACGAAAACATACCAGTAACGCATTAGATTTTTTAAAATTAGTCAGCGATCAGTACGTTAGTGAAGCAAATTACAGCTAGTGCAGCAAGTGCATTACTTGTCGCATACACGTTAGTTGCAAAATTTAATATTATTGATACAGATATTTTAGATGCCTGGTATCATTACTATAAAACGAGTGATTTACAATACTATTATCGACTACAAGCATTATTTATGCAAAAACACCAGTAATACGATCATAATGGTACTAATATAACATTAGAGGAACAAGACGACACACTAAAGTCTTGTTCTTTTTTTGATGAAATTAAAAATAAACTTATCCATTGCCGACTATATTTTTTGATTAGTTGTTATTTGCATTCAGCTAAATTAACTTTATTATCGTAACATATGCTTTCTTAAACAGGTTTAACCTCATAAAAAAAGAATCATAGGCTTATATGATTCCTTAAATTCAGTTTTTATGCGTCATAAATGTTGCCTAACGCAACATCTATTGATCTGTTTTCTATATCGATACTTTTTATTTTTAAAATGGATTTAAAATCCGAAATTAAGCGTTGGCCTTTAAAAGGACCTTCCGCAAAAACGGCAACTCCTGCAAGCAGACAATCAAATTCATGCACAAGTGATTTCATACCGTTCAATGTTCCGCCGCCTTTCATAAAATCATCTACGATAAGGACACGTTGACCTGGTGCAAGCGACCTTTTGGACAAGGTCATGTTTTCAACTTTTGAACTTGACCCAGACATATAATTAACATTTAGCGTGGCCCCTTCAGTTACTTTCGGATCACGTCTGACAATCACAAATGGTACATCCAGAATTGCACTTACTGCCTGTGCAATCGGAATGCCTTTTGTCGCAATTGTCATGACTGCGTCTATCTGCTTTCCCGCATAGGCATGTGCGATAATTTTGCCAATCTTGTCTAGATTTTTCGGGCTACCTAAGATATCAGACAGGTAGATATAGCCACCTGGTAAAATGCGGTTACTTTCGCGCATCAGCGTTGCAATTTCGGATACGATTTTGCGTGAATGTTCATCAGATATTTCAGGTGTAAACACAACCCCTCCAGAAACACCTGCATACGTTTTAATTGTACCAACACCAGTCTCATCAAAAATCCGCTTGATGATCACTAAATCTTCTGATATTGATGACTTTGCAGCACCATACCTGTCACTAAAAAAAGATAGGGTTGTCAATTTTCTAGCGTGGTTTAATAAATAGTTGGTAAAATCTACCAATCGTTCACTTCTTTTCATGGGTCTACCTCTTTTCAGTAACAAACAATCACCACGATATACCAAATCATCCTGAAAATGACTTGATAAGCTTAAACTACTTGTTAAGGTGCAGTGTCAATCTAATCATTTTGATATCTTAAAACAAGTTTCTTTATCATAAAATATTTAGTTTAGTAATGTTTGTTCTTATTCTATTATAGCAAAGAAAAACAAAAAACACGAACAATTAAAATTGTTCGCGCTAATTTATTAGTCTTAACCTTGATTTTTCTTAATGATTGCTTCTTGTACTGATTTAGGAACATCTTCATAGTGGTCAAATACCATCATGAACGTACCACGTCCTTGTGTAGATGAACGAAGTGTTGTTGCATAACCGAACATTTCAGCAAGTGGGACGAACGCATGAACGATTTGGCTGTTACCATGCGCTTCCATACCTTCAACACGACCACGACGAGCAGTCACGTGACCCATGATATCACCTAAGTTTTCTTCAGGAACTGTAACAGTAACCTTCATCATTGGCTCAAGAATAACTGGTTTCGCTTTTGGTGCAGCAGCTTTCAAAGCGTATGATGCAGCAACACGGAAGGCAGTTTCATTTGAATCGACATCATGGTATGACCCATCGTAAAGTTTTGCTTTCACGTCAACAAGTGGGTATCCAGCAAGGACACCATTTTGCATTGCTTCTGCCAAACCTTTTTCAACAGCTGGGATATATTCACGAGGGACAACACCACCAACGATAGCATTCTCAAACTCAAATCCTTTACCTTCTTCATTTGGTGTAAATTCAACCCAAACGTGTCCGTATTGACCTTTACCACCTGATTGACGAACGAATTTACCTTCGGCTTGTGTCACAGGGGCACGGAATGTTTCACGGTATGATACTTGTGGCGCACCAACGTTTGCATCAACGTTGAACTCACGACGCATACGGTCAACAAGGATATCTAAGTGAAGCTCACCCATACCAGCGATAAGTGTTTCACCAGTTTCAACGTTTGTTTCAACGCGGAATGATGGATCTTCTTCAGCAAGTTTTTGAAGGGCAACACCCATTTTATCTTGGTCAGCTTTAGATTTAGGCTCAACCATAACTTGGATAACTGGTTCTGGGAATTCGATAGATTCAAGAATAACTGGATTCTTTTCGTCTGTCAATGAGTCACCAGTTGTTGTATCTTTCAAACCAACAGCTGCAGCGATATCTCCTGAAAAGACATCGTTAATTTCATTACGTGTGTTTGCGTGCATTTGGAGGATACGACCGATACGTTCGCGTTTACCTTTTGATGCATTCAAAACGTATGAACCTGATGACAAGACACCAGAATAAACACGGAAGAACGTCAAACGACCTACGAATGGGTCAGTCATAACTTTAAAGGCAAGCGCTGAAAATGGTTCAGAATCGTCAGCATGACGTTCAGTTTCTTCGCCGTCAGGTGTAACACCTTTAATAGCAGGAACGTCAGTTGGTGCTGGCAAGTAGTCAACTACTGCATCAAGCATCATTTGAACACCTTTGTTCTTGAAGGCAGAACCTGCAAGCATTGGGTAGAATTCAACGTTGATTGTTGCTTTACGGATAGCCGCTTTAAGCTCAGCTTCAGTGATTTCTTCACCTTCCAGATATTTCATCATGATGTCTTCATCAGTATCTGCAACAGCTTCGATTAATTTAGCGCGCCATTCTTCAGCTTGAGCAAGGTATTCTTCTGGAATCTCTTCATCAAGAATATCAGTACCTAGGTCATTTGTATAGACTTCGGCACGCATTCTTACTAGGTCGATAATCCCTTCGAAATCTTCTTCAGCACCGATTGGAATTTGGATTGGATGCGCATTGGCATTCAAACGATCATGAAGTGTATTTAATGAATAGAAGAAATCAGCTCCGATTTTATCCATTTTGTTAGCAAATACGATACGTGGCACACCATAATCTGTTGCTTGACGCCAAACAGTTTCTGTTTGAGGCTCAACACCAGATTGTGCATCAAGAACTGTAACAGCACCATCTAGTACACGAAGTGAACGTTGCACTTCGATTGTGAAGTCCACGTGACCTGGTGTGTCGATGATGTTGATACGTGTATCATGCCATGCAGCAGTTGTTGCCGCTGAAGTGATGGTGATACCACGTTCTTGTTCTTGGGCCATCCAGTCCATTTGTGAAGCACCTTCATGTGTTTCACCAATTTTATGGATTTTACCAGTATAGTAAAGTACACGCTCAGTCGTCGTTGTTTTACCAGCGTCGACGTGGGCCATGATACCGATGTTACGAGTGTTTTCTAAAGAAAATTCGCGTGCCATGAATAGGTCTCCTAATATGTCTATTTGAGTAAAAAAACTAGGAAGGCAGGTCGCCCACCTAGTATTTTCTTAAGTTACTTATGTTAAAATTTTTCTTAGCTGTGATCAGAAAACGAGCACTCGCTCAGAAAAAATCCTACCAACGGAAGTGAGCGAACGCACGGTTAGCTTCTGCCATTTTGTGAGTATCTTCACGTTTTTTAACTGCAGCCCCAGTATTGTTAGCTGCATCCATGATTTCTTTAGCCAAACGATCTTGCATTGTATGTTCACCACGTTTACGAGCGATTGTTACCAACCAACGCAAACCAAGTGTTACACGGCGTTCTGGACGTACTTCAACTGGTACTTGGTAGTTTGAACCACCAACACGGCGAGCACGAACTTCCAAAACTGGCATGATGTTTTCCATCGCTTGTTCAAATACTTCAATAGCTTCTGTTCCTGTCGCTTCTTTGATTTGCTCAAAGGCGCCATAGACGATGCTAGCTGAAGTACCACGTTTACCATCAAGCATAACGCGGTTGATAAGGCGAGTGACTACGACTGAGTTGTATAATGGATCTGCCAAAACTTCACGTTTTGGTGCACGATTTTTACGCATTTATCTTATCTCCTTTCAGATTATGCTTTAGGTTTTTTAGTACCGTATTTAGAACGGCCTTGTTTACGATCTGTTACGCCAGCAGTATCAAGTGCACCACGGACGATATGGTAACGTACCCCTGGAAGGTCTTTTACACGACCACCACGAAGTAAAACAACGCTATGTTCTTGTAAGTTGTGACCGATACCTGGGATATAAGCTGTTACCTCGATCAAGTTTGACAAACGCACACGTGCGAATTTACGCAAAGCTGAGTTAGGTTTTTTAGGTGTCATTGTACCAACACGAGTTGCAACCCCACGTTTTTGTGGTGAGTTTGTTTTCGTTTGAACTTTTTTACGGCTGTTAAAGCCAATGTTCAATGCTGGTGCTGTTGATTTAACAATTTTTGATTTACGCGGTTTGCGAACCAATTGGTTAATAGTAGGCATTTCTTGCTTGCTGTCAGTCGTTATTTTGACGAAGTCAATAAGCGATAATAAGACCGATAGCATTCCTTTCGTTTTTTCGTTTAGTTGCGTTGGTATATGGTCGCTTAAGCCCAAGTTCCAACAAGAATTTGGATACTACCTAAGTTAAATAACTTAGGCTTCTTTTGTGTTACCAAATGAAAAAGTACCGTTTATCAGTTTATCATACTTACCATATTGTGTCAATAGCAATTACTTAATGCAACAACATATTAATTTTAGTAGATGTATTAATCAAGGTACACTAGCTAAAATAAACTAAATTCTGTTATAATTTAAACTATGAAGAAAAAGATATTTTTACTAGTAACACTTTGCTTTACCCTTATCACGGCGCCTTTTGCTTCCGTAGTTAGTGCCGATGAACCATTTGACGTCTCTGCTAAAGCAGCACTTGCAATAGATGCGAGTAGCGGTAAGGTTTTATATGCAAAGAACACAACCTCTCCTATGGGTGTTGCCTCTATTACTAAAATCATCACAATTTATATGACACTTGATGCCATTAAAAAAGGCAAACTAAATTGGGATGATAAAATTAAAATGAGTGATTACGCTTATAACTTGACCCAAAATCCAGAAGCGTCTAACATTGCTGTCATGGATAAAGACGAAGCATTCACAGTTCGTGATTTGTTCAACGCTGCTATGATCCAATCAGCCAATTCAGCTGCGATCACACTAGCTGAAAAAATTGGTGGAACAGAACCCAAATTCGTCGATTTAATGAAAACCCAATTAGCCTACTGGGGGATTACAGATGCCAAACTAGTCAATGCATCTGGCCTAAACAATAGTGTACTTGGTGAAAATATTTACCCTGGTTCATCATCAACAGATGAAAATGAATTGTCTGCACAAGATGTTGCCATCGTTGCCCAACATTTAATTGCTGATTTTCCAGATGTTTTAGAAACCAGCCAAAAAGCAACTGAACCCTTTGACGCTAATGGTCCTTCTAAACAAACACTAGCCACTTATAACTATATGTTACCTGGACTCCCAGCAGCCAGACCAGGAGTTGATGGCTTAAAAACAGGGACAACTGCTTTAGCAGGCGCCTGTTTTGTCGCAACAACGGTTCAAAACGGCTTCCGTATTATCACGGTTGTCTTAAATGCTGACAATGCTGATGCTGACCAATTAGCACGTTTTACAGCAACTGGTGCACTCATGAACTATGTCTATGGTACTTGGCAAACCCATACATTTGCAGCCAAAGGGATTAAAATGGACAGTCCTGATGCACCGACCCAATTGACGGTTGTCGATGGACAACGTAATCAAGTTAATGTTGTGCCAGAAAAAGACTTCTCCGCTGTGGTCCCAATGGCTGGTACAGGTACAACGACTGCAATCACATTCAATAAAAAACAAAACGACAAAGTAACTGCTGCAATTGCCAAAAATCAAAAGCTTGTCAAGGTAACTTTTCATATTAAAGACAAGCTAGGCTACCTACCAGGATTTGATGGAGAAGACCTACATTTGACAGCAACAAGTGCTGTTGCGAGAAGTAATTCCGTTAAGATTATGTGGAATCACTTTGTGAAATTTGTAAATGACAAATTATAAACAAAATCCGCTTGGCAGCAATTAACATGCCAAGCGGATTTTTTTAACGCATTTTCATGTTACTCGCTATCATGATTGCTTATATTAGCTGCATGATAGCGAGTAACATCGGAACAACTGCTAAATAAGATAAGACTGTATAGCCTAGCGTTGACGTTGCAAATGCCACATCTGCATGATAGAGTCTAGCCAAAATAGGAACTGAATTCTGAATAGGCATAGCAGATTGTATGAAGAAGACTTTAACCATCATATCTGGCAACTGTATCACGCGAGTGATTAAGATAATGAGCAAAGGAGAAATAATAAATCTCCCTAGTAATACACCAACGATTGCCTTATTCAATTTTAGTGTTCTAATTCCTAAAAAATAGACCGTAATCCCTATAATAAACATTGACAACGGGGTCGTTAGATTGCCGATATAGGTCGAAAAATTTGCCAAAGCAAGTGGTACTTTGACACCCGTCAACAACCAGGCAATACCGACTAAAAAGCCAAGCATGGCAGGATTCAATAGCTTTTTCAGGCCGTCAATAAGGCTAAATGATTGGGCTACTGCTACATGAGCAAAAGTTTGAGAATCCTGGGAAATCTTGTATATGCCCCAAGTCCAAAAAAATGTGGTATTTGCGATATAGTAAATCAAGACATAGGGCACAGCTTGACTACCAAAGATCGCCATGTTAATCGGCAACCCTATGAAAATCGTATTACTACATGTAAACATCGTGCTAAATGTTCCTAGAAGATGTTTGTCAACACTTAGTAAGGTAGCCATACCTTTTGAAACCCAGTAGCTTAAAACCATGGATAAAACAGGCACAACGATACTAGCAAATAGGTTTAGAAATTCTCCTCTAGAGAATTTCTGTGTGAGTGTGATAAACATTTCAAAAGGTAAGGCTAGACCTAATACCATTTTTGAAAAGACATCTGCCGTATGACGATCAAACCATTTCTTATAGGATAAGAAATAGCCAACAAACATCATGGCAAAAATAGCGAAAATATTAAAATAGGCTTGTATCATATCTATATTGTAGCATATCGTTAATAAGACAAAGCATGAGGTCCGACTAGTCAGATCTCATGCTTTAAGGTTATTGTATTTTAACAATCGCTAATAGTATCGCACCAATAATGAATAATGCAGTCCCAATCACAACATAGCGTAATTCCAATTTTGTCTTTTTCTCCCCGAGAAATAGAATGCCACCAATTGTCGAGATGATAATGCCAAGTTGTGAAAACGAGAAAGCAATAGCAAGCCCTGCCTTTGCCGCAGCCAGCAACATAAAGACATTACCTAGACCCCACATCAACCCAACTGGAATATTTTTGAAAACAACCGGTTCAAGTTTAATTTTACCACCTGCAATTATCCAGGCACCAATCATCATACCAACTGACATAGGCAGAATAACTGTCAATGTATCTATTTTGACATGAAAAATAAGGTCGGATAAGTTATTAAATAGCGTCGCATACAAGACATAACCAAAGGTTGAATAGGCGATGGAGCGTAGCCCTTTTCCTAGATGCTGTTGACCAGATACGCTTTCAGTATTGGGGTCCTTACGAGACGAAAAATAAAACCCAATCACAAGCACAATAATCGCGATGCTACCCAGTAGATATTGAACCGGCTTTGACCATTCCCCGAAAGCGAGAACACCGATTAGTGAGCCAATCACGAGTTGCGCCCCACTTGACAACGGTCCTGCAACAGAAACGCCCATAAATTTAGCAGCCTTAAACTGTTCATTTTGACCAATTGACCATAGGCCACCACCGACTAGACCGATCAGAATCGTTGTTAAATCTAGCTTTGGTTGCCTAACAGCAAAGACAACAAGTGCAAAAACAAAGGCACCTAATGTCATACCAAACGTCTGCTGATTTGCATTGCCGCCAATTTTACTTGAAACAAAAATAATTGATCCCCATGACACCATAGGAATTAGTGCTAGCAAAATGCCTTCCATATATCGATTTCCTTTTTATTTAATAAGTTACTACTAATTAACACATGATTAACATTAGGCTTAAAAAACCCAACGTTTATAAGTGTAACTGTTTTGACTATAAAAAGCAACTAGGCAAGCACAAGTTCAAAAAAAAGCTGTCCTAAGACAACTTTTTCATATGAGACTAGTCCTTTTTCCAAGATGTATCTTCACCATTACTTGCGATGACTTGCTTGTACCAGTTAAATGATTTTTTAGGCGTACGTTTCAAGGTACCATTCCCCTCATTATCACGATCCACATAGATAAAGCCATACCGTTTTTTCATTTCGCCAGTACCCGCAGAAACAAGGTCAATACAGCCCCATGAGGTATAACCGAGCACTTCGACACCGTCGATATCGATCGCATCACGCATGGCATCAACATGTTTTGCCATATAATCAATACGATAATCATCTGCTACATAACTATTTTCATCAGGTGTATCAACTGCGCCTAGACCATTTTCTACGACAAATAGTGGTTTTTGATAACGGTCATAAAGACTGTTCAAGGTCGTACGGAAACCGAGTGGGTCAATTTGCCAGCCCCATTCACTTGATTCAAGATATGGATTTTTAACTGAGTCAAAGATATTTGAAGCTGTAAATTCTACTTCATCATTATCATCACCAACAGAGACACGCGTTGCATAGTAGCTAAAGGATACAAAGTCGACTGTGTTTGCTTTCAAGAAAGCCAAATCTCCGTCTTCAATAGGCAGCACAATCCCCTTACGTTCCAACCGTTTGAGGAAATATCTTGGATATTCACCACGCGCTTGTACATCGATCAGATAGTATTCGTCACGCGCATCTTCATAAGCTGCCCAAACATCCCCAGGACGACATGAATATGGGTAATAAACTGCACCCGCCATCATACACCCAACTTGGTTTTCAGGGTCAATCTCATGAGCAATTTTTGTCGCACGTGCACTTGCCAACAACTCATGGTGAGCTGCTGTATATTTTGCAAGTTCTTGGTCTTCCCCATCTTCAAATGTTAAGCCAGCACCCATGAAAGGGGCATGAAGAATCATATTAATTTCGTTGAATGTCAACCAGTATTTGACCAATCCTTTATAACGCGTAAACAAGACACGCACTAAGTTTTCATAGAAATCAACGAGCTTTCTATTTTTCCAACCACCGTATTCTTTAATTAAATGAATTGGGCAGTCAAAATGTGTAATCGTCACTAAAGGTTCAATGCCATATTTATGACATTCATTAAATAGATCTTCATAGAATTTCAAGCCAGCTTCATTTGGTTCTGCCTCATCACCTTTGGGGAAGATACGAGACCAGGCAATAGATAGCCGATAGGTTTTAAATCCCATCTCACCAAACAACTTGATATCTTCTTTAAAATGATGATACATATCAATCGCTTCTTTAGCCGGATAAAAGTGGTCCTCATCAAAAGCTAGGTGATTCATTTTACCCGTGATGATTGGAAAACGATCTTCTCCTAATGGTACGACATCAACATTAGCAAGACCACGTCCGCCTTCGTTATAGCCGCCTTCACACTGATTGGCTGCTGTAGCCCCTCCCCATAAAAATCCTTTTGGAAATCCCATTTGTTAATTCTCCTTTTCTTTACATTTTAAAATACTGATTGGCTTCTAAACTTACGGCAATTCCGTCGTGGTCGACATCACTCGTCACCTCGTCAGCTGCCGCCTTAAGTTCTTCTGTCCCATTTCCCATGGCAATATTATAGCCACATGCACGAAACATTGCTAGATCATTATTCGCATCACCAAAAGAAATTGCATCCGCTTTAGTCAGCCCCAATTTATCCAATACAATCGTTATCGCAGTCTCTTTATCATTACCTTTAACCGCAATTTCACCACTTTCTTTACCAAAAAACGGGACTGTCATATTAAACATTTCAAATTGATGACCAAATTTATCTGCAATTGATTGGTATGCAAAGCGATTATTAATAAATGAAATCTTATTAACGTCTGCATAATCAATCGGCTGATTTGCAAATGATGCAATCAACTGATCAAACCATGAAAATTTTTCACGTAAACTTATCGTTTCTGCTAGGTTACGATTGGTATATTCAGCAATCGTTTCCGTAATTTTCTCAGAATAGTTGTCACTACCAAACAAGCCAGAATTTGACTCTAGATAATACTCAATCTCATTTGCTTTAAAAAATTGGATAATTTCTCGAACATCAGCTTCAGGCATGGTGTGATGATGAATAATATCCTCACCAATAGAGATGAAGCCACCACCAGCACCGATAATCCCATCAAATCCTATCGCCATTATTTCTGGTAGAATTTCTGGTTTTGATCGACCTGTGCAAACCATGGCCAGATGTCCCTGCGCTTGAAATTGACGGATGGCATCTATTGTTGTTTGTGTTGGTATCCCAGCATCCCCAACTAGTGTGCCATCTACATCGAAAAATGCAATTTTTTTAGTCATTTGTTAAGTCTTCTCCTTTAGTTGCAATCACTTTTTTATACCACTCAAATGATTTTTTCTTGCTTCTATTTCCTGTCCCTTCGATATTGTCATCAAGATCAACATAAATAAAGCCATAACGTTTGCTCATCTCACCTGTTGATGCACTCACTAGGTCAATACAGCCCCATGGTGTATAACCCATGAGCTCAACACCGTCTTCGACAGCATCTGACATCGCTTGGATATGCTTAGCCAGATAATCAATCCGGTAATCATCATTGATCGTGCCATCAGCTTCCACTTTATCATATGCACCTAAGCCATTTTCTACGATGAAAAGTGGCACTTGGTAACGACCATGTAAGTCATTCAGGGCGATTCTCAAGCCAGTTGGATCAATCTGCCAACCCCAATCACTCGCTTCAAGGAAAGGATTTTTAACACCGCCAAGAATGTTACCATCGACTGTATCCGCATCTTTGTCAGTTACATTTTGAACGGCAGACATATAATAGCTAAAGCCAACATAGTCAACTGTATATGCTTTTAGCAAGGCTAAATCGCCATCTTCGATAGCTAGTTGGCTCACACCTTTTTCTTTAAATAGTTTTTGTGTATAGGCAGGATATTCTCCTCGAACTTGTACGTCAGCACAGAAATAATTAAAGGCTTGGTTTTGCAACATCGTTGCAACTTGATTGACTGGATTTGAATCATAACTATACGTTGTTGCGTAAATAATCATACACCCAATTTGTAGGTCAGGATTTAACTCGTGACCTATTTTAACTGCGAGTGAACTCGCAACGAATTGATGGTGCCATGCTTGGAAAATGTTTTGTTGTTGATCACCACCGGTCGTCGCAACCATACCTTGAGACAATGCTGGCAAGGCAATCGCACTGTTGATTTCATTGAAAGTCATCCAATACTTAACTTTTGTGTGGAAGCGTGTTAAAACGGCTTTTGCAAAATTTTCATAAAAGCCAACAATTTCTCTGTTTTTCCAACCGCCATAAGCCTTAGCTAAATTCAGGGGCATTTCATAGTGAGAAATCGTGATAACAGGCTCAATATCATATTTGAGACATTCGTCGATAACTTGCTCATAAAAAGCAAGGCCTGCTTCATTGGCTTTTGTTTCATCACCCATTGGGAAAATACGTGACCAGGCGATAGAGAAACGATAACATTTAAATCCCATCTCAGCAAAAAGCGCGATGTCCTCTTTAAATCGATGATAATGATCAATTCCTTTATGGTTTGGATACATATATTTATCAGCGTCGATTGACCAATCAAAGGTATCTGATCCTAGTATTTGCATCCGACTTTTACCACCAGGCATGGCATCAGCAACTGATAAGCCTTTACCTGCTACATCGAAAGCACCTTCTAGTTGATTAGCAGCTGTTGCACCACCCCATAAAAAATCTTGTTTAAATGTCATTTTATCTCCTCTTTTTGATCGTCATCCTGAACTAGATGAGTTGATTACTAGCCAATTACGTCTATGATGTCTTAGCCTAGCATTTTAAGCCACAGCTATAAACTGTGTCCCTGGCGTGATGTGTTTAGCTGCTTTTACATCAACTTTACTGTAATCCTGTGTATTTGTTACAATAATTGGAATTTGTGTATTAAAGCCCGCAGCTTCAATAGCTTTGATATCAAAAGCAACTAATTTTTGACCTTTTTTAACAACATCACCTTGTTTGACAAACGCTTCAAAATATTTACCATCAAGTTGAACTGTATCAATGCCAACGTGTATGAGCAGCTCCGTTCCTTTATCTGAAATCAAGCCTATCGCATGCTTGGTTGGGAAGAGTGTCATCACAATCCCATCAAAGGGTGCAACAACTTCTCCTACAGTCGGTATAATCACCGCACCTTGGCCAAGGAGACCTTCTGAGAACGCTGCATCTCCAGCTTCACGAAGTGGTAAAAGGTCACCAGTGGCAGGCGAGCTAATACTTTCAGGGGCAATCCCCTTAGTTTTAGTAGCTGGGTCGATCGTTGGTGCAACTTCCATAATTTCTTCATCATATTCTTTTTCACAAAAAATCATCGTCAGTACAAAGGCAACAACCATGCCGATAAGCGCTGAAAGTACTGCATGAATGACAGAGCCAATCGCACCATTTGCAGTGCCATCTCTGCCATTTGAAATCATAGTTGGTAGTGCAAAAATCCCAAGACCACCCATCATATAGGTCGTGACATTCATCATGCCCGCATAAGCACCAGCAGTCGCTGCTGCAATACATGAGATGACAAAAGGTTTAACACGTGGTAAGGTAATCCCGTAAATTGCAGGCTCTGTAACACCAGCAATACCTGAGATAATAGACGGAACAATCAATTGACGATCTTTCTTCTTGTAAATTTTAAACATTAGCGCCATGAGTACAGCAATTTGTGCGAAACTTGCTGCAAATTGACCACCTAGGATATTTGACCAGCCTTGTTCACCAAGTTGTGCCATAAGCATTGGGATAAGTGCCCAGTGTAAGCCAAAGATAACCAGGATTTGCCATAGACCACCTACAAGGAGACCGAATAAAATAGGTGAGAAACCATATACTGAGTTAAAGCCTGAATTCAATAATTCTGTTAAGAGACTGATAATCGGTCCTACAACAAGGAAACCAATTGGCATCGTAACCAATAAGACAACCATCGGTACAAAGAAAGTCGCAACTAACTCAGGGATTACTTTTTTCGCCCATTTTTGAATTTTCGATGCCAACCAAATGATAAAGATAATTGGAATAACTGATGACGTGTAGTTATTTGCAATTAATGGAATACCTGCAAAAGTTGTGTAATAGTCAATACCAAAAATTGCACCAAGTGGTTTAGCACCTTTGACAACGATAGCAGACTGTTGGATAGCTGGATAAACTAAGGCTGCCCCGAGAGCTAGACCTGTGTATTCTGATAATTTGAATTTGCGTGATGCTGTTAATGCTACAAACAAAGGTAGGAAGTAGAAAACAGCATCCCCGATTGCATTTAGCGTGATATACGTTCCTGATGTATTTTCATATAGTTTGAAAAAAATCAACAGGGCGTTAATCCCCTTAATCATACCTGCAGCACAAAGTGCACCTAGGAATGGTTGGAAACAGCTAGAAATAACATCGATAATCGCATCAAATGGCTTTTGCTTTTCAGCTGGGCCGTCATCTTCTGAACCAGATCCTGAGATACCCGCTACAGCAAGTACATCATCATAGACAGCTGGAACATGGTTACCGATAACAACTTGATATTGACCTCCAGCTTTCATAACAGTAACAACACCGTCCATGTTTTTCAGCACATCATCATGCGCCTTTGACTCATCTTTGAGTTTAAAACGTAACCGTGTAATGCAATGTGTCAGACTGTTAATATTGTCTTTACCACCAACTTCGTCGACGATTTTTTTCGCCAATGCTTCATATTTTCCCATAGTAGGGACCTCCTAAAATTTTGTGTGGGCAATTGCCCGATATATTTTAGGTTTGGCCAACTTAATGTAACCATCCGGGGTGAACTTAATCAAGTATTACTTAAAACAGGACGCAAATTTAATGATAATCAGTTACAAATCGCGTCCATTACTCGTGATGACCTGCTTGTACCAGTCAAATGATTTTTTCTTGTAGCGCTTCAAGCTACCAGTGCCATCATTATTCATATCGACATAAATGAAGCCATATCGTTTTTTCATTTCTCCAGTACCTGCGGAAATAAGATCAATCGGGCCCCACATCGTGTAGCCCAACAAGTCAACACCTTTTTCAACAGCCGCATCCATTGCGACAATGTGCTGTCTCATATAGTCGATCCGATAATCATCTACGATCGTACCATCTGGCCGCAACTCATCAGCAAATCCCAAGCCATTTTCAACAACCATCATCGGCAAGCCGTAACGATCTTGCAGATCCAATAGCGTATAGGTTAACCCAGTGGGATCAATCTGCCAGCCCCATTCACTGGATTCAAGGTAAGGATTGGCCTTTCCTCCCATCAGATTGCCATTTGTTTCAGCCGCAGTCTCGTCTAGCGTAATACATACACTCATGTAATAGGAGAAGGTATACATATCGACGGTACCCGCCTTAAGAATAGCTGCATCTTCTGCCTCAAAAACTGGAAAGCTATCTTTTTTCTTGAGGTGAGCGGTCATATAACTTGGGTATTCCCCTCTGACTTGAACATCTCCCACGAATTTTGTAAAACGTAAATCAAATTCTTTTTGCTCTAAAATATCTACCGGATTAGGTGTCAAGGGATAACTGGTAATATGACAAATCATGCAGCCAATCTTGAAATCTGGATTGATGTCATGGCCTAGTTTCACGACTTTAGCACTTGCCACAAGCGCATGATGTAGCGCTTGGAAGCGTACTTTTTCATTTTCAGTCTGACCATTTGGATAGATTGCCTCATCTTTAGGATTCATACCTAGAGTGGTTAGCTCGCCACGGCCCATCGTCCCAAAGTTCATCTCATTAAAGGTCAACCAGTAGGTCACTTTGTCTTTGTAACGTGTCATCACAGTTTGTGCATAGCGCACATACATGTCAATCACGCGTCTATCCGAAAAACCACTATATTTTTCGACAAGCCCCATCGGTATTTCAAAATGAGATAGGGTGATCAAAGGTGTCATCCCATTCTCTATTAACTCGTCGATGATCGTATCATAGAACTGCAAACCCGCTTCATTTGGGACTAACTCATCTCCTTGTGGGAAGATTCTAGACCATGAAATACTCATTCTAAAGACATTAAAATTCATCTGACCGAATAATGCAATATCAGCCTTGTGGTGATGATAAAAGTCAATCGCTTGGTGACTTGGATAGTAGGTCTCTTTTTCTATAGTTGAGGTAAAGCGCCTCGGCGTATTGACGTCGCCTCCTGTTTTTAAATCCGCAACTGACAGACCACGTCCGCCTTCATTGTAACCGCCTTCAAATTGATTGGCAGCGGTTGCGCCACCCCATAAGAATCCTGTTTTAAATGCCATTATTTTTTCCTCTCTAGTAAGTTAAACACACTACTTGTCTCAGCTGTTTGCTAAGCCTATCTTAAACAATCGATCAGCCGGTGATACCTTGAGCTGATCAGTCATCTCGATTTTAGATAGTGTTTGACTATTTGTCACGATCACCGGCGTTTGTGTATTAAAACCTGCTGCCTCTATAGCAGCAATGTCAAATGTGATCAACTTATCACCACGATTGACTGCTTGACCTTGTGTCACAAACGCGTCATAGTATTGACCCTCTAGCTCAACCGTATCAATACCGATATGAATCAGCAATTCCGTTCCCTTGTCTGAAATCAAACCAATCGCATGTTTTGTAGGAAACAGTGTCATCACAACACCATCAAATGGTGCCTTAATCTCACCGATTGTTGGCCGTATCACAAGACCTTGACCTAATAATCCTTCCGAGAATGCTGCATCTTCTGCCTCACTCAAAGGTAAGACATCACCTGCCAGTGGAGAAAAGATGTCATATTCAACTAGTTCGCTAACTTGACTTTTTTTACCAGTCGCAGCTAGTTTCGCTGCTTCTTTTGATAACTTAGTCGTTGGTGCATCATCTTCAAACCCTATCATATAAGTTAAAGCAAATGCCGCTATCACTGCAATGATATCCAAGACAACTGCATATACGACATTTTTCATACTACCGTCTTTAGGGATAAGCGAGGTGTACTTGAAAATGCCAAGACCACCCATTTGTTGTGTTTTAATCCCTAATCCCATAGCAAAGGCACCTGTCACGCCACCAACGGCACAAGAGACCCAGAAAGGTTTCTTTTTCGGTAAGGTAATCCCATAAATCGCCGGCTCTGTAATGCCAAAGATACCTGAAATAAAGGCTGGGATAGCGAGTTCTTTTAACTTGTCATTTTTGGTTTTGACTAGTACTGCAAGAACAGCGCCAGTTTGTGCCATGGCGACACTAGTAGCACCTGTTATCAGTGACGTCGGAATGCCTTGAGATAAGGACATAATCACAAAAGGAATCAGAGCCCAATGTAGGCCAAACATCACCAGAACCTGCCACCCAAATCCGATAATCACACCAAATATAATGGGATTAAAATCCAATATGGCGAGTAAACCATTACCTAGTCCATCCGCAGCAAAATTCATCACTGGACCGATGATTAAGAAGGTCAAAGGAATAACGATGAGAGCAGTTAAGAAAGGGACTAAGAATAGTTTAACAACATCCGGTATCACTTTCTTAAACTGTTTTTCCAAAACAGCTGCCAATGCGGCTGCCGCAATCATCGGCATGACTGTGGAGCCATATCCCGCAGCTGGAATAGAAAACGGAATACCAAAGAAATCCATGCCACCGGCTGCTTCAAACACTTTCGTAGCAGATCCGTCAATAAAGCCTTTGTAGACCATACTGGAAGCAATCATCATGCCCAGAAACGGAGAGCCACCGAATTTTTTCATAGCCGTGTAGCCGATGAAGATAGGTAAAAACAAGAACAAGCCATCACCCATGGCATTAAAGACAGCATAGGTTGAAGTACCCGAGAAACTAGCACCAAGTGCAAATGACAAAATGGCATTTAAGCCTTTTAACATACCTGCAGCAGATAAGGGAGCAAGGATCGGCTGGAAGATACTGGAAATAATATCCACAAAACCATCGAACAGATTGACCTTAGTGCCACCAGTTGTCTCGGGCTCCAAAACGCCAAGCACAGTGTCGACATCTTGCCGAACATCTGGGACATGATTGCCGATAACCACCTGATACTGCCCACCTGCCTGCATGACTGTTACGATACCATCTGTGTTTTTGAGTGCATCCGTATTCGCCTTACTCTCGTCCTTAAGTTTAAACCTGAGACGTGTAATGCAATTTGTTAAGGAATTAACATTTTCCTTACCACCGACTTGTTTGACGATTATCTTCGCCAACGCTTCATATTTTCCCATCGTGGGGACCTCCTAAAGAATGATCGAGCGATTACTCGACATATAATTTAGATGAGGCCATCTGATTGTAACCCTCCGGGATGAACTGTGTTAAGTGTAAAATGGACTATTCTTTTTCAATAATCCGTGCTAGATGAATCGTTAGATACATCTGTTCATCATGTGATGCATGATAATCAAGTGTTTGAAGTAGAAAACCTGAAATCTTCTGAGTTGTACGATAAGCTTGAGGATATTTAAAGGCAATCATCTCAAACAAGGCATCATCCATTTCATCAGGCTTGGTACTAACCTTTTTAGATAGGACACGCTCAGCAAAGAATCTAAGATGTGTCATGAAACGCTGGTAATAAATATCTTCTTCGTTCAGAGACACCTGCAGACTATACTTAACAATCGTGACAATCTCTTCAATCAACTTTGTCAACTGACTTGCTGCTGACGAATTCCGACTCCCAAGCTCACTATTGACGATATGCATGGCGATAAAACCCGCTTCATCTTCATCCAGCTTGATGCCATATTTGAGTGAAATTTGTTCAATTGCCTTTTTACCAATGGCATACTCCTCAGGAAAAAATCGTTTGATATCCCAAAGCAGAAAATTTTTAACGACGATGTCGTCCTGCAGACGAATCACAACCCCATTAATATGGTCAGCTAATGTTAGAAATAGCGAGTCATTAATTTTACCAGCTATCGTCTCTTTGGCAAATGTTGTAATAGCATCTGCAATTTCGAGTACTTCATCTGGAATGCCCGACAATAAATCTGTCACACGACTTTGGCCATCACCAGATAATTCATAGACTTTCTCGATATTTTCGGCTAATAATAGATCACCTATTTTTTTACCATACGCAAGACCACGTCCCATGACGACGACCTCAGAATTCCCTTTTAAAGAGATGACAACATTATTGTTGAGGATTTTTTTAATCTCCATCAGTCCTATACCCAATCCAACAAAAAATAGACCAAAAAAGTGACAGTATACCCATCAATTTTCGGTCTAGCTTAACTTAATAATAACTATCCTTATTCCTATATCCATACTATCACTAATTGTAAGCGTTGTCAAACGCTTTTTCATATTTTTTACTTAGGACAGTAGATAAACCAAAAATAGGTAAAAATGACCTTACCACTACAGTATGATGCAAATTTTAGTTTAACTTATCAATATATAGCATCACAACTTTTTGATAATAAAAAACTAGCGAATCATCTCGCTAGTTCTTCTTATTTTTTAGCTATAACTATTGCTTAATGAACGGAATAGTTAGGTGCTTCTTTTGTAATTTGAACATCATGTGGATGACTTTCTTTCAAGCCGGCACCTGACATCTCGATAAATTGTGCATGGTCATGCAAGGCTTGGATATCAGCTGCTCCCGTATAGCCCATACCTGCTTTGAGGCCGCCGAGCATTTGGAAAACGATATCTGTTGCAGAGCCTTTGTAAGCCACGCGTCCTTCGATACCTTCTGGTACTAATTTGTTTGCTTCGTTAACGCCACCTTGGAAGTAGCGATCTGATGAGCCTTTTTTCATAGCTGATAGACTACCCATACCACGGTACGTTTTATATTTACGCCCTTGGTAGATTTCAAATTCGCCTGGTGATTCATCCGTTCCAGCTAACATAGACCCTAGCATAACAGCATCTCCACCTGCTGCTAATGCTTTCACGATATCACCTGAATACTTGATACCACCATCGGCGATGATTGTCTTACCATACTCACGCGCCACAGCTGCCGCATCATAGATGGCTGTGATTTGAGGGACACCAACACCTGCAACAACACGTGTCGTACAGATAGAACCAGGACCAATTCCGACTTTAACCACATCCACACCAGCATCGTATAAAGCACGTGCACCTTCACCTGTTGCGATATTTCCTGCGATTAATGTCCGATCTGGAAAATGTGCACGAATCTCTGAAATTTTGCGTAGGACACCTGCTGAATGACCATGTGCAGTATCGATTACGATCGCATCCGCACCAGCTGCAAATAAAGCTTCTGCACGTTCAAATGTATCAGATGACACCCCTACAGCACCCGCAACCAACAAACGGCCTTTGGCATCTTTTGCAGCATTTGGAAACTCAATCACACGCTCGATATCTTTGATAGTAATCAACCCAGACAAACGGCCTTCACCATCAACCAATGGTAATTTTTCAATCTTGTGTTTTTGAAGCAATGACTCTGCTTCTTTCAAGGTCGTGCCAACTTGTGCAGTGACTAAGGCATCAGATGTCATCACGTTTTTAATTTCTTGTGTATAGTCCTCAACAAAACGCAAGTCACGGTTGGTCAAGATACCCACAAGTTTGCGATTGGCAAGCGTTTCAACAATCGGCACACCTGAAATACGGTACATCGACATCAAGTCTTCTGCTGCTTGAATGGTGTCTGTCGGTGTTAAGAAGAAAGGATCCGTAATCACACCAGACTCTGAGCGTTTCACTTTACGCACTTCATCAGCCTGCTCGGTAATCGTCATGTTCTTATGCACGACACCCATACCACCCTGGCGCGCCATAGAGATTGCCATAGCACTATCAGTAACAGTGTCCATCGCCGCCGAAATAATCGGAACATTTAAAAGCAAGTTGGGTGCAAGCTGAACTTTCATGTCTACCTCGTTTGGTAGCACATGACTCTCAGCAGGAATAAGCAGTACATCATCAAAAGTATAGCCTTTTTTCAAAAATTTAGTATCCCAATTTGACATCGAAATGGTTCCTTCTTTCCTATATTATAATAAGCAATTTCTTGCTTGACAATTTGATATTGTTACTATTCTATCATGCTATCTAGCTTTGTCAATACATTTGGTTCAACTATTATCACTGGTTTAGCCCTTATTAGTCGTACACAACTAAAATCGTAAAGTTTAACCATCTATTCTGACTGATTCATGTATAATTGCAACTAATTTTTTGACATTTTCTGCTATCTTTTTTTGTGCCATGTTACGAACATCTATCTTGATATAGTGCTTTTGAGGTAGCTGTATAAAATTTCTAATAATAAAATCGACGCTAATGTTTTCCTGTATTAGCTGTCTTTCTATCTCATGAATTGCTACATCATCTTTGAGTTGAAAGACGAACTTCGTATCTAAAGTCTTATCAAAATGATTTGGCGCATAGCCAAGATCCCGTAAAGTTTGGTGTAAAGCGCGTGCTTTCTTTCGATATATTTTAGCCAACTCTTTTCTATGTTTATCAAACATGCCACTATCTAAATAGAGCGCTAGAGCCATCTGGGTAATCAAGTTTGTATCATAATCAATTAATACTTTTTTTGCTAGAAATGTCTCTATTATTGCTTCTGGTAAAACACAGCATCCTATCCTTAGGGCTGGAAAAATAATTTTTGAAAAAGATTTTAAGTAAATGACACGTTGATTAACATCATAATAATGCAATGGCAAATTATTGTGATTCACCTCAAAATCTGATAAATAGTCATCTTCTACTATATAAACATCATACTGTTCTGCTAAGGAGATGATTTTCTGCTTTTGTTTTGCCGTGTAAAAAGTACCTAGAGGATTTGAAAACCGCGGAATCGTATAAAAAAATTTGATCGACTTTGTCTTAAATAGCTGCTCTAGCTCATGAAGATCGACGCCATTATGATCACGATATATGGTTTCAAACTCTATTTTTTCCGCCACAAGTAACTGGTTCATCATATGATAGGTTGGTTGCTCAATAAGGATGACCGATTTATCATTTGGAAAAGGGATTTGGCTTAAGATGTAGAGTGCCTGCTGGATACCAGTCGTTATAAGTATCCTCTCTTTTTGTGTATAGACTTGCTCTTGTTTAAGATAAAGATAGAGTGCGTCTACTAAGTCATCAAGTCCTTTATGATTTAGATGGTAAGTAAATAATTTTGCCTGTTTTGTTTGGATGGCTTGATCAAGGCACTGTCTAAAATCAGCATAAGGAAATAAGCGCGCATCGGGCATGGCATTCCCGAAATCTATCACGTCTGATAACTCACTATCCGACGTGATATTCCCCTGCAACACATAAGTACCACTTTTTTCTTTTGAGTAGATGATATTTTCATACTTCAATGCTAATAAGGCTTTACTTACAGTATCCTTATTACACCCATATGCCTCACTTAAGGTACGTATTGCTGGCAGCCTGTCTCCCTGAACCAGATCACCGGCTTGTATCATCGCTTTTATATCATCAATAATTTGCTCATATTTAGTCATGACACGTCCTTTTTGTCCCCATACAGATTCATTTATATATGATTGTATCAAAGTTTACAGCATGTTACAATCAAACTGAACAGGAGGATATATGAAAATATTAATTACAGGTGCCACCGGTGTTTTAGGCAAGCGTATCATAAAACATTTAGCAAAAATTCACGACGTGGCTGGATTAACAAGAACAAAATCAGGTGCAGATATGCTGCATACACTTAATGCACGCGCATATATCGGGGATATTCGTGATAAAGCCTTTGTCTTTGACATGGTTAAAACATTTCAACCGACTATCATTATCCATCAAGTAACTGATTTAAAGCACCTAAGTAGTCAAGACAATGCAACGATCCGGAAGATTGGCACACAACACATCGTAGCAGCTTCACTTGCTTATCATGTTGAGAAACTCATCTCACAAAGTATTTCCTGGGCATATAAAGCCGGAAAAGAAACGACAACAGAAGACACGCCCTTAGATTTAGCAGCAGACTTTCCTAGGAAAACAACAATCGATGGCATACTAGCCTTAGAAAAGGCGACACAACAACTAGCGCAACATGTTATTTTAAGATATGGTACCTTATATGGTGAGGACACTTGGTACGCAAAAAATGGGGATATCCATCAGCAATTTTTAGATGGCACTGCTAAAGTAAGTCATGGCATCACAAATTTCATTCATATCCAGGATGCTGTAACAGCCGCTATACTGGCAATATCCTTACCTACTGGTATTTATAATATTGTAGATGATGAACCTGCTTACGGCCCTATTTGGGCTCCCTATTACGCCCAACACATAACTGGAGACAGCAATACTATCTCATATCTTAGCAAAAATCCGTGGGAGCGAGCGGTGTCAAATGCAGCCTATAAAAAAAACGGTGGCAAACTGGCCTTTAACTCTTGGCGAGAGGGGATGAAAGATCTTTAGAAGACTAATAGAAAAATTAAGTATCAGTTTGATTAATACGTGCGTTCTGTCTTTTATGATGACGATCATTTCGCAAGGTATACATCCGTTTTCTATACAAGGTTGGCTGACGTCCTGGCTATTTGCCTACTTAATCATCATCCCCCTCAGTCTTATCACGCCTTACTTAGTAAAGTTATGTTTTACGCGCTATGATACAAAAAAACGACTCTAGTTAGCTTAACATAACCCACCTTAACATGCACCAATTACGTCAATTATAGCGTCTTAGCCTAGAGCGCTATATTTTTTTGACTCCTGCTCTATTGCTGTTATCTCTAAAAAGTATAAAAAAACAGATAATTCAAGTATTGCACTTTCGCAACCCTGAATGATCTGAAATAGATAATGGTTTAGTCAATAGACTAAGCTAGCATTCCTGAAATACTTACTTAATAACGTCCTTTTTTTCCTTATAAAGCACGATGTTAACCCCCAAGACAACAGGTAAGATCGCATACAGCGCATGTTGAGAAAATTGGATAGACAACACGGTGGATAGGAAGACACCTAAACAAAATCCTGAAATGACCAGAAATATATAGCCACCTCGTTTTAAGACATCCTCATTCTTTTCAACCAAACCTTGTGTGATAAAGACGGTCATATTTTTAAGGTTACCGGTCATCATTGTATTGGTGTATGGTGCACCACGCATTTTCCTAAAGGATTCTAATTGGACTGCTGCAATAAAAGATAAGGACAGGACAGTCCACTGTGACGAGACATATTGTGATATCACGGCTGTGTATAAAATACCCACAAAAATAATGACACCTGCAAGTGAATGCCAACGTAGCTGTTTATGAGCTACAGCAAATCTTCTCGCAAAATAGGTAAACAGACTGCCTAACATAAAGGCCACGATTGGCAACAAATAACTTGCTGCCTTAAGGATATGTCCCTCTGCCAAATGTTTCATCAGATAAATCATATTACCTGTCTGCATGCCGGCGAACCGTTGACCTTGCGTCATAAATGTATAAGCATCTACAAAACCACTGATAAAGGCTAATAAGATCGCCACGCGCACACGCTCAAAAATGCGATACTGTTTACTATTCACTACTCGTCTCCCCATTCTTAATTACTAGTCACTAAGGCGACGCTCACTAGTGGCGATAACACCTTAATAGTCATGCTGTCGGATTCAGTCTTATCATTTATGATAAGGACTTCCCTCTCTAATCATGAACCCTCTATAGATTTGTTCTGTCAAAACCAAGCGCATCAGCTGGTGGGGCAGGGTAATCCTACCAAAACTAATCAGTGCATTCGCTCTTTTTTTAACCTCTGGTGCTAATCCTAGACTACCACCAATAATAAAAACAAGCGTGGAAGATTGCTGCATCGCCTGATCAAAGGTTGTGGATAAGTCTTCTGACGAGATTAACTTGCCTTCTATAGCCATGGCCATAACAAAATCACGGTCTGATATTTTTGCTAAAATCCGCTGACCTTCTTTAAAAAGAATTTGCTCATTCTCTTTATCTGACGCATTATCTGGCGTTTTTTCATCTGCTAATTCTAGCAGTTCCACCTGTGCAAAACGTGATAACCGTTTGACATATTCTGCAATACCATCTTTCAAGTATTTTTCCTTTAACTTACCAACACTGATTATTTTAACTCTCATAACTTTATTATAGCAAAAATCAGGTTGTTTTTATCCACAACATCATTGAAATGTAAACAGATGAAAACGTATTTTATCCACATTTTCATTATTTTTTCCACAATTTTGTGGAAAACTCTCTGTTTTTTTCACAGTTGTTCACAAAATACATACTTTTCCACAAAAGTGTGAGTAACTTTTAGCGCTTAATCTGGTCAACTCATGACTAAATAATTAACAAACTGACTTTTTTAAGGTATGATTAAGTGGTATAGCGTAAACTTAGCTTATTATAAATGATGGATAAAGGATTAGAAATATGAAAACAAATAAAAAAACAGCTGCAAAATTAATCACTGCTGGTATCATAGGTGGTGCTGTCGCTCTAGGTGGTAACGTCGTTTATGACCACTTTAACACGACTAGTACATCCCTAAATACTAGCAGTACTGCCACTAAGGTTGATAATACAGCCTACAAAGTCACAAGTGACACAACCAAGGCAATCAGTAAAGTATCTGATGCTGTCGTCTCTGTTATCAACTACCAAAAAGCACCGGAAAGCGGGTCTTCCATTGATGATCTCTTTGGCGACCGTGATAATACGACAAAGAAAGATGACGCAAAAGAACAACCTGCAGCAGAAGGATCTGGGGTCATCTATAAAAAAGATGGCGATACTGCCTATGTTGTCACTAATAACCATGTTGTAGACGGTGCTAGCTCGCTAGAAATCCTGCTTTCTAACGGCAATAAAGTGAAAGGTACATTGGTTGGTAAAGATGCCTATAGTGATTTAGCTGTCATCAAGATGGATGCAAAAGATGTCTCTAAAGTGGCAACTTTTGGTGACTCAACAAAACTAACTGTGGGTGAACCTGCTATCGCGATTGGCTCTCCTCTCGGCAGCCAATACGCCAACTCAGCAACTGAAGGGATTATCTCTAGTCTCTCAAGACAAGTCATCATGAAAAACGAAAGTAATGAGACAATTAATATTAATGCCCTACAGACAGACGCTGCGATTAATCCTGGTAACTCTGGTGGTGCGCTCATTAATGTCGAGGGCCAAGTCATCGGCATTAACTCAAGTAAAATTTCGGCAACAGGTGCCTCTTCAAGTGATGTTTCTGTTGAAGGAATGGGATTTGCTATTCCCTCAAATGATGTAGTAAGCATCATCAGTAAACTTGAAAAAGATGGTGAGATCAAACGTCCAGCACTAGGTGTCCAAATGCTTGATCTTGCAAGCATCAGCTCGCAAAATCAATCCCAACTCAAACTTCCTAGCTCAGTCACTGCTGGTGTTGTAATCGCTAAAGTCCAAGATGGTCTACCTGCTGCTACTGCTGGTCTTAAAAAATATGATGTCATCACAAAAATTGGGGACACCAAAGTAACGAGTGGTACTGAACTCCAGACAGCACTTTACAAATATAATATTGGGGATAGCATGAAAATCACCTATTACCGTGATGGTAAAGAGAACACTGCTACCATTAAACTAGATAATACGTCAGATAAGTTGAAATTTGATGATGCTGAGAAGAAAAATACTGATAAATAAAGACATCCTTACACTAATAAAGCGTCACAATAAAAAACGTAGCAGGCTGATGATGGCTTGCTACGTTTTTACATTGTGATGATACAGACGATTTATCGTATGCTCGTCATACCCATAAGCAAACTCGTTAATAGGCTCTGATCTCGCACAATTCTGTCTAGGGTTAGGTGCTGTTGGGTAAACGCTAGATATAACTCCCCTGTAGATTTAGGCAAAGTCCTATTTATCGCATAAGGAGTAAGCGCATTACAAAGGCTTGCGCGTTCACGGTCTACATCTTGAGATTTTTGAAACTGTTTATAGTGGCTCTCTAAAATCTGCTTGATCTCAGGTATTAGATCGCAAGCACCTATAGCTGTTGTCAGTAAGGCATCAAATTTTTTTATCGCATCTACTTGCTTTTCTTTTCGCTTAGCAAACATTTTTAATTTGCCACTTTCTATAACGCATCTTATTTCTATAACATATCTTAATTAACTAAATTACATACCGATTATCCTGAAAATACAAAAAAACTCATGTCCAATCTGACATGAGTTTACTGATAGTCCGTACGGGATTCGAACCCGTGATACCGCCGTGAAAAGGCGGTGTCTTAACCCCTTGACCAACGGACCAGGGTAAGTATTTATTGCCTTCTTTCTCAGCAACATAGATAATTATATCGTAAAACAGGTAAGCGGTCAACCCCTTTTTTAATTAAATACCTTTTTTTTTACTAATTATTTGTTTTTTTTGTAATCTACACCGCTAGTCTGATTTTTCCTTATCATTTTCTGATATAATAGACATAAGTTATGAAAATTTTATTATATTTGGAAGCCGAAAAATTCCTACGTAAATCGGGCATTGGCCGCGCAATCTACCATCAAAAACGCGCATTAGAGATTGCTGGCATTGACTACACAACAGATCCTCACGAGGATTTCGATATTGCACATATTAATACCTACGGCATTAAGAGCGTCATGCTGCTTTTTCGCGTTAAACGAATGGGTAAAAAAGTCATTTATCACGGTCACTCGACAGAAGAAGACTTTAGAAATTCTTTTATTGGGTCAAATTTACTAGCACCGCTTATCAGAAGATATCTTACCTTCTTGTATAGTCGTGCTGACCTTGTGATCACCCCCACGGAATACTCTAAAAAACTGATCTCATCTTATGGTGTAACCGTACCCATTATCGCAATTTCAAATGGGATTGACCTCGCTAAGTATAGCCGTTCTATCGAAAAAGAACTTGCTTTTAAAAAGCATTTTAAAATAGATAATACGCAAAAAATCGTCATGTGTGCGGCCCTTTACTTCAAGCGAAAAGGCATCGATGATTTCGTCAAAGTGGCTGAGATGATGCCTGATGTCAGGTTTATCTGGTTTGGAGAAACAAACCTATGGACAATCCCACATTCCGTAAGGCAACTCGTCACAAAAAATCACCCCGCAAATGTTGAATTCCCTGGTTACATAAAAGGGGACGTCTATGAGGGTGCTATGACCGCAAGTGATATCTTCTTCTTCCCTTCAAACGAAGAAACTGAAGGGATTGTTGTCTTAGAAGCACTTGCTTCAGATCAACATGTAGTTGCACGACGAATACCAGTCTATGAGGGTTGGCTTGATAATACCTCAGCAACACTCGTCTCAAGTAATGACGCATTTGCATCGGCACTTAGAGATGTACTAGCTGGTAAGATTGATAAACGTACAGCTGGCTATCAGGTCGCAGAAAGTCGCTCTATAGAGAATATCTCATCACAATTAGTAGCCGCTTATCAACAGGTTTTAGGACAGTAATGATGCGTATCGTGTCATAACGGTAAAGCAATATCCAGCCACTTACTTAAAGCATCAACTATTGTTTGTGCTATCCATTCTTTGATCACTAAAGGAGTAATTATGAGAATTGGTCTTTTCACTGACTCTTACTTACCACAAGTTTCTGGCGTTGCAACGTCTATAGAAACCTTATCCAACCAACTCACAAGTATGGGACATAACGTCTTTATTTTCACGACAACAGATCCGCAAGTTGATCCCGAAAATGATGAAAAAAATGTTATTCGCTTACGGAGCATTCCGCTAATCTCATTAGCCGAACGCCGCATTGTCCTCAAAGGGGTCGTGGCTGCCTATCAAGTTGCGCAGACTTACCATCTTGATATCATCCATACACAAACTGAATTCGGCGTTGGCATGCTTGGTAAATTGGTTGCCAGACAACTCAAGATACCAGTCATTCATACACTTCATACCAAGTATGAAGACTATGTGCATTATATTGCAAAAGGACGAATTATTAGACCAGGTATGGTCAAGTATATCATCAAAAACTATCTACATGGTGTAGACGGTGTGATTGCACCTAGTGATATCGTAATGGATACAATCAATCAATACGGTGTGTCAATCGAAAAACGCGTTATCCCAACTGGCATAAAATTAGATAAATTTGTACGACCAGAGATTAGTCCGGCAGATGTTGCTGAACTACGTACAAGTCTTGGCATTAGACAACAGGATATCATGTTGTTATCTTTATCACGTTTAGCTGAAGAAAAAAATATTCAAGCAATTATCACTAAGCTTAGTACGATTCGTGACCAAGTATCAGTCAAACTTGTGATTGTCGGTAGCGGACCTTATCAGGACAAGTTACAAAAACTTGTTTCTGATCTTAACTTGACTGATATCGTTGTATTTACTGGCCTAGTTGATAATAGTCAGACAGCCTATTACTATAAAGCTGCCGATTTTTTCATCTCAGCTTCTACCAGTGAAACACAAGGCTTAACTTATATTGAAGCACTTGCCTCAGGAACCCCAGTTTTAGCAGCTGATAATGCCTATCTCAGAACCTTAATAACTGATCCTGCCTTTGGCTGTCTCTTTGAAGATGACACCCACATACCTGATACGATTTTAAAAGCTATTTCGACAACACCTGCTTTTGACCAAGCAAAATATAATCAAAAGCTGTATTCAATTTCAGCAGAATGTTTTGCTGCGCGTGTCTATGAGTTCTATCTAGATAAGATTATCTCAAATAATCACTATTTAGCCCAAAAAGGAGAATCCATACCCAGACAAACAGCTAGACTATTTCGACAGGCGCCTGCTAAAACGGTCAAAACAGTTGTTAGAACACCAAAAAAAGTCGCCTATTTTGCAAAAAAAGCAATCAAACATGCCAAAATTCTAAAGAAGTATGGTAAAATAAAGTTAAAATAAAAATAGTGATTTAAGCAACAAAATCATCTCACTATTTAAAATAAAGGACTCTGTAAAAATGAAATCTCATCTCTCTGCTATTATCAATCGACTAGAAAAACTTATTGACTCTGGTGATCCTAAAGACACCTTTAACTTCGAAAAAAACGAAGAAGTACAAATCACTGTTAGCTTTGATGGCGACAATCAAGTCTTTATCGTCAAGTATCCAAAAATCAAAGAAACTTCAGATTTTGATAGCATCGACTTGGTTGCGATGGAAGTTTTTGATCTAATTTATTAAACAACAAAAAATGCCTATCAGTCCAAAGAAACTGGTAGGCATTTTTATGTTATAAAAAGACGCCTTTTTCACGTAAAAATGCTTCTTTTTTTGCGCGCTGTTTCAACGTTTTTTTAAACCAGTACTCTCGACTCATGGCTTGTGACTTGTCTGTAAAGCGTTCCGAGTAAATCAGCTGAACTGGACGTCTTGGCTGGGTATACTTAGCTCCTTTTCCAGCATTATGTGTCTCTAGTCGCTTTTGTAAATCAGTCGTATAGCCCCCATAAAGTGTCTTGTCGGCACATAAAAGGACATAAAAATAATGATTAGCCATAATAAATATGATGTACCTCGTCTGTATAACTACCGTCTAGCTTATGGATGATGAGCGGTGGCAGGAATTTCTCACCACCTGGTTTCCCATCCTTAATGGCATCGATTAATAGGATATTGGCATCTCGATCTGCTTTAGGATAGACAAACTGGATCCGTTTTGGCACAAGATGGTACTTTTTCATCGTCTCTATGATTTCAAAAAAACGATCTGGCCTATGCACCATAGCAAGATGACCATTTGTCTTGAGCAATTGCTGGCTAACCTTACAAATCATATCTAAATTCGTCGCTAATTCATGGCGAGCCAATAGATAGTGCTCACTTTCATTGACACGAGATTTTTCATCTAATTTAAAATAGGGCGGGTTACAAAAAATCAGGTCTGTACTAGATGGTTTAACATGTCTTAAGGTATTTGCCAAATCATCATGAATCACTTTCACTTGCTCGCCTAAGTCATTTAATGCAACCGAACGCCGGGCCATATCTGCCAGACGTTCTTGTAGTTCGACTTCCAGGATAGTTGCTGTTGTACTACTACTTGCAAATAAACCAACTGCCCCATTTCCGGCACACAAGTCAACAATTTGCCCACGTTTAGGGATATTGGGGAAGCGACTTAGGAGAACAGCATCTATGGAATAAGAAAAAACATCACGTGACTGAATGATTTTGACATCATTAGTCGCGAGTTGATCGATTCTTTCATTAGGATTAAGGATTGGTCGTATGGTCATTTCTTTATTATAACAAAATAGCAAAAGTTTCGGATACACTTTTGTTACAATCACGCGCAACTATCGTGATTAACGCTGCATCAGAATCAAATTTTTTCAAAAAGCTACTTGATGACTTTTTCTAAAATATAAGCTAAAATGCCCCACAAAACTGCGCTCATCAGTATCGTAATCCCCCAGCCAAAGACATTATGTTCTAGAGGTAGTGGCATATTCATACCAAAGAATCCTGTAATAATCGTTGGAATCGTCATTAAAATAGACAAAACTGTCAATATTTTCATGGTATCATTCAAGTTATTATTCAGGATATTATTATAAGTACCCGACAATTGTTGTAAGATTTGTGACGACAGTTGTGCCATCTCAGATAACTGCTTTGTTTCAATCAGGACATCATCTAGGCGTTCTTTTTCAGTTTCTGTTAATAGTCTAAAGATTTGGTGAGCTTTGACTTGTTCAATCAAAACGACATTTTGCTTTGATGACGAGACAAGATAGATAATACCAGTATCCAAATCGGATAAGGATAAGAGATTTTGTTTCGTTGTTTTTTCTTTTAGTTTTGTATTGATTCGTTTAATGTCCTGATCCATTGCTTCCACATAAGGGAAAAAAGAATCGACAACCAGAAATAGACTGCTAAATAAAAAATAAAAGAGACTACTGATTTCTTTTGAAGCCACTTGCTTAATCATCATCTCACAAATATAATGATTATTTTGATTGGATACGGTTAAGAGCGTATTATCTTTAACAATAAAGGTCATGGGAATCGTTTCGTAGTGATGGGCCACCTTAGTCCGATTTAAGACATTAAAGATTAAGACGAAAGTATTGGTTGCTTGATCATAATCTAAGTGAGCACGCTCATTTTTATCTAGCGAATAATCGACAATTTCTGCATCTATCTCATGGGTTTCATAAAATTGGCCTAGTGCTAGCTTATCGTTTGTCTTGATATTAATCCAATTCAACTCTTTTGTTAATTGTATATTGCGAATCATGTTAGTTTCTCCATTTTTCTTATCTGATGGTTGACTTATTTTGCAAGGATCATGAGCCCTTTTAACACCTCAAAGCCATTTTTAAGATAAAATTGCTCTGCTGGATAGCCTGCCTCAGTATTGAGTATGATTGCACCTAGACTCTTGCCACTAATATCTGCCTCGATCAGCTGCATAAACTGACTGCCAATGCCCTGCCCTTGATAAGAGATACCAACACAAAATTGATCGATATAATACTCCATCCCATTTATCCAAGGCTTTTTAAAGCCAAGACTTAGGCCAATGACCGTTTCTCCAGCGTATAAAACATAGCCAACAAAATAATTATTAGCTAGATGATTTTCAAAAAAAGTCTCGACTTGTTTGGTCGATTCAAATGTATCATACCAAGGTGCTTGCGTAAATGTATCAATGAATAATGCAACAGATGCAGCTAAATTACTGGCATCAAGCGGAGCTAGTTTAAGTGTCTTATCCATGGTTATCCCCTTGTCATTTTTTATCCTGTTAAACAATTCATTCTTATTCTATCACAACATTGCCTGATATGGCGACGCTTAACCTACTTCATTAATGGGTTATCCCACCGATTACTCAGATAAATATGGTAAAATTTAGCTATCAATCATGAAAGAAGTCAATGATGACAGAAAAAAACTATATTGCAGATATGCGTGCCCTAGTCGGACATACGGGAATGATTTTTGTGACCGCATTTGGCGTGCTTTGGAGCACTGATCGTTCTGAGATCCTACTAGAGCGACGTGCCGACTCTCCTGATACAGGTTGGGGATTCCCAGGTGGCTTTCTGGAGTATGGGGAATCCCCTATGCAAGCTGTCGTTCGCGAATTTAAAGAAGAAACTGGGCTTGATGTCGAGGTTGTCCGTATTTTAGGGCTTTCTACAAATATCAATGATAAAAATGCTTGGGGCGATGCACAAGAAAACATCGCCATTGGCTTTGAAGTAAAGCTAGTCGGTGGTAACATCCATGCAGATGGTGATGAAACACTGGAGGTGAAGTTTATACCTGTTTCTCCTGAACCAAAGATGTTTGTTCCTCAAGCGCAACGCACCATGCATAAAATTTTGACTGAAAATGAATCTAGTGAAAAAGCTTGGTTCCGTGAAAACGGGCAATGAAGATCGCAGTAAGCAGTCGAAAACTACTATTACAGCACAATATTAGCTAATAAAATCCAACTATTTCATATTTAATCCCAGAAATCATTGAAGCGCTTTCAAAAAAATGTTATACTAAAATTGTATAAGAAGATTGTGACTGGTCATGCAGGCTATACCGATATACGCAGATGTTTTATTTGTGTGTAAAAAGTATGGTCTTTTTTGCGTACAAAAATTGGGGGGAGAATCCATTGCAGATGTCATCTTTATGACAATTGCCGCAAAAAAATTAATCAAGAAAGGAGGTAAGCGATTGGAAATTGAAAAAATCATTAATAACAATATTATTCGCTCAAGTGATGACCTGAATCATGAAGTGCTTGTGATGGGGTGTGGTATCGGCTATCTAAAAAAAATTGGTATGGAGATTGATCCAGAAAAAATCGATAAAATTTATCGACTACAATCTAAGCAAGCCCTAAGTAACCTTGAGACACTCTTCACAGGCCTGCCCTTAGCAACAATTCAAGCAACAAATGACATTGTGGATTATGCTAAAACGTCTTTGGGTACTCAGTTGTCAGATAACATCTATTTGACACTTGCTGACCACATCCAATTTGCAATAGAGCGGGAAAAGGAAGGTCTGATAATCAAAAATGCCTTATTATGGGAAATTAAACAATTTTACCACCATGAATTTATGATTGGACAGGAATCATTAGAGATTATTCAACAAAAGCTTAAGATTAACCTACCCGAAGACGAAGCAGCCTTTATCGCGTTGCATCTTGTCAGTGCAACGCAAGATTATTCAGGTACGTCGCAAGCCAAGCAAACGATGACCCTGATTAAACAAGTTTTATCTATTATCAAATACCATTTTATCGGTATTGAATTAGATGAACATTCTCTGCACTATGACCGATTTATCACACATATGAAGTTCTTTATTCAACGTGTTTTTTCTGGTAATGAAATCAAGGAAGATGATGCTGATTTTCTAGTCATGCTAAAACAAAAATATAAGGAAGAATACCTATGTACCTTAAAAATATACGACCATTTTTTAAAACACCATAGTATTCACTTAACAAATGACGAAGTGATGTATCTGACAATTCATATCAGACGCATCACACAAAATTAAATAACCTAAAAAGGAGGTGCTAATGGACTATCAAAAATTAGCCGACCAAATTATCACACATGTTGGGGGCCAAAAAAACATTCAAAACTTAACCCACTGTGCCACACGTCTTCGATTCAATCTAACCGATGATACCAAAGCAAGCAGCGACACCCTAAAACAACTACCAGGTGTACTAGGGGTCACTAAGGGTGGTGGCCAATATCAGGTCATTGTCGGGAATGATGTCGAAAAAGTATACGACCTATTGATTGAGATGCTAGGCTTCTCAGATGGGGGCTCCGATGATAAAAAAAATCAGCATATCGGTACAAGGTTGATCGATATTATTTCAAGTATCTTTACACCCATTCTACCTGTCATCACAGCATCAGGAATGCTTAAAGCCGTATTAGCCCTTTGCACGGCCTTTAAATGGGTCGATCCCGCAACATCAACGGTCTATCAAGTCATTAATTTCATGGCTGATGCTGCTTTCTACTTTCTACCGATATTCTTGGCCATTTCTGCATCCAAGAAGTTTAAGTGTAACACTTATCTAGCGGCCATGTTGGGTGGGGTACTCTTACATCCGAACTTCATTGCCATGGTGACAGCAGCTAAAGAGAGTGGAAATGCCATCAAATTTGCCTTTTTACCTATCTACAATGCAAGCTATGCCTCAACTGTTATCCCGATTATCTTAACAGTCTGGTTCATGTCTTATATTGAGTGCTATGCGAAAAAATATTCACCTAAGATGATTGCCTTTTTTATAGTCCCGTTGATCACTGTGTTGATCACAGGACTAGTTGCGCTAGTTATTTTGGGACCAGTCGGCTACGTCATCGGGAATTATATCGCGAGTGGCGTCATGTTTCTGGATAGAACAGCTGGCTGGCTAGTGCCCACTCTCTTAGGTGCTTGCTTCCCGCTACTGGTGATGACTGGCACACATTATGGTATTATACCAATCGGTGCTAACAACATCATGACACTTGGTTATGATGCCATGATTGGCCCAGGAAACCTACCCTCAAATATCGCCCAAGGTGGGGCGGCACTTGCCGTCGGTATCAAAACTAAAAAAAGTGACATCAAGCAGTTGGCATTTTCTAGTGGCATCACTGCCGTATGTGGCATTACTGAGCCTGCACTATTTGGGATAAATGTCCGTTTTAAAACACCACTATATGCTGCCATGGCAGGTGGTGGTGCAGGCGGTTTGTTCATCGGTTTGATGGGTGTTAGACGGTTTGCCTCTGGCTCTCCCGGTCTCTTAACCCTACCCGTCTACATCGGTGATAAAGGACTGACCAATATCATCAATGCCTGCATCGGCTGTGGGATTGCCTTTATCGTCTCCTTCATCATTTCTTATCTCTTGTTTAAGGAGCAGAAGTCCATCGTTACAACACAAGAAACTGAACAAGCAGCTAGTGTACAGACAGCAGTAAATAAACAAAGTGTCACGACAATCATGGCACCTGTCTCTGGGGAGTTAGTCCCGATCAAGCAAGTAAAAGATGACGTCTTCTCTATGGAAATGATTGGTAAAGGCTGTGCGATCATACCAGATGACAAGCTGTTTGTATCTCCTATAAAAGGGAGTGTGACAGCTTTATACAAAACCAACCATGCCATTGGGATAAAATCTGACCAAGGAGTCGAGGTACTGATTCATATTGGTCTTGATACCGTCAAACTAGATGGCCAATTCTTTTGCGCACAGATCAAGGTAGGAGATCAAGTCGACATCGGTACCCCACTTATGATCGTAGACCTGGACGCCATCAAAGCTGCTGGATATGACATCATAACCCCTATCGTCATTACCAATGCTGCTGATTACACAGAAGTCTTGCCCATTACACCCACTATTGTAAGTCGTGAGCAAGTCATCCTGAAAGTGATTAGATAGAGTTCATTTAAGCCTAAAAAAATGAGAGTTTAAAACCGAAAACTAGTATTAGTTTTCGGTTTTAAAAGTAGCGATTAAGTTCGCACCTGTTTGGTATGACCTCCCCTAAAAGATAGGGCGTTATACTATATGATTTCCCAGTAGCAAACACACTTTTTAGCTTAGAAATGGTAGAATGGGCTAAAATGGAGGTCTTTATGCTGTCATCTCATGTCATCTTGACATTTCTCACCTATTTCCCTATCTATGCCTTTCTTGGCTGGTGCTTAGAAGTAATTTATGCATCGGTCAATACCAGTAAATTTGTCAATCGTGGCTTTTTAAACGGTGCTGTTTGTCCCATATATGGGGTTGGTGCTGTTTTACTCATTATTTTTCTAACACCACTTTCAAACCACTTACCCCTTCTATTCCTGGCATCAGTTATGATTGCAAGTCTTCTGGAATTGGTTGGTGGCTACATGCTAGAAAAGCTATTTCACATGAGATGGTGGGATTATACTGAGGAACCTTTTAATATCGGGGGATTCATCTGTTTAAAGTTCTCTCTCATGTGGGGGATTGCTGGCGTTTTCCTGATGAAACTCATACAGCCAATGATCGCTGGGATCTTAAGTCATTTACCTGCAACACCAGTTTTGCTGATTATTTGTATCTTCTACCTTATCTTAATTACAGACTGCCTCATCACAATTATTGCTATTGCACATCTCAACCGAGATTTGAGACAAGTCCATGACCTATCACGCCTGATACGAGCTGGGAGTGATACATTGGCAGAAAACCTTGGTACTTTCGCTGTCGATACGTCTGAAAAACTGGATAATCGTAAAGATGAACTTGCTGAAAGCCTGACAAAAGAACTAGAAGAGTTGTTGTCACATCAGACTAGAATTCGTGCACGCATTCTAAAAGCGTTCCCTAATGCCAAACACGACAGGGATCGCCGCGCACTAGACACACTTAGAGCACGTTATGAAGCGCGCAGAAAGAAATAGCTAGAGCAGCTAAAAAGACCAGAAACAAATGTGTTTCTGGTCTTTTTGTCTGTTTGATTATCCTAAGCTAATTACCAATTTGCTAAAGCTGATCCCTTATCAGTTCATCGTAGCAGGCTTATGGTTGGTATTCAAGAATAGAGAGAGAACACCTGTTCCTAAAAGAATAATTGCTGAGATATAATACGGGAAAATATGGTTCAGGTCAAATAAATAACCTGCTGCTAATGGCCCTAGAATGTTACCAAAACTCGTAAATGTTGAATTTAATCCATTTATCATCCCTTGTTGATGACCAGCATGTTTAGAAAGATAGGTTGTAACTGCCGGTCTGAACAAATCAAATGCTAGAAAGACAACAAAGGTTGAAAGAACGACAACCAGATGACTTTTTGTAAAGGCAATAATTGCAATGAAGACACCACTTGCAAAAAATGTTAATTGAATCAATCTAATTTCACCAATTTTTTGAACAATCGCATCAAAGAAAAAAACCTGACAGATAAGCGCGATAATCCCACTCACTGTAATAATCATGGCAATCTCACCTGTTGTAAATGAAAAGTTAGATGAGGCCATGATGCTATAAATCGCTTCAAATGCTTGCAAGCCAAATGATGAAATGAGGATGATTGCAAAGAGCGAGGCAAAAATCGGCCGTTTTAAAGTTGCAAGGATTGATCCCTTAACAGATTCGCTTACCTTCTGGATATTTTTTTCTGGTTCTTTTAAAACCATTAATGTCAAAATAAAGCCAATCAAACTTAATAATGAGGCCGCATAAAATGGCGCACGTATGCCCAAATAAGCAATAAGACCACCAACACCAGGACCAATGATAAAGCCACCACTAATGGCTGCTGAGACGATTCCCATCGCCTTTGGCCGTTCTGCAATCGTCGTCATATCTGCTACATAAGCTGTTACAGCAGGCATAATTAAAGCTGCTGCAATCCCGCCTAGACCACGTGACACATAAAAGCCATTTTTAGATTGGGCTAAGCCAAAAAGTAGCTCAGATATCGAAAAGATGATCATACCTGTCGCAATTATCTTTTTTCTACCCATTCTATCTGATAGTATCCCTGCCACTGGTGACATCAACAACTGTGTGATGGCAAAAATAGAGATCATCATCCCCATCGTGGTACCAGAAAAATTCATTTCATCTTTTAGCTGTGGAATGACTGGAATAACTAAACCAACACCCAAAAAGACTAGAAATAAATTGGAGATGGCTAAATACATCATACTTTTTTTATTTTTCAAAATTTCCTCCTCTATAAAAATAAAATATAAAAACAGCCACTAGGAATGGCCATCTCTTTTTTCGTATATCGTTTCTTTTTCTGTAAATCGGATAGCTACAAAATGCGCTACTACATGATACTGAAACTCACTACTCTTAACTTATTTTATTTTATCTTATTTCATTCTATCACATCTACCCTATTTGTCAAAAGAACACGTCCTATTTGGCATTCACATCACGATCCCATCTCTTTTTCAAATCTAAAAAAGTTAATGCCCAATTCAAGTGGCAAGCCACCGACTTGGTCTCCCTCTTGATGTGGGTCTCTATGCTTGATATTAAAGAACTCTACAATCTTGAACCCACAGCGATTGACATAGAAATGAATATTTCGCTTATCATAATAAGGGGTATGTGTTTCCCATATTTTAGTTCCTGGATAGGCTGCTTCAAGCGCCTGCCATATTTTTTGACCAACACCTTTACTTTGAACACCATCAGCTACATAGAGCAACTCTAGCTTATTATAGTGGCTAACATCATCGATTACAAGGACTGTTCCACCGACAATTTTATCATCTAGAAAAGCAAAATAGGCCCTTGATCCGGGTGTATTAAAAGAGGCCTCAATATCAGAGATTGGTAATACCAAGGCGTTTTGATGGCCAAATGTTGTCTCATAACTTTTTTGAAATGCAGTTTGTATGGCCTTAATAAATTGCACCTTTTCTGCTTTTTTCACAGGTACTAACTTGATATTAGACATGTTCCCCTCCCGCTAACTTTAACTGGTTCACGCATTACAGCTAGTATAACATATGTAAACGATGATTATTTGACCTACTTATGCCTACACCTATACATTTATAAACATAAACCCCTAAAAACGGGCACATTTTTTGCTAAAATAAACTATACAGAAAGGGAGGGTTCGCAAGAACTCATCGTACATATGAATAAAAAACTAATTTTAGGTCTGGCCTTATTCGCTATCACTTCTTTTGGCATCTTGAGCGGCTGTGATAAAGCAGCACCTACCAAATCCCAGAAAAAGGAAATCATCGTCGCAACAAATGCGAACTCTAAACCGAATACTTATATGGAAAATGATAAGTTGACAGGTTATGATATTGAACTGACACGCGCGGTTTTTAAACAACTGCCCGAGTATAAACTAAAATTTCAGGTGATTGATTTTAACTCAGTCTTATCTGGTGTTGACAATGGCAGATTTCAAATGGCCGCAAATGCCCTATCCTGGACAGCTGAACGGGCTGAAAAATATGGGTACTCGCTACCGCTTTCTAAATCAGCAACTTCTGTCGCAGTCAAACCTGGCATGAAAGTCAAAACGTTGACAGACTTAGCCGGTAAAACAACTGAAGTGTTGGCTGGTGTTCAAGTCGCAACCATGCTTGAAACTTGGAACAAGGAAAATCCTGATAAAGCCATGCATCTAACCTATATGGATGCTAGCTACCCGCTGACTTCCTATGTTGCGGATGTCGATTCTGGAAAAAGCGACTTCGTCATGTATGATCAAATTTCCTTAACGCAAATTATTAAACAACAAAACTACACCCTCAAGGTTGAACCAATTGACTTAGGGGCCACTGATAAGCATACTGGCTTTAATTACTTCATTTTTGGTAAAGATCGTGATGATAAAACCTTGCAGAAAAAAGTAGATGACGTATTAGTCAAGCTTTACAAAGATGGCACGATGGGCAAACTATCTGAAAAGTATCTGGGCGGTAATTTCATTCCTAGAAAGGATGAAATGAGCGATGCCAAGGATTAAGGATGCCACGTATTGGGCCGAAAAACTAGGTCAAGGTAAGGTCAGCACATCCGACTTACTCTTGCTAACCGAAAAAAAAATAACTGAGATTAATCCCAAATATAATGCGATAGTGGCCTATGATATTGCCAAGGCACAGGATGATCTGAGCATCACTAAAACAGGGTTTTTCGCGGGGCTTCCCTTTCCCTTAAAGATGTTAGGGCAAGATCACATAGGACTTCCATCAACTGCAAGTGCTAAGCTATTTAAAGACAACATCGCACAGGCTGATGATAACTATGTCAAGGCATTACTGACATCGGGCTTGACCCCTTTTGGACAAACCAATGCGCCTGAATTTGGCTTTAAAAATATTTCCGACTCAGCCCTCTATGGTGACACACGTAATGTCTGGAACCCTTCTCATTATTCTGGTGGGTCTTCTGGTGGTGCTGCATCTGCTGTTGCTTCGGGTATCTTTCCCATGGCAGGGGCTTCAGATGGTGGCGGTTCTATCCGAATTCCAGCCTCTTTCTCTGGTCTGATTGGCCTAAAAGTAACGCGTGGCTTAATGCCTCAAGGTCCAGATAGCTACCGAGGCTGGCAAGGCGCATCGACTAGTGGTGCTTTGACTGTCTCTGTTCGTGATACAGCGCATTTTCTAGCAGAAATGCAGCGCATGCAAGAAGCAGATCCCTATCAAGCCACCTTATTAGATAAGGATGCCCTACACACACTGACTGAAATAGATCGCCCATTAACGATTGCCTACTCTTTTGACACGCCGATTTCAGGTATTCCCATTTCGGATACAGCAAAAGCAGCACTCCAAAAAGCCATTGATTTCTTGAAATCCCAAGGACATCATGTCACGGAAGTCCCTTTTCCGCTTGACGCCCGTCCCCTGATCCAAGCTTACTATCAGATGAATGCTGCAGAAACCTATGCCATGCTCAAACCTTGGGAAGATGCAAAGGGCAGACACCTGACAAAACAGGAGGTTGAACCCTTGACCTATGCCCTGCTAGAAGCTGGTCGACATGTTGATGCGGCCTCCTATATTCAAGCCTTAAGCTCATGGGATACAGCCTGTGCCACTTTTGATGATACCCTGTTTAGCCAGGTTGATTTTTTCCTAACACCTACGACAGCAAAGACCGCACCTAGAATTGATGCCACCTTAATCACACCCGATCTACTAGAAAAACTAGTAAACACTCGTAACTATGATTTAGGTCAACAACTCACACATATCGAGCAAGCGTTTGAAGCCTCACTTGCCTATACCCCCTATAATTTCATCAGTAATCTAACAGGTCAGCCTGCCATCTCGCTTCCAGTCTACCTAGAAGCTGAAACCAACCTACCACAAGGCGTTCAACTCTGGGGTAGGAAGAACTCCGAGATTTTGATGCTTCGCTTAGCACGACAATTTGAAGCACATGACCAGTTTATCTTGCCTGAGTATTATCGTTCATAATAAAAAGCACAATTCTTGCTGAATTGTGCTTTTTTGCATTACATATCCACGACTGACAAGGATACCTGACCTTTACAAGTCTTGTTTTCTGATGAATGATAAGCCGATTAAGCCAAAGATAAGACCCTCTATCAAGGATAGGAGTAGGCCAACCCAGCTAGTATTTGGCATGGCATTCAGACTATTCGATGAATAGACCGCGATTGAACTTGTAAAGATAACGACGACAATACCGATTGCCATTGTAATGCCAAGATAAACAAAAATTCCCCAAAATTTGCCTCGTGTCATAATCACGACAAAGAATAGAATCACGATAGACGCTAGGGAGCCAACTAATGAGTTCAGTATGAGCATCAAAATATTGCCGATTGAAAACGTATCTGAAATCATACTTAAAAACTCGCTTAACTGATGACTATAGACGCCTAAAATTAAGATAAAAGGAATGATGAACATCGTAAAAAATGCCAATAACGTCGAAAGCAGCGTCGCAACCAGTTTGATGAAATAATAGGTCATGCGATTGACACCTGAAGCAATCATTAAACTCAGCGCCTTGTTACTGTAATCAACCGATAGTAAATGAAAGGGGTAAATGATTTGAAACGCCCAAATCCCAACAACTAATGCAAGTGTGAAAAAGACCGTTAATGCGATGAGTACAGATGGTCCGCGTCCAGGTTCTGAAGAATTTGAGACCGTTTGGTTGATCAAACTGATAATTAACACCGAGTCAACTAATGATAAAATCGTCAGCACACCAATAATAATCAACCAAGTCTTATCCCGAAAATTGCGATAAAATTCCATTTTAAAAATATTTTTTGAATTCATTAGTTTGATCCTTTCTTGATAAAGTCAGCAAATTTTGATTCTTTTTTGATACTATCAAAATTTACACCCGCTTCAACAGCATGACGAAAAGCAACTTGAAATGCTTCCGGCGTACTATCAAATCTAAGGGTGTCATCCTTGATCTCTACTTGAACCCCAGCATTCGTTAAGAAAGTCTCTAAAACATGGACATCACTGACAGACACTGTATAAGTTAACAGTTCTGTTTGGTCTTTCAAGTCAAAAGTTGCCTTGAAATCACCGTCTGATAGCAGATAAACTTTATCACAGATCGCTTCAATATCTTCTTGAACATGGCTAGAAATCAGTACCAAGCAGCCTTTTTGTTTGAGTGCCAGTAGATACTCTCTAAACCAGGCAACAGACTTCGCTTCAATACCACGGAAAGGCTCATCAAAAATCAGAATATCAGCATCATTCATCACAGAAATGAGTAAAATCAGCTTTTTCTTCATACCAAGTGAATAAGTCCCGACATTTTTGTTCAGTACACCAGTATTCAAATCAAGCTTTTCTGCCAATTTGAGTGCTTTTTCTTCATCAAATTCACCACGTAATCCACCAAAATATCTGAGATTAAATAGGCCTGTATAGTTCTTATACAGTTCCATATCATCCAAAAGAATGCCCACTTTTGTCAATATGCTTGGGTTTTCTTTGATATTTTCGCCATCGAACTGAATATTACCTTGATAATTTGTGATAATATTTGTCAAGGTTTTAAAGAAAGTCGTCTTACCGACCCCATTATTACCGACAATCCCATAAATTTGGCCTGATTCGAAAACACCTTCAGTGATTGATAGTACCTTCTTTGATTGATATGAAAATTTAACAGCTTCTACTTTAATTTGCATACGTTCACCCCTTTTTTGCTATTATAACATATTTGTTTTATTAAAAAGCAACTGAATGTTAGACACTTATAGAAAATGCCTAGCATTTGAAACAAAAAAACACCCTATGGTGTCATGATGTGTCCCTCAGAATATAGACAATCTGAGTTAAAACTAAATACCGTACTAGGTTATGAAAAAGGTGCTGATGTCTATAAATTTATAGCTAAGAAATATCATGCTAATGATCTTAAGAATATTAAATATTGGGTTGCTCTGTACTAATCTCTTAGAAGTGTTGGTCTTCAGCGTAAATAGCAAAATACAGTTTATGATAACCAAGTTAAACTCAATGCGGTAAACTTATACTGAACAGGCGAAAAATTTTATCAAGAAGACGTTGAACAGTTTTGTATAGCCATTGATAATTGTGTCAAATATTTAGTCTCTTATTCAAATGATTTAGCAGAATATGAATTTACTTTACCTCCTATGATGGTGAACTTGATACATTTTATTGGCTAAATAAACAGTCAAAAGTACAGTTATTAGCTAGTATTTAATACGAATTGTTTTCTTCCATTATGTTATAATAAGAAAAATGAGGTATAGTAATAGTAAGTTATCAGGATAAAGATATGCCACCATGCTTTATTTGATTAAATGATCAGTATATTTAGCAAAAATTAAACGACTATGTATCAATTGGTAAAACTAGGAGAAAAAAGATGTTAGATTTTAAAAACTTAGGAAGTCATTATAAAAAAGTAAGAAAATCCAGGGGATACACGCTAGGTGATATTTCAAGTGATTACCTAAATAAATCGCAACTGTCAAGATTTGAAAATGGGACTCAAATGTTATTAGTTGATGGTTTTATGCATGCAATAAAGGGATTGAATATGACAATTAGTGAATTTTTTTTGACTATTGGCAATTTTGAGGCAGGAAGTTTACATACTTTTGGTGAAAAATTACAAGAATTGATTAATGATCAGAATATCGAAGGTCTTAACGAGTTAATTGTCCGAAATCCAAGAACAAATGAAAAAAAAATATTCAATATTAAAGTAAAATGTGCGATTAGAGAATTATCAGGTAGAAATTTAATAACAGATGAAGAGCGTCATTTTATTGATGGGTATCTAACAAATCGTGAAGAATGGACCGCTTTTGATATTGATGTGTTTGGAATGTGTCTAGAATCTTTAGATAGTGAATTAGTTTTTCAATTGGGTATGCAATTGGTAAAAAAAGATAAGTTTCGAATGTTACCCTATAATGATCATATTGCTAAAAGAACTTTAGTAAATATCTACGTTTATATGGTACTACATGGTAGATTTTTATATGCTGAAAAAATTGAATCAGAATTAAATATTTTATTAAACTCTATGGATACAGAAGAAAGAATTGCAATATATATATTTAAAAAGATTGCTAAATTTAGAAAAGAAAATACGCCAGAATTATTGAAACTTTTTTGATTAACTTCAATTAAAAACTGATACTATCATAATAATATCAGTTTTTAATATTTTCCAGGGTTTAACAATCCTCGTAAAAAGTATAGCATAAGCATGCCTCCTAATTTGATAAGTATATTCTACCAGATTAAGTATTAAAAAAAGAAAAGTTGCTAACTTGCAACAGTTTTTTATTAAGTGTTGCAAGTTAGCAACTTTTCTTTTGTCTTTTTTTCTTGTGATAAAATGAACATGTAAATTAGTTCGAACAATTTACTAACAATAACGTTACTTTTATTACTAGAAGTAGAGAAAGGAGGGATGTTATGAATAAGAAAAAATTTCAATTTAAATCAAATTGTGCTTGTGTTTCAAGATATTTATGATGTTTCGGATGAAGAATGTAGAGAAGCAATAATTGACTATTTGGAGGTCATTCCATTCCAATATATTATTTACGCTAATTTAATACAGACAAGCATCTATTTATCACTTTCTCCTTTTTCAGAGGTCAGATATGTTATCTAAAATTCAAAAATTTACCTTGCCTTTAATACTTACCCAATTACCTCAATTGCTTGTTGGCCAGTTAACGATGATTATTGCTGTTAATAAAAGCACAAATAATATGGCAGGAATTATAACCGTACAAAGTTTTCTTTATGCTTTAGCTGGTATTTTAGGAGCCGCTGCTTTCGCTTTTAATATCTTAGGAAGTGAGGCGGTAGGTGCTAAAAATGATAAAAAATATCAGTCCTTGATTAAAGCATCCCTCATTATCAACTTAAGTGTTGGATTGATATCTGGTATTATATTGGTATTAGGTGGTCATCTTTTTTTATCAGTTGTCTATGGATTTTCAGGAGAATTACTAAAAGTCGCAACTTGGTATCTGTTAATACAATCTCCTTATGTTTTGCTGATTCTATTTACTTTCTTATTTACTAATTTACTAAAAATGAAAAAAAAGACACAGTGGATTTTATATATATCTACGTTGATGATGCTTTTTAATATTGGTATTAATTGGTTTTTTGTCCAGTATTTATCGTGGGGGATAATAGGTGCAAGCTTAGCATCAACTTGCACACTAACAATTTCTGTTTTAACATATGGTTTTATTTTGCGACGCACACTCGTTAAGGCGTTGACTACCCGAGTTATGGCTATTAGAGATATTTTAAAAAAAGCGCTCCCTTTGGTAGGGCAAGAAATTTTAGAAGGTATCATTTTGATTGTTGTCTTTGATGCCTTGATGGCAAGACTTGGTATTAATACACTGGCTTTATATGCAATATGTATGCAAGCGATAACTTTTATCAAAATACCGACAATGATGTATGGTAATGCAGTTACAATATTTGTTGCTGAAGCAAAAGGTAATAATAGCGTAAAACAAGACTTGTCTAGTATTTTAAGGATAACAATAACAAGTTCTAGTATTTTCTATTTTTCAGGTATGATTTTATTTAGTTTATTTGGATCAAATTATGCTAGCTTATTTGTTAATCAGGAATTAGCCGCACAGTTTAAAATAGCTTTCATGATAGTTACTAGCCTAACTGTATTTTCTATAAGCTATGAGCTATTAAAATATTGTCTTCAAGCTCTTGGAGAAGAAAAAAAAGTTTTGAATTTGACTTTTATTGTCAATGGTTTAGCTTGTTTGATTATGGTTATATGCCAATTTCTATCAATGAGTAGTTTTACTTTCCTTTATGTGATGAATGGTTTAGCTTTGTTACTACTGAGTATTACTTTCATCTGGAAATTAAAAATGAATCTGAAATTAATGTGATATGACCGTTTCGTATTTTCATTTGAACTGTCGTGCGCTCTTCAACTTTAATTATGAACCTTAAAAATTTACATGTTAGATTTTATTAAACTAACTTGGTCTGATGATGGTTTCGTACAAAGATATCGAATTATTATTTTGATAGCAATTGATTAATAAAGTTACATAAAAATAAAATCTATCAAATTATGATAGTTTTTTTATTTGAAAACATTTTGAAAGTGATGAAAAAATAGTTATAATATGATCTGAATACGTTTTGGAGCAAATAGAATTAGACAAATGGTATCCAGAAGTCATTTATCAGTTATGTGTAGTAATTGATAATTGTGTTAGATAATTAGTCTCTTATTTAAATAAATTGGCAGAATATGAGGTTAACTTATCACAGATGATGATAAAAGTTCGAGAAATTGCTTACCGTAGTCTTAAAAAATGACTGGTGTGAATTTGGAGTGAACTTCACCAATAAAAAACAAAAAAAACACCCTATGGTAGAAACCATAAAGTGTTTGAAACGTTGCTCTATAAAAGATATTAACGTTTTGAAAACTGTGAAGCTTTACGGGCTTTTTTAAGACCAGCTTTTTTACGTTCAACCATACGGGCATCACGAGTAAGCAAACCAGCACGTTTTAATGACGCACGGAAGTCAGGGTCTACATTTAGAAGCGCACGTGAGATACCGTGACGGATCGCACCAGCTTGTCCTGCATAACCACCACCATTAACGTTTACAAGAACGTCGTAAGCACCAACTGTTTCAGTTGCGCCAAATGGTTGGTTGATTACCAAACGCAAGTCAGCGTGTGGGATATATTCTTCAACATCTTTGTTGTTTACTGTGATTTTACCAGTGCCGGGTACCAAACGTACACGAGCTACTGAATTTTTACGGCGTCCAGTGCCGAGGTATTGTACTTGTGCCAATGTCTAGTCCTCCTTAGATTAATCCTGTAATGTCAAGCACTTCTGGGTTTTGAGCTTGGTGTGTATGCTCAGCGCCAACAAATACTTTAAGTTTCATGCCTTGAGCACGACCAAGCGTGTTATGTGGCAACATACCTTTTACAGAAGTTTCGATAAGACGAACTGCATTTTTTTCACGCAATTCACCAGCAGTGATTGATTTCAAACCACCTGGGTACATTGAGTGTTTGTAGTAAATCTTGTCAGTTGCTTTTTTACCAGTTAATTTCACTTGTCCAGCATTAATAACGATAACGAAATCGCCAGTATCTGTATGAAGTGTGTATTGTGGTTTATTTTTGCCGCGTAGAATGCTCGCTACAACTGCTGACAAACGTCCCAAAGGAATATCTGTCGCATCAACAACGTGCCATTTACGTTCAACTTCGCCTGGTTTAGCGAAATAGGTAGTTTTGTTCATGATTTCTCCAATTTTTTTACTGTAGTTTACGGGGTGTCCGTGAATCGTTCCTTATCCATAGACGGTATTTTCAAGTTTCCGGGACCTAAAAATGGGGTAAACAATACCGCTTTCAATAATATCATGTTTTAACAGGTTTTGTCAAGTTTTTTTGTTATAATAGTTTTTATGACCATCGTTTTAAAGTTAGCCCAAAAAGAAATTGCCCATCTCATTGTGACCTATCAAGCCTATAGGTCTGTTACATCTAATCCATATATCCAATTTTTAGCTAAGCCACAAGGTTGTGTTATCACAGTTTATAGCTCAGGAAAAGTCATGTTCCAAGGTGAACGTTCCGAGCATTACGCTAGGCCATTTGGTTATCATAGTATGCCAACTGCTAAGATACCGCAAACTAATATCATCGGAACTGATGAAGTTGGTAATGGGTCTTACTTCGGCGGACTAGCTGTCGTCGCAACCTTTCTATCAGATCAAGATATCCCACTTATTAAGAAATTGGGTGTCGATGATTCTAAAAAATTAACGGATACTAAAATAAGACAAATTGCACCAATTTTAAAGGATAAGATGCAACACAAGGCACTTTTGCTCACACCTAGCAAATATAATGAGGTCATCGAATCAGGTTATAATGCAGTTTCAGTCAAAGTTGCCCTGCATAACCAAGCCATTTTTCTTCTGGAAAAACAAGTATCTGTTGTCCCTGATCATATCATCATAGATGCATTTACAACTGAAAAAAATTATGCCAAGTACCTCAAAAATGAAGCAAATCAAACTAGCGGAAAGGTCACACTAATTCAAAAAGCTGAGGGACAGTTTTACACTGTTGCCGTTTCATCTGTTATCGCAAGAAGCCTATTTCTTGATGAACTAGATGACCTATCACAAGATCTTGGTATAACCCTACCCAGTGGGGCAGGTCACAAATCTGACCTAACAGCAGCTAACATCATTAAGCAGTTTGGAGAGTCAACACTTAGTCAAGTGGCGAAACTTCATTTTGCCAATACCGAGAAAGCGAGAAAATTAAATAAATGAAAGTACTTAAAGAATGGGGCCCCTTTGTCCTGATTATCCTCATCGCTCTCATATTGCGTATTTATGTATGGAAACCCGTGATTGTCGAAGGACATTCTATGGATCCAACTTTGGCTGACAAGGAACGGCTTATTATCGTCAAAACGGTGAATATTAAGCGCCAAGAAATCGTCGTTGCTAAAGAATATGACCGCAATAGTGGTAAAGAAAAAAATATCGTCAAGCGTGTTATTGGTCTGCCAGGCGATACAATAAAATTTGACGCAGATGTGCTAACCATTAATGGCAAAGTAGTTGAAGAGCCTTATCTGAAAGATTATAAGGCTAAGTTTTCGAAAGATAAACTACAAGAGACCTTCAGTTACAATGGCTTTTTCCAAGAACTCGCACAAAACGCCGCAGCGTTTACAATTTCAGCAACTGGGGAGACTAACTTCACAGTTACTGTACCTAAAGGACAGTATTTCTTAATGGGAGATGATCGATTAGTCTCACAAGATTCTAGACAAGTTGGTGCATTTTCGAAGAAAGACCTCGTCGGCGAAGTCAAACTCCGTATTTGGCCACTTAAGAAAGTAGGGACTGTTGATTAAGTTAAAAAAGCTTGTCATCGGATTGATGGCAAACTTATCGTTATGTACGTATGACGAAAATAAATCTATTTGACCAAGTCTAATAATCATTTATCTCTGATCGGTCATGGACATGAGATTGCTTACCAGTTCGCGCATCAAGTACTGCTTGAATATCAGCTGGTGTAACGCCAGTTTCAGCTAGCATGACAGCGATATGATAAAAGACATCTGCTGTCTCGTTGGCGATCTCAACCTTGTCTGCATTTTTAGCAGCAATGATGACTTCTGTCGCTTCCTCACCAACTTTTTTGAGAATTTTGTCTAACCCTTTATCAAATAAATAAGTCGTATAAGAGCCTGTCTTAGGCTCTTTTTTTCTGGCAATTGCCTGCTTGTATAACTCTGTAATCATTTAGTTTCCTCCCTAATCGCTAATACATCTGTAAAAAAGCAACTTCTAGCTCCTGTGTGGCAAGCCGGACCAACTTGCTCAACAGCAATCAGAAGCGTGTCAAAATCACAGTCCACCTTAATGCTTTTAACATATTGGTAATGGCCTGACGTATCACCCTTGTGCCATAGTTCCTGACGAGACCTCGACCAGTACCACATTTCTTTTGTCTCTAATGTCAGCTGATAACTTTGCGCATTCATGTAGGCTAACATCAAGACTTGGCCATTTGCAATATCTGTCACGATAACAGGAACAAGACCATCAGGACTTTTTTCAAAATCAAGTTTAATGTCAGTCTGACTAAAATTTGCTTGCCTCATCATAAACGTACCTCAATCTGATTTGCTTTCATTTTCAATTTGACGTCCTTAATATCTATCTCACCATAATGAAAAACACTGGCAGCTAAAGCCCCTGTTACTGATGTTTGCTGGAATACGTCAACCATATCATGAGCTGTCCCTGCACCACCAGAAGCGATCACAGGAACATTTACAGCATTGGCAACCGCATTACTTAGCGCAATGTCAAATCCTGATTTTGTCCCATCTTTATCCATACTCGTTAAAAGAATTTCACCAGCACCTAAGGCAACTGCTTGCTTAGCCCACTCGACTGCATCAAGACCCGTATCCTTACGGCCACCATTGACATAGACATGAAAACTGCCATCCGCTTGTTTTTTAGCATCTATGGCAACAACAATACACTGGTTGCCAAATTTTTCTGCACCCTGACGAATTAAGTCAGGGTTTGCGACTGCACTGGAATTGATGCCGACTTTATCTGCACCAGCCCTCAGCATCTTACTCATATCAGAGACAGAGCGAATACCGCCACCAACTGTAAACGGGATGAAGACTTGATTTGCCACATGACGCACCACCTCTACCATCGTATCACGTGCCTCATGAGTCGCCGTAATATCAAGAAAAACAAGCTCATCGCATCCTTGTTCATAGTAGAGTTTAGCTGTTTCTGCAGGATCACCAACATCGGTTAAGTTAACAAAGTTGACACCCTTGACAACACGACCATCTTTGACATCCAGACAAGGAATGATTCTTTTTGCTAGCATGTTAGTACTCCCTTAACGCATCTAAACTAATATTGCCATTGTAGTAAGCTTTACCAACAATCGTACCCGTGACCCCGATATCAGCAAGAGCGCTCAAATCACTGACTTCAGCAATTCCCCCAGAAGCGATGACAGAAGCAGACGTCAGGGCCTCCTTTAGCTGCTCATAATGGCTAAGATTTGGACCCGTTAAGGTCCCATCACGGTCAACGTCAGTGTAAACAAATAGGCGGACGCCCATTCTTTCCATCTCAAGTGCCAAAGTAATGAAGTCAACATCAGATGTTTCTAGCCATCCCTTAGTCGCAACCATTCCTTTTTTAGCATCGATCCCAACCACAATCTTATTCGCACCAAATTGTGCTAACGCCTCTCTAACAAAGTTAGGATCAGTGACAGCCATCGACCCAATGATGACGCGATCGACACCATTTGCTAGATAATCACCAATTTGTGCTAATGTGCGAATACCACCACCAACTTCAATCTTTAGACCAGTCTGCTTGACGATATCTTCAATGATTGGTGCGCTGGTTGCTCTACCATCTAGTGCGCCATCTAAATCAACAACGTGTAAATAGGTCATACCGGCTTTGGCAAAGATTTTCGCTTGTGCCAAGGGGCTATCATTCACAACTGTTTCTTGTTCAAAATCGCCTTTATATAAACGAACTGCGCGACCATTCTTGATATCAATTGCTGGTAGTATTTGCATAGACAATCTCCTTAAAGTTTTCTAGGATACCCAAGCCGACATCTCCAGATTTTTCTGGATGAAACTGACAGCCATAAACATGACCATGAGAAATCATAGCTGGAATGGCTATGCCATAGTCTGCTGTTGCATCTAAAAATTGTGATGCAACGTCTGTAAAGTAGGAATGTACAAAATAAACATAGTTATCCTGTAAACCTCTTGTCAATACCGTGTCACGATGAACACTTAAGTTATTCCATCCCATATGTGGTACTTTTAAGCCTTTACCTGCTGGAATAGCGCGACAGATTCCTGGAATTAACCCCAGTCCTTCTGTAACTGTATGTTCTTGTGATGCGTCAAGTAGCAGCTGCATCCCTAAACAAATACCTAAAAGTGGTATACCACTTGCGACAGCTGTCTTCAGACTTGTGATCAAGTCACGTTTTTCAAGCTCAGCCATTGCCATAGGAAAGGCCCCAACACCTGGTAAGATGATGCCATCAGCAGTCTTGATCACATTTTGATCAGCTGTCAAAACTGCTGTTACACCAAGCTTCTCTAGTGCACGCAACACATTTGCTGTATTGCCTGCGTCGTAATCAATCACTGCAATTGTCATATTACAAGACTCCTTTAGTCGAATTCACACCATGAATTTCGGGATTCAAGGTCACAGCTTCACGTAGCGCACGACCAGTCGCTTTAAACAAGCTTTCTGACTTATGGTGATTATTTTTGCCATGTAAAATCTTCAAGTGTAGATTTATCTGTACATTAAAGGCTAAGGCTTGGAAAAATTCTTCCACAAGTTCTGTATCAAAGTTACCTAACTTAGGGTTTGTAAACTCAGCATCGAAGACAAGATAAGACCGACCTGATAAATCAAGACTCGCCATGCCCAATGTCTCATCCATGGGGACAAAACTTGTCCCATAACGATTAATGCCTGCTTTGTCACCCAAAGCCTCACGTAACACTTGTCCAAGTGCAATACCAACATCTTCTACAGTATGGTGGCTGTCAACATGTAAATCACCGTTTGCTTTAACGACAAGACTGAACCTGCCATGTCTTGCCAGCAATGTCAACATGTGATCAAAAAAACCAACACCTGTGTCAATCTCAACAGGGTCCTGGGCATCTAAATTTACCGCAAGGGTAATTTGTGTTTCTGCAGTATTTCTGATGATCTCTGCTTGTCTCATAGCTCACCTCTGACTTCCTTGATGATATCAAGTGCAAGTGCCAAGTTTGGCACATTAATTTGGTAGGGTGCTTGTTCACGCACGATGTCTTTCGCATTAAAGGCAATACCAATCCCACTGGCTAGGATCATCGGTAAATCATTCGCACCATCGCCCATGGCAACTGTCTGTGATAAGTCTAGACCAAGTTCTTGTGCCCATTTTTTTAAGCTATCCAGTTTAACTGATTTCGTTACGATATCCCCAGTGACCTTACCAGTTAACTTGCCTGCTATGACTTCCAGATGATTGGCACGGACATAGTCAATACCAAGTTCTCTAGCAAGGCCATCTACTGTTTCGTGAAAGCCACCTGATACGACACCAACTCGCCATCCCTTAGCATGTAAGCTGTCAACTAAGTCACGCGCACCATCTGTAAAATGGATTTGTTTGCGTATCGTGTCAAAAACTGATACCGGTAATCCTGCTAATAAGCCAACACGCGCATTGAGAGACTCAGCAAAATCAAGCTCTCCATTCATGGCACGATGTGTAATATCAGCAATCTCAGGACCACTACCTGCAAGCTCTCCAAGTAAATCAATGCCTTCTTCTTGAATTAATGTGCTATCCACATCCATAATCAATAGACCCTTAATTTTGGTCATCCTATCTCCTTAATCCTCTTTTATACGATACTTTAACAGCCTATTGGCTATCACTTTACTTATGTTAATATACTGCATGTCAACAGCTACACTTATGCTTGCTCATCACGAATTTCTATCGCTCTTGCATGCCCCTCAAGCCCTTCAGAATATGCTAGGGTCGTAATATCTTTACTCGCTTTAGCAACCGCATCTTGACTATAATAGGTAAACTGACTACGCTTGACAAAGTCGTAAACGCCTAAGGCACTATAAAAGCGAGATGTCCCCGATGTCGGTAAGACATGATTCGTCCCAGCATAATAGTCGCCGATCGGTTCCGATGTAAAATGCCCTAAGAAGATACTGCCAGCATGCTTAACTTTTGGCAAATATTCGATGGCATTATCCATGGCAATCTCTAAATGCTCAGGTGCTATATCATTCATCAAAGCAAACATATCATCGATGGTATCGGTAACGATCGTCCGACCATTTTGGACAATCGACTCATATGCAATGGCCTTACGCGGCAAACTTTCAAGTTGCTCTGATAAGGCTAAATCAACAGCATCAGCTAAGGCAACTGAATTCGTCACGAGTATGGCACGTGCTAACTTATCGTGCTCAGCTTGTGAGAGTAGATCTGCAGCAACATAACTCGCATTTGCGGATGCATCTGCAATCACACCGATTTCAGACGGACCAGCAATCATATCAATCCCAACTTGTCCGAAAACTTGTTTTTTAGCTGTTGCAACAAAAACATTGCCAGGTCCTGTAATCTTATCAACTTTTGGTATCGTCTGCGTCCCATAAGCCAAGGCTGCGATGGCTTGAGCGCCACCAACTTGGTAGATTTTCGTGACACCTGATAAGGCGGCAGCAACCAAAATAGCCGGATTAAAGTTTACTTGTGGTGGTGTCACCATATAGATTTCAGGGACACCAGCTATCTTAGCAGGTAAGACATTCATCAAGACACTAGAGGGGTAAGCCGCTGTGCCACCCGGTACATAGACACCAACCTTTTCGATTGGTAAAACGAGTTGTCCTCTGACCACACCATCTGTTTCGGTATCGACAAAGCCTTTTTCGACCTGATGTTTATGGTAAGATTCGATATTCGCTTTGGCATGTTCCAAAGCAGTTAAAACAGCCGGATCAATCTCATCAAATGCACGCGCGATTGTTTCACGTGAAACTTCAAGTCGCTCCGGTATCATCCCATCAAACTTTTGTGCATACTCAGCAAGGGCACTGTCTCCATTTGCTCGCACATTTGAGATAATACTTGATACGATGTCATCAACATCATTTTGTGCTTGTGAATAGGCTGCATAGTCAGCTGCCAAGACATCTGAAATTTCCTGAACTGTTCCTGTCAATCGTTTCATTTTAACCATTAAATGCTACCTCTTCATTTCCAACAACAGCCTCTAGCCTAGCAATGAGTGCCATAATTTCTGGATTCTTCTTAATACTTGCATTATTGGCAATCAGCCTAGAAGAGACACGTACAATATCCTCAAAGATGATCAAGCCATTAGCTGCAAGTGTATGCCCCGTCTCAACAATGTCGACAATCGCATCTGTCAACCCAATAACAGGTGCAATTTCAACAGATCCTTGAATGGATACGATTTCCACATCTTCATGTTTGGCATTAAAAAAATCAGTGGCAATTTTAGGATACTTTGTCGCAATTTTTTTGCGCTTATGATCTAATGGGTCATAACTTGGAATACTGGCTACTGAAAATTTACACAAGCCAATATTTAAATCTAACATCTCCAAGTAATTTCCCGGATGCTCATACAAGACATCTGAGCCTACCACTCCCAAATCAGCGATGCCGTGTTCCACATAGGTTGCCACGTCAGGCGCTTTAACCAGTAAAAAACGTAAATCTTGTGCCTGATCTATAAAAATCAGATTGCGTCCTTTATCTGCCATGAACCCCATATCAAATCCAGCCTGAGCCAAAATCTTAACCGTATCTTTTTCGATGCGACCCTTGGTTAATGCAATCGTAATCATAGACTTCCTCCATCAAAGACAAGTGCTTCACGTATCTCCTCATAAATCGCATCCACATCTAATGCCCAGCCTACTGCACTGACAGCCCCTGCTTCAAACCGCTCGAACAACTTGTCATAACGCCCACCACTGAGAAAAGCATAGGGTACCTTATCACTAAAGACACGGAACATCAGACCTGTATAGTAACTGCGCTTAGCTAGCATCCCAAAATCGACTGTCACCTGTTCAAAGTTATGGCTCAAGTTTTCAATCTCAGCAAATGCAGCGAGTATAGCCGAGTTAGTGACTAATTTTTTAGCATCTGCTAATACGGTTTCAGCTTGACCAAACAAGTGTGGCAAATTCACTAAAAATGCATCAAACTCACTAGGATATTGCCGAACAAATTCCGTTAAGCCAGTAATTGACTTATTGCTAATTTTTTTTGACAGTAAGGCAACTTGCGCCTCATTAAACTGATCAAAAATAGGTTGTAAAATACCAGCATGACTGAGTTCAAGTCGATAGGTATCAACACCAGCAAGCTTTAAACTCGCTTGTGCCAAATCTAGTGCTTCAGTAATTGCCCGATCAGGATCAAAGCCTATGAATTCAATCCCTGCTTGGGTACGTTCATTCTGCAAGCCTTTGAGTTCATCGTGATTTCGAAACACTTTACCACTATAGGAAAACTTAACTGGTAAGCTCACTTTAGTCGTTGCAACAACTCGTGCGATTGACTGTGTGACATCTGGTCTGACGACTAACAAATCTCCGTGCTTATCAAATAAATGATAGTTATGATTGTCAAATTCATCCTCAAATACGCCTGCATACTCGACCATAGGGGTGTCAATCCGATTAATCCGACTAGCCATCAAGAAATTAGCGACCTTAGTCTCTATTTGGTAGATACTATGTGCGCGTTTAAATAACTTATCATGCATGCCTGGCGCTAATTGTTTATTTTTCATGCAACTAGATCTCCTATTATTTGGATGACTCGAATCATCTCATTTTTTGTCCCAATCGATATTCTCAGATAGTCAGACAACCGTGCTTTGTCTCCAAAATACCTGACGTAGATTTTTTTTGTTTGTAAGAAATCAAATAAGGTACTTGCCGAGATACCCGCAGGCTTAACTAGGACGAAGTTAGCTTTGGAAGGTAACACATCAAAGCCTATCGCCTTCAATTCAGCAGAGAACCAGTCTCTTATCTCTACAATCTCTGCATTAACTTGTGTGTAATAGGCAGCATCAGAAACTGCAGCAGTCGCTAATTTTTCAGCTATTGCATCAACAGAATAAGGATTATAGGCATGTTTGACTGCCTGTATGACTTTCAATAACTTGGGTGAGCCAATCCCGTAACCAACACGTAAGCCTGCTAAAGCAGCATCCTTTGAAAAGGTACGCGTGATAAAGACATTATCATACTTAGCAACTAAAGGTAGGGCACTTATCCCGCCAAAAGCAATATAAGCCTCATCAATAATCACCACAACGTCTTGATTAGCGACCACAATCGCTTCAATTTCGGCTAAGTTTTTATAAATCCCAGTTGGTGCATTTGGATTAGCAATCACAATACCGCCAGTTTTTCGATCCATATAATCTGCACTGTTGATTTGAAACTGAGCAGTTAATGGCACTTCCTCAAAAGGAATTCTAAACAGGTCAGCCCATACCTTGTAAAATCCGTAGGTGATATCAGGAAATAATAGCGAATCATCTGAATTAAAAAAACTCAAGAAAGCCAAGGCTAGTATATCATCCGATCCATTACCAACAATCAGCTGATCCTGATGCACCCCTAATTGTTTGGCTAATGCACATCGCAAGCTATCATTTTCTATTGAAGAATACTTTCTAAGACCATTTCCATCAAACTCATGAAGGGCTGCTAGTACAGCTGGACTTGGTGAAAAAGCATGTTCATTCGTATTGATTTTAATCATCCCTTTTTCTTGCGGTTGAGCACCTGCTACATAAGGGGTAATTTGTCGTAAACCTTTCATCACACAATCTCCTATATCTACTAAATCTGCTAAATTTAACACAAAAAACGTCCATGTGAAAGTACTTCACAAGGACGTTTTGACGTGGTGCCACCTTTATTCAAAACAGTGTCACCACTGTTTTCTCAGCAAGTTATTCGTGAGGCATATCCGCATAGTCAAAATCGTCACCACTTAAACTCTGTCATTAACGCTGACCACGTTTTCGCCTACGCAAGGAACCCCTGTTCAGCAAAACTCTCAAGAATGTGTAATCTCTGATTTGACACGTTTTCTCATCACCAAACGCTTTCTTAAGTCCACTCAGAAATCTATTTCTCTCTTAGATTTTCATATTTATACTCATTTTACAAGAAAATTCTGAAAATAGCAAGTATTATATACAATTAAGGTTTATAAAACGTGATTCAGTTATGACATCCAGCTATCTATTACCGTTTCTCTATTAATAAAACAAAGGGTGGCTGATGTGCCTGATTAATCCCACCATAACGCATGACATGGTAAGTGTTTTGAGGTAATGCCATAACAAACGCTAACACCTCATCACGTTCCTCGACTCCGCCATCATGACCGTAATACACCATCATCCCAATGCGGCCACCTCGAACGAGTAAGGCTAACAATTTAGTTAATGCTGCTAACGTTGTTTGCCCATGTGTGATAATAGACTTATCAGACTGAGGTAAATAACCTAAATTAAAAATAGCCGCATCAACTGGTTGCTTGATATATAAATCAAGATTTTCATGACCATCTAGAATCAACTCAGCGGTTAGCTCTTGCTCAGACAAGCGCTGCCTAGTTGTTTCTAGGGCAATCTCTTGTACATCAAAGGCAAGAACATGATCACTCAAATTGGCTAAGAAAACAGTATCATAGCCTTGTCCCATCGTTGCATCTACAACAACAGCATCATGGCCAATATCCGAAAGGAACTCATGTACCATTTGCAGAGGTGTTAGCATACTTTAGCTCCCTGAAACGTATCGCGACGTACCAACTCAGCATCAATCGCATTTAAAACTTCCCACTTCTTCAAGCTCCACATTGGACCAATCAGCATCTCTCGAGGCGCATCACCAGTCAATCTATGAATTGAAATCTCTTTTGGAATGATTTCAAGTTGATCACAAATCACATTAACATAGTCATCAAATGCCATTAGCTGGAGATCTCCCTGATGGAAATCACGCTGCATTCTCGTACCTGTCATTAAATGGAGTAGATGGAGCTTAATCCCCTGAATATCAGAATCAGTCACAACACGACGGACATTTTCCAGCATCATCTCAGGTGTTTCCCCTGGTAAACCATTAATCAAATGCACACAAACTAATATACCACGAGCACGCAGGTTAGCGACAGCATCTAAATAGGTTTGATAATCATGCGCTCTATTGATCAGATCACTAGTCTTCTCATAAGTCGTTTGTAAGCCCAATTCAACCCATACTGTAATGCGTGTATTTAATTCAGCTAGATAGTCTAGTGTTTCAGTAGGCAAACAGTCAGGACGTGTCCCGATGTTGATACCAACCACATCTGGTCGTCCGACTGCCTGCTCAAAGCGCTCTCTTATGACGTCTACAGAATCATGTGTATTGGTGAAATTTTGAAAATAAGCGATATATTTCTTAACACCAGGCCATTTACGATGCAAGAACTCAATCTCTTTTTCAACCTGTACAGGAATTGGTGCATCTGGTGCTACTATGGCATCACCAGAGCCCGAAACTGTACAAAACGTACAGCCGCCATGCGCTACCGTACCATCACGATTTGGACAATCAAATCCAGCATCAATCGGCACCTTAAACACTTTTTCACCATAACTATCACGAAGATAGTCATTCCATGTTGTATATCGCTTCATCATTATTTTTGAACTCCCTTAAACCGCCATTTAAATCTTAATTCATCATAAACTGGAAACCAGAATAGTAACCAGCTACCACTTATCAACCAGCCACCAAGTATATCCGTCGGATAATGAACACCGAGGTAAATTCTTGACATACCAATAAGTCCCACAATAATAACCGCTAAGACTAGTGGTATATTTTTAACATATTGATGCTTAATCCTTTGTCTACAGATAACCATCAAAGTCACATAAAGCATAATACTAACAGTAGCATGACCAGATGGAAAACTCAGCCCTTTTTCTACCACTAAATGCGGTATACTAGGTCTTTGTCTAGTATAAACATACTTTAAAATTGTCACCAAAATTGGTGCCATTACAACATTTACAGTTAAAAAGATAGCTTCTGTATACCATTTCTTAATCAAAAATAACACCAATAGCAATCCTAAAATAATAACCACATATCGAGCACTTCCAAAATGCGTCACTTGTTTAAAAAAAGAAGTTGAAGTAGCTGAGAGATTTCCTCTAATCACTCGCTGAATATTACTGTCCACACCGGTCAAACTACCCGGAAAAAACTTGACTAAATAGCCAAGCATGACAAACATCACTAAGCCAAAACTGGCATTTAATTGGTAGGTTTTTTTATGTTTCATCTTTCCATTATAACAAAAAAAGCCATCTATTTAAACATAGATGGCTTTACTTTTTCTGACTCCGCTTGCAAGACTCGAACTTGCGACATNTGTAGTACAATGTAAGTGATTCAGTGTTTTATAAATTTGTCATAAGGTCACTTGATATGCAAATCTCATCATTAAACTAGTAATCAGAAATCCTGTCCGTGATCAGATGCTTTAAAGCATATTTAAACAACAAAAAACGCTATCCTCAGATAACGTTTACTTAGCTCCGCTTGCAAGACTCGAACTTGCGACATCATGATTAACAGTCATGCGCTACTACCAACTGAGCTAAAGCGGAATAAGCTTGGCACCGACCTTATCTCACAGGGGGCAACCCCCAACTACTTCCGGCGTAATGAGACTTAACTACTGTGTTCGACATGGGAACAGGTGTATCTCTCATGCAATAAGCACCAAACTTATCTCGAATATCTAAACTTACGTTTGAACATTCAATGGGCACAAGTGGACTCGAACCACCGACCTCACGCTTATCAGGCGTGCGCTCTAACCAGCTGAGCTATGCGCCCTAATTTTCGTTTTTTATCTACTGATAACGAATTTAGGATGTATTAATTAAGGAACTAAACCATTTTTTTCAATAAAAAAATGGTGAAGCGGGTGACGAGAATCGAACTCGCGTAGTTAGCTTGGAAGGCTAAGGTTCTACCATTAAACTACACCCGCTAAATTCATTATGGTCTTCCATAATTATGGCGCGAGACGGAATCGAACCGCCGACACATGGAGCTTCAATCCATTGCTCTACCAACTGAGCTACCGAGCCAAGGTTTGTTTAATTTTAAAATGTAACTAGACATTTTAACGGTCCCGACGGGAATTGAACCCGCGATCTTCGCCGTGACAGGGCGACGTGATAACCGCTACACTACGGGACCTACTGATTTGAATATTGCGGGAGCAGGATTTGAACCTACGACCTTCGGGTTATGAGCCCGACGAGCTACCGAGCTGCTCCATCCCGCGATAATTTTATATTAGGAAATCATATTCCCAAAGGAGGATTAGGGATTCGAACCCTAGCACGCTTTTACACGTCTGACGGTTTTCAAGACCGTTCCCTTCAGCCAGACTTGGGTAATCCTCCATAAATAGTCCGTACGGGATTCGAACCCGTGATACCGCCGTGAAAAGGCGGTGTCTTAACCCCTTGACCAACGGACCAGGGTTTGTTAACTTTTTGAGATACCTCAATCAGCAACAAAAATAATTATATCGTAATTCAGAACTTTCGTCAAGTGCTTTTTTGATTTTTTTTTAATATGTTTATTTTTTACTTAAACATCCCTTTAAACATAGGGATTACAGAGCCCAATGTTTCATACCACCATTATTGAAAAGATAGACGGCACCATTTATTTGAGCATCTATATCCCCATCATACCCTGGATAATTCGGGGCTAACTGAAACAAACCATAATAACCAATAGTATTTTTTATCGATGACAACCAACCACTTTCTCTGGAAATGATGTAATCCCACTGACTAGCAGCAACACCAGTTCTAGATTGTAGTTGTGATAAAACGTACGTTCTATCTTCTTTCGATAAGCCACCTGGTACAACCTTATTACCATTATCTACTGTAACAGCATCTGAACCTGTAGTTGATTCACCTGGATTTGGTGCAACCACTTGGTTTGAAATAGGGGTTACTTCCTCTTCCTTTACAATGTAAGATTTCAGAAATTTCAGATGCTGCCCTGAATAAAGTTGTTCTTGGGATTTCAACTTACTTTGCTGCACAATAGAAGCAACTGGTGTTTTAAATTTCTCGCTTATTTGTGATAGAGAATCACCATCTTGCACAACATAGTCAACCTCATCAGATTCAGACAGGTTGTTAGTTTCTGGTGTAGGTACAGTCTCAGGATTTATTGCTAACTTAGTCTGACTAGTCATAATTGAAGACTTATTGTGATCAGCCTGTGATGCTGGAGTCTGCTGATACGTGACCTGTTTAATTTCTATTGGTGTAGATGTACATGTTTGCGTATCAGCTTCATATTTTGTGCCACTACCTAAAATAAAGAATATTGTAATGCCAGAGGTTAATCCAGTTATGCCAATAATTGTAAGTAGCGTAAACAAGATCTTATGAGATTTTTTAAATGTGTTATTTTTAGTTAATATAGACATATAAATAGTATTCTAACATGAAGTAAGTAACAAAAAAAGCCTTGTTACAGACTCTTCATAAAATGTTATCTAATTGTAATGCTATGGTTTCCCTTTAACTTTTGATACCTGATTCAATCCTTTAACAACTAGGTCAAGATATTGACTTGATACGTCTGGTTTCCCACCAAAATGAATCTTATCTGCCCATAACTCGCTTTGTAGTGGTGAGATATAGGCTGCCCAATCTACAATCACAACCCATGGATATTGTTTTGTCATTTCCCTTAATTGTGCATTAAACTGATTCAAAACCCCCATATTATTCCCATCAAATGGTGTTACAAATACAATTCGGCTGTCTTTAGGACTTTCACTTATGATTTTTTGAACATCGGTAATCATATCTGCTGTAACATTGGCACCTGCAGAAATCACAATATAGCTACCAATGGTCTTCTCTTTTACCTTTTGAGCAAAAAGCTTATAAATGTTGTCGTAATTTCTCCCGACTTCAGCATTCACATCAGCATCCGGTAAAATCGTCGTTAGATAAGGGACCACACCTACCATGACTGAATCTCCAAGAATTGTCTGAGTCGAATTTAATACATCATCAGATGTCGTTTCCACATCCTTTAAGACAGTTTGCTTCAATTGTAAATCTGCACTGGATGAAAATCCCAGACTAGCATTTTGCCATGCAGTATTAGCAAAAATACCTTTTCCTGTATCAACCAAATTTTGTGCCAATTGTCCCTGTTTATCAAGTTTAGTCATGGTTTGACTAATTTGTGCTTCATTAATACTTTGCTCAATTTTTGATACTTTAGGCGCAGATATAGCGATGATAAGGCATAAGAGGGACAGCACACCAACTCCCGCATAAAATAATTTTTGCTTCATAAATGTCGGTAGTGCTTTACCATGAAAGTAAGGTTCGACCCCATAATAAACAAAACAGGCACACAGTAATGAAATGAAAAAGCTTACTATACCCGCGATAAAAACTTGGTTAATAAAATGAGAGATAATCAACCATACGGGCCAATGAAACAGATAAACACTATAAGAAGTATCTGCTAAAACTGTTAACACTTTAGGTTCATCCACAGTCGTCCGCTCATGTAAAATACGGAACTGAACAATTAATAGAGCTGCCATCAGGCTTGATAAGATGAGATTCGTTCTAATCGTCCAAGTGCTTTCAAACTTACCAAATATAGTCAAGAACAACAAGACACCACTAGCTAGAATAGTCCCTAATACCCATTTTTTCAGCGGATAGCTTGCAAAGAACGCTTTTTTTTCAGGTTCAATCTTAATACCAAAGAAGACCGCAGTAATTGCGCCTATAAAGAATGGGAACATGTGTGTACTAAAAGAAAAATAACTGTAACTTAGATAGTGAGGATCGAAGGTCAACTGAAGTCTGATAATCGAAAAGACTGCCAAAAAAAAACTGACGATAAGAACCAAAATCTTTGTATAACCAATTAAAAATTTATCTTTTTGTTTAAAATGCTTAAGAAGTAGCACAATGCCTAGCAGGATGACGCCCCATATTAAATAAAATATAAACTCTAGCGATAATGTCCAAGTATGGACAAAAAGTTTAGGTGTCTGTTGTGCTTCATATGAAGAGCCAGATAATATCTCAAATCTATTTGTCGCAAAACCAATCGCAGCTGACACTTGTTTAGCTAAATTTGCTCTAAAATCAGATGGTAGCAGTAGTGAGAATGGCAATACCATCATAATCATCATAATTAGTGGTGGAAATATTCTTAAAAATCGTCTTTTATAGTACTTTAATACATCAAATGTCTGTGATTTTTCAAGCTCAATAAAGAATAATGCTGTAATCAAATAACCTGAAAAAACAAAAAATATATCAACACCAATAAAACCGCCTGGGAACTGTTTTACAAAAAAATGATAAAACAAAACCAGAACAAGGCCGATAATTCTAACTAATGAAAACCATTTAATTCGCATTTTGAGGCACTCCAAACTTGAATTTTCTGTCCATTGCTTCTCCTAAAATCGTTGTATAGATACCCTGACCATTTGGTAAGCCATTTTTCCAACTCCCTTTGTAGCTTGCTTTGTTAGAAAATAGCATGTCACCTTGCCAAGTACCAGCAAATCGCCAACTGCCAGTATAAGAAAAATCAGTTGTCTTGGTCGTATACTGATCAGCAGTTTTTGTAATCACTGTTTTGTCGACAAGTGTTACGGAAGTCTTATTTTCTGTCTTTTGCGTCACAGCGTAGCCATCTTTTTTTTGATAGGTAACAGCACCATCGATTTTACCTGATTTAAATTTTGCGGTTAATTGATTACCTGATTTATCTGATACGACGGCATTCCCAGAAAAGTTGCCATTTTCCATGCCACCTTTATAGACAAATGTTTTATCCAATGACGTCTGACTTGCATTTTTGGAAAATGTAATGACATCAGTTGCATAAAGATAAGCCAATAAAATCACAAAAAGACTAGCAAAAATAGCCAGTGTTTGATGCCGGAATTTAACCTCTTTTTTGACGACGCCTACGCTAGATCCTTCAAAAGCATCTTTTGTCTCATCACTAGATTCAGACTGCTCATCAGTTTTCAGCTTAAGTTTAGGTTGCTCTGACATAGTCAGTTCAGCTTGTCTTTTTAACTCCAGAGCCGCTACTTTTTCTTTAAATGTTTGACCCATTTGTCCATTTTTCCTCAGCTATAATGACTTTCATTATACCATACACATAACAAAAAATCAGACATCAACGTCTGATCTTTGCTTAACTATCTTGAGATTCAAGGTGATCTACATCAGCCTCTTTTTTTTCAACTTCTTGTTCATTTACAGCCTTTAACGTTTCTTCAAAAGTAGCTGGCTCAACTGTTTCGGCTTCTGCTGAATCCGCAGTTGGCATCTTACCAGTTTCAAACAATGATTTGATTTGACGCGCATCCAGTGTTTCATGCTCAAGCAAAGCGAGTGCAATTGCTTTGTGTTGTTCACGATGACTTTCGATAATCTCATGTGCTTTTTCATGTGCTTCATTGATGATATTGCGTACTTCTTCATCAATCGCTTGTGCAGTATATTCACTATATCCCTTGGTTTGACCATAGTCACGACCAATAAAGACAGCTTGAGAATTACCTTCAAGTGTCACAGTACCTAGTCTTTCAGACATACCATACTGTGTGACCATGCCACGAGCTAGTTGCGTCGCTTGCTCAAAGTCATTTGAAGCGCCAGTCGTAATCGCATTAAAGATAATCTCTTCTGCAGTACGACCACCCATGAGACCAGCTAAACGCTCTTGCATGTCTTCTTTAGACAACAAGAATTGATCTTCTTTTGGTAAAGAAATCATGTAGCCTCCCGCACGACCACGGGGAACAATCGTCACTTTGTGCACAAAGCTAGCATTTGATAAGACGAGACCAACAATTGTGTGACCAGCTTCATGATAGGCAACCATCTCACGTTCACGATCAGAAATACGCTTATCTTTCTTAGCAGGACCAGCAATCACACGATCTTCTGCTTCATCGATATCAGATGCATCGATGATTTTTTTATTACGTCTAGCAGCAACGAGTGCTGCTTCGTTAAGGACATTCTCTAAATCTGCACCAACAAATCCTGGTGTCTGTTGCGCCACAACTTTTAAGTCAACATCTGCTGCCAGCGGTTTATTTTTAGCATGAACGCGCAAGACTGCTTCCCGACCTTTTACATCCGGTGCGCCAACAAGTACTTTACGGTCAAAACGACCTGGACGTAAAAGTGCTGGGTCTAAGACATCAGAACGGTTTGTTGCAGCAATGACGATAACTGCTTCATTACTTTCGTTAAAGCCATCCATCTCAACTAAAAGCTGATTGAGTGTTTGCTCACGCTCATCGTTACCACCACCCATGCCGGCACCACGTTGGCGACCGACAGCATCAATCTCATCAATAAAGACGATAGCAGGTGCACTTTTTTTGGCATTTTCAAATAGGTCACGAACACGTGACGCACCAACACCAACAAACATCTCAACAAAGTCAGAACCAGAAATAGAGAAGAAGGGTACATCAGCTTCGCCAGCAACTGCCTTAGCAAGTAAGGTTTTACCAGTACCTGGAGGGCCTTCAAGGAGCACACCAGCAGGAATCCTGGCACCTAAATCATGATATTTTTTAGGGTTCTTCAAGAAATCAACAACTTCAACAAGTTCTTGTTTTTCTTCATCAGAGCCTGCTACGTCAGAAAAGCGAACTTTAATCGTTTTCTTGTCTTGTTCTTTAGCTTTGGACTTCCCAAAATTCATTGGGTTGCCGCCACCGTTAGCACCACCGCCACGCATGCCTCCCATCATCATGTAGAGGAAGCCAATCATCAATAATAGTGGTAGCCAAGAGCCTAGTAATGTTAGCCAAATACCGTTAGATGCTTCTGGTTTAACTGTTACCTTAACATCTTCTTTGTCAGCTAATTTTTGAAGATCACTGATTGTCGTGTCCGTCGGTAATACCAGACTAGTAAAGTTTTTAACTTCTTTAGACTTGTTTGGAATTAGTGAAAAACTCGTATCAGATTTAACTGTTTTACTTTTTTTATATTCACCAGATACAGAAATCAAAGAAGCAGATGGTTGATAAGTGATTTCTTTGATTTCACCCGCTTTTAAGCTCTTGACTAATGCTGTATAATCGACTTTTTCGACCGAATCACTATTAGCGCCTTTGAAAAAGTATTGGAAGCCAACAACTGCAACTATGATCAAAATGACCCACAAAAATGAGTTCTTTATGAATCCAGTATTTTTATTTTTATTATTCATAAAATCCTTGTCTAAATTTAGTATTATTCAAATATTATGACAAATTTTTACAAAAATGTCTATTAATTAAGGTCAAGTTTGGTCAATATCAGTCTTAAGACTGATGAAGCAATTACAACCACTTAGACAATCGACACCCAAATGGAAAGCCTAATCGTTATTTTGATAGATTTCTTCTTTTAAAATACCGATATATGGTAGATTACGGAAATGTTCATCATAGTCTAGCCCAAAACCAACTAAAAATTCATTAGGTAGACTAAAGCCAACATAGTCAGCCTCAATCTCTACTACTCGACCTTCTGGCTTATCGACTAAGGTCACGATTTTTACTGACTTGGCTTTACGATGCAGTAACAATTGTTTCAAATAAAGAAGCGTCCGACCCGTGTCAATAATATCTTCAACGATAATGATATCTCGACCTTCAACAGACGTATCTAGATCTTTAATCATCTTAACTTCACCAGATGAAGACGTCCCGCCATGGTAGCTTGACACGACCATAAAGTCCATCTCGATATGTGTATCAATACGCTTTGTTAATTCAGCAAAGAATGGTACTGATCCTTTGAGAATCGCAACCATAAGTGGATTTTTATCTTTATATTCTTGCGTTAAAACTTGGCCAATCTCACGTGATTTAGCACAAATTTCATCTTCAGTTACTAAAACTTTTTTAATTGTTTTTTCCAACATGATTTTCTATCTCTTTTCCCTATAGTAAAGTGTTCGTTTTATTTTAGCATGTTTCAATGATTTACTCAAATCTGTAGACACGACATCCAACACCCCATAAATTTGATTGTCTACTATGACAAGGGGATTGTCGCGCTTTTTTAGCGCAATTTTATTATCAATGAAAAAACGTCGTAATTTTTTATGCATCCCATTAATCATAACCCGGTCCCCAGCAAGCCGTTTTCTAATGATAATCTCTCCGATATCTGGTATGGCTATTTGACTAAACTCACCAAAGGCAAATGGTGTTAATGATGTTTCAAATTCAATTTCATTTCCACGTTTTTCAATGTAAAAACAATGCTGATCTTTAACAAAGTTGTAGTCAGGCGACATGGCGTGTAAATACTGACCCTGTCGCCTAATAATGTGTAGTAATTCGTCAAACTGTCTCTTAGCAACTTCTAGTGTAGGAAATTGTGTTAAATAGTCTTGTAGAATAAAATATTGTAGTGCTTCAGTTTCCTCATTAAAGGCCACTAACTCAATGCGTTTAGCACCAGAGAATGCTGCAATACTATCTGATACAATCGTCATTGCTAGCCCAATTTCTTCAGATAGACCTGCTAGATTCTCTGAAAATCGTGGATTTTCTTTGCTAAAAGCAGGTATGTAGGTATTTCTAACACGATTTCTTAAGTACGCATTTTCCGCATTTGATGCATCCTCAAAATAAGTCGTTGCAGTTAGCTCTGATTTTTCGAAAGAGAGCAGTGGCCGAATCAGTTCCGACCCTTCATCTGACCCAAAACTTTGAACTGGCTTCATACCCGTTAAAAACCGTAACCGTGAGCCACGAATCTGCCGGATTAAAAAGTTTTCTATCACATCATTACCATGGTGGGCTGTCACAAGCGCAGAAATGTGCTGTGTTGTCATGACCTCTTCAAAAAAAGTATAACGAAAATTTCTCGCTTTTTCCTCTGAAAAAGTCCCCTCATAATACGCTGTATAAAATGGCACCCCCAACTCAGCCATTTTTTTTCTTAGTAGGCTTTCCTCCATATCAGACACAACTCTTTGCTTGTGGTTGATATGCGCTACAGATAAGGTGACATTTAGTCTGTCTTTTGCCTGATAAAGCCACTCAAAAAGAGTCATTGAATCACTCCCTCCTGATAAAGCAACTAGTACACTAGCATGCTGATCAAAATAATGCGCATCAACAACCGTCTTTAAAAACTTGTCGTAAGGTATCACTTCATTACCTCATATATATCTTTAGATATCGCTGCTAGTTCAGTACTATCAGCACTATTATTTGTTTCTATCACTAAAATATAGGGCTCATCAGTAAAAATGAAGGCAGCATCATGATTAAATTCATATGCTGTCCCGATTTTATGCGCAATTTTTAGTGTTTTTGGCAGATTAGCTGGAATACGATCCGCATCATAGTCCGTACCTACCAAGGCATCAAAGGCATTGCCACCTTCGTTGTAGAGTGCAGACAAAACACGGCCTACCATTTCAGCTGATGCCTCTCGGCCAACAGGATTCCAAGGTTCACCTGAAATCGCAGTGATGTCACTTTGAAAGTCAGCAGAAAACTGTTTTGTTTCATAGTATGCAATCATGTTACTCGCCACATTATCTGAATCTTTTGCTGTTCTATTAATTAAATCTAGCAAACTATAGGGTTTGTCATCTGCAGTTTTAGGTAGTAAACCAGTACCTTCCGGCTGAAAGGCACCAGTCCAACCATTAACTTGCTCCGAATAGACTAATGGATCATTTAGGTTAACATTTCCCAGGTTGATTTGTTTTTGTGCCCAATACAGAATTGGCAGCTTACTTAAACTTGCTGAGTACATTTTTTGAGATTGATTCACACCAGCTGTAAACCCACTATCAATATCTTTTACATAGATTGAATAGCTTGGCTTGTTGTACTTCTGGTCCAACAATGCCTGAACTTTCTCTAATTTAGGATTTTGAGCGGTTATATTTTTAGCATCAACCCAACCTGTCGTACCATCATCAAACAAAACCCTATAATAATCACCAAAATTTGTGGTCACAGTTTTATCCACCTTCACCTTCACTCCAGCAGATAAGGTCTCGTAAACAATATTGTCATACGTTGTCAACGGTTTGTAAAAAACAGGGGTCTCCACCACTGTATAGACAACTTGATTACTTGTCTTACTTATTTTTAAGATATCTGAACTATTTTTAATAAAAGTACCATCTGTTAACTTTAACTCTTTTTTATTAACTTTAACAATATTTGACGGCGTTTTAACAGCTGTTTTTTTAGCCTTAATCGTCAGCATTGCATCTGAATAGGTTTGAATATCTGTTAAACTTAACGGCCGCTCTTGCGACTGTGCGTGTTGGCTAACCAAATTAGGTTTATCAGAGGTTAATACCTTATTAGCCTGTGTTGCTTTCGGAAATGTCCAAAAAGCAGGCAGTAGCATGATAAAAAAAACAACCCATTGTAATAAATAAACGCGCTTATTTGCTATCTTGTCTTGCATTTTCTAAAACCTTATCAATCATCTTATTGGCATCACTTAAATCAGTGTTTACAAGATGTTGCATCCTAATAAACATTGGATTACCACCATGTAAAAATTCATAGACACGTTGACGCTGTCCAAAACTCTCACCAGTAATATCCCAAGCAAGATTTAATAGTAAAGCCCGTTCGGCAGCATCCATCAGCGGACTCGTCATGGCTTTTTCTAGCATGTTGCCTATTTTTGCATTTTGAAACTCACGAAAGTCTGGCACGCCAACTGCAGATCCTGCAGAAAACTCTGCAATTGCACGGATTGCTTCATCATAATAAGTCGTTAAATTAGCTCGTACGGCTAGCAATGTTTGCATATTTGGTGTAAACACATCATTTTGCATCTTACCAGTGACTTCACTCGCGATGATACATGAGCGAATCATCTCCAAATTCACGGATAATTGTCCTAGCATTTCTTGAACACGTTGAAAGCCTCTTAACCCAAGTTTGTCAGCTAGTTTAACAGCTAGTCCTGTCACAAATTCTAATTTTATAAAGCCGCGAACTTCATCCTGATGGGCCGTATGATTAAATAGGCCACTTGCCTCAAAAAAGGCATTCGATTTGTTGACATTACCACAAACAAACAAGGCATCATTAGAGATGAAAACATCATCAAATAAAATAAAGGCATCTATTTCATCAAAAGCATTCGATAAAGGATAGTCCGCTAAAGAATAAGTCGTTTTCATAGTTGACTTACGGCAGACAACTTTTACCCCTTCTGTTGCTATCGGCATCGCAAAAGCCAATGCAAACTTTTCATCCTCAGGAGTTAGTCCAGGTAAATTAAATATGAGCAGCTCATCTGCCAGCGGCGCTAGCGTATTAACTTGTTTTGCACCTCTAACAATAACACCATCCAAGCGGCGCTCTTTAATCCAGACGCCTGCAAATTCTTGACCTGAAACAAGTAGCTCAGATAATCCTTTTTGTCGATCAACCTGTGGATTTTGAATGGCATGGCTAACAAATGTATCTTCACTTTTAACATGGTTAGCCCATTTTTTTGCGTTTAAGGCAAAGTTGATATGATCATCACTACCTAAATTATCAGCATAGTTTTCTAACACAGCAACACCAGCGTTAATAAAGTCAGGTGTTCTACCTAACATACCATATGACTCCCTGGCAACCTCTTCATATATTTGGCGTTTTTTTGCTAAGTCTGCTGCTGATTTGGGCGTAAGAAACATCACTGAAGACTGGATATCACCTTCAAAAAAAGTATGCGCTTTATTTTCATGCTGTAAGTCATAATATCTTTGGATAATTTTTAAAGTACGCGAAAAAACAGCCTCACTAGCTAAATTTGAAACATAGTTGCCATTCAGGTAGACTTCTCGTCCATCATTTAATTGACCATTTTTCGTTGTCATAAGTTTCTTACCTCTTGATTTTTAATGTGCAAGTTAGTTAACCTGTCTAGAGTAGTGGTCATTTTTTGCTCATACTTTGCCAAAAAAGCTTCATCTACCAATGCAAGCTCTATCTTTTTATCTTCTCTAACAGCCTTAACGCTTACATTAATCGCTTCACCCTTATGGTATTTCTCACCTGAGGGTGTTTCTGACCAACGCAATAAACCTGTTTGTACACTGGCTAATCCTGTCTCAGAATAAGATAAAGCAAGCAGTGCTTCTTGACTTAACTCTGAGGATAAAACCGTAATAAAAAGACCAAATTTTGAAATATGTTTTATGTGACCAATCATTTTATATCAGTGACGCCTCCGTCAGATAAGTCTGGAATTGGAAACACCTTCTCATCCTGTTTGGAGTAGGAAAACTTTGCTCTTGCATACTTTTCGATAAAAAGAGGATCTTGTAACTTCGTGATATTTGCTTTCTTGATCACTAATTGTTGATCTAGTTGTGCTGATTTTTTATCATACTTAACCTGAAGCGTCCGACGACTTTGTAAAGTTTGGTATGACTTTACAAGATTAATTGTGGGTAGCATCATAACTAAAATCACAGTAATTAAAATTAACCCTAAATAACGACGTTTAGGGGCTTTTTTATTGACTGGTTGTATATTTTTTAACTGTTGTGTTGTATAGTCGTTATTTAATCGAACTATTTTCTTGTTAGCGATGATAATTCTCCTTTAAGCTTATCGTTGAGGTGACTGGAGACTATGCATTAACTCTCGTTTCTGATAAAATTTCGTACATTTTATCAGCATCTTCTTTTTTAGTTGAGTCTTTCATATCCAGTACACGAACCTCTAAAATTTTATTGCCAAAAGTAATCGTTAAGACATCATCAAATTTGACATCAGAAGAACTCTTGGCAAGTATGCCATTAAGTTTTATACGCCCTTTATCAGCAACTTCTTTAGCAACTGTTCTTCTCTTAATAATTCTCGAAACTTTTAAATATTTGTCTAATCTCATACCACTTATTATAGCATAGAAGCAGATAACTTGTACAATAAGACAAATTTTTTATCCCCCTATTTTATACCCTATTAATCACTATCCATAGTGACAGTTTTTTATTATCACATGTCGCTAAAATAAGATACAGCCTATTTTTCGAAAAGCACATTATTTTACGACAAAAGATGACGTCTTTCTGGTTCGCCATAAACTTGGGGATAGTTGTGTTTTTCTAGGTATTTTGTTAGAATGTAGTGAAAATGTTTCATGCTTATGGAGGGAATTGATGTACAATTTAGGTGATTTTATTGAGATGAAAAAACCACATGCTTGTCTTGTTAAATCAACTGGAAAAAAAGCAAATAAGTGGGAAATCATGCGTTTAGGCGCTGATATCAAAATCCGTTGCAGCAATTGCGATCACCTTGTCATGATGCCACGAAATGATTTTAATAAAAAAATAAAAAAGATTTTGACTTAAGAAAGGAGCTACATCTATCAAAATTGGATGATTAGATGTAACACTAAAACTATGGCTTTAACAGCAGGTATCGTCGGATTACCCAATGTCGGTAAATCTACACTCTTTAACGCAATCACACAAGCGGGGGCAGAAGCTGCCAACTACCCATTTGCAACGATTGACCCAAATGTTGGCACGGTTGAAGTCCCAGATAAACGACTTGATAACATTACCGATCTCATTAAACCAAAGAAAACAATCCCAACAACTTTTGAATTTACAGATATTGCAGGTATCGTTAAAGGTGCTTCAAAAGGAGAAGGATTAGGTAATAAATTCCTTGCAAATATCAGAGAGGTGGATGCCATCATCCATGTCGTGCGTGCCTTTGAAGATGAAAACGTGATGCGAGAACAAAATCGCGAGAGTGACTTTGTTGATCCGCTTGCTGATATTGATACCATTAACTTAGAACTGATTTTAGCAGACTTAGAATCTATCAATAAAAGATATGCGCGTGTTGAAAAAATAGCGCGGACACAAAAAGATAAAGATGCTGTGTTAGAACTTAAAGTTTTGGATAAAATCAAACCAACACTCGAAGCAGGCAAATCGGCAAGAACAGTTGCATTTGAAGAAGATGAATTAAAAGTTGTTAAGTCGCTATTCTTATTGACAACGAAACCAGTCTTATATGTTGCTAATGTATCCGAAGATGAAGTTGGTGATCCAGAAAGCATTACTTATGTGAAACAAATACGTGAGTTTGCAGCGACAGAGAATGCGGATACTGTTGTTATCTCTGCTCGTGTTGAGGAAGAAATAGCAGAACTAGATGATGATGAAAAAGCTGAATTTCTTGAAGCAATTGGCTTAAGTGAATCCGGGATTGATAAGTTAACACAAGTCGCTTATCGTTTACTCGGTCTTGGCACATACTTTACAGCCGGTGAAAAAGAAGTTCGTGCATGGACATTTAAACGTGGCATTAAAGCGCCAGGTGCAGCGGGTATCATCCATTCTGATTTTGAAAAAGGATTCATTCGAGCAGTAACCATGTCTTACGATGACTTAGTTCAATATGGTTCAGAAAAGGCCGTTAAAGAAGCAGGCCGTCTGAGAGAAGAAGGAAAAGAATACATTGTACAAGATGGTGATATTTTAGAATTCCGTTTTAATGTCTAAAAGGTCAAGAAGCTGAAATAGGTATTTCAGTCTTTTTTGGCGTTTACGATTAATGTAAACACCGTAAACTTAACGTAAAAGGAGTGTCAACTTGGTAAAAATAATAGTGGGGCTTGGTAACCCAGGTGATAAATATACCCATACTAAACATAATATTGGATTTGATGTCTTAGACGTCCTTGCTAACCGACTAGATGTCAGCTTTAAGCGTGATAAAACGTTTATATCAGACATAGCGAGTACATTTGTTGATGGTGAAAAAGTTTTATTAGTCAAACCACTCACCTTTATGAATGATTCTGGTAAGGCAGTAAAACCAATTTTAGCATATAATGGCCTAACAGCTGACGACCTAATGGTTGTCTATGATGATCTCGATATGGCAGTAGGAAAACTTCGACTTCGTCAAAAAGGATCCGCCGGTGGCCATAATGGCATCAAATCAATTTCAGAACAACTTAACACGCAAGTATTTAATCGCATTAAAGTAGGAATCGGTCGTCCTAAACATGGGATGAGTGTCGTCAATCATGTACTTGGTAGATTTGATAAAACAGATAATGAAGATGCAGCGATCGGCATTGCGCGTGCAGCAGATGCTGTTCAATATTTTATTGAGACAAATAATTTCAATCAGACAGGAAACCAATTTAACGGATGAAACTTACAACCCTATTTGATGAGAATCTACCAGTAAATAAATGGCATCGTGATCTAAATAAAGCATCACGTACCTTATTCACTGGCATTCAAGGTACAATCAAAGCACTGTTGATGGCGACAGCATATGATAACTACCCTGATAAATACATTATCATCACAGATAGTCAATATCACGCTAGTGAACTCTATAGTGATTTAGCAGAGATTATTGGTGAGGATAAAATCTTTCAATATTTCTCTGACGATAATATTTTTGCAGAATATGCAATTGCCAGTAAAGAAAGAATTGCTTATCGGCTAGATGCCCTTACTTTCTTGCAAGATGCGCAAGCGGATGGTTTTTTAATCATACCGATTTTTGCTTTACGCAATTTATTACCGAATCCAAAAACGTTCCAAAATTTCAAGTTGACATTCACAAATGGTCAAGAGCTTGATGTTGAGGCACTTGCTAAGCAATTATCAACACGCTCTTTTGATCTTGTCCAACGTGTGATGAGCCCTGGTGAGTTTTCAAAACGTGGTGATATTTTAGATATTTATCCTTTAACTGCTGAAAATCCGATTAGAATAGAGTTTTTTGGTGACGAAATCGATGGGATTCGCTACTTTGATATCGAAACACAACGCTCTTTACAAGAAGTAAATACAGTAACGATTACACCAGCATCTGACTTTGTATTAAGCCAGGATGACTTTGCACGTGGTGTCAATAACCTGTCAAGTATACCAGATTTAAATGAGCAACAGAAATCCTATTTTGATGAACTCATTGGTGCTGCCAAACATGATCACTATCATCCTGATTTAAGAAAATTTAGCGAATTTTTTTATGAAGACAAATGGACATTACTAGATTATTTTCCGAAAAATACGCCACTATTTATCGATGATTTTCAAAAAATAACTGAAATGGATCATAAAATCACCCACGAGACTGCCGAGTTCAATTTATCTGAAAAGATACTTAATCGGTCTATTGATGGTATGATTTACTTATCTGATACAATTCATAGTTTAAGGCAGTATAAGCCAGCAACTTTTTTCTCAAATTTTCAAAAAGGGCTAGGCAACTTAAAATTTGATCAATTACATAATTTTAATCAGCATACAATCCAATCTTTCTTTGGCCAAATACAACTACTCAAAGTTGAAGTAGAGCATTTAACTAAAATTAACTATACAGTAATCCTTGCCGTTTCAAAAGAGAAACAAGCTAAGTTGATAGATAGTTTACAAGATGTTGCTGTTTCGTTTACACTATCCTCACTGCAAGCAATTCAGGAAAACAAAGTCAACATCGTCAATATAAATTTGGCAAATGGCTTTAATCTACTTGAAGAAAAAATCGTTCTCATTACAGAAAATGAGATTTTCGGTAAAAATAAAAAAAGACGAACTAAAAGACTTAATATTACAAATGCAGAACGACTTAAAGACTATAATGAGTTATCCGTTGGCGATTTTGTCGTCCATCAGACACATGGGATTGGTAAGTACTTAGGTCTTGAGACGATTGAAATTGCTAATATACATCGGGATTACTTAACGATTCAATACCAGAATAATGACACAATCTCTATTCCGGTTGACCAAGTCGATTTACTAACTAAGTATGCTGCAGGTGAAGGAAAACCACCTAAAGTCAACAAACTGAATGATGGTAGATGGAAACGAACTGTCAAAACTGTCAGCAAGCAAATTGAAGATATCTCAGCTGACTTAATCAAACTCTATGCAGCTAGAGAAAGTCAAAAGGGATTTGCTTTTGCCCCTGATGATGCTAGTCAGCAAGAATTTGATGATGCCTTTTCCTATACTGAAACAGAGGACCAACTACGCTCTGTCAAAGAAATCAAACAAGACATGGAGAGAGTCCGTCCTATGGACAGATTGTTAGTCGGTGATGTGGGGTTTGGTAAAACAGAAGTTGCCATGCGTGCTGCCTTTAAAGCAATTAATGACCACAAACAAGTAGCCATTTTAGTCCCTACAACTGTCCTAGCAGAGCAACACTACAATAATTTCAGAGAGCGGTTCAATGATTTTGGTGTAAACGTCGCTGTGATGTCTCGTTTTCAAACGAAAAAAGAGCAAACTGAAATACTCGAAAAATTAAAAAAAGACCGTGTCGATTTACTCATTGGTACACACCGTCTCCTATCTAAAGACGTCGTCTTTTTCGATTTAGGCTTAATGATTATCGATGAGGAACAAAGGTTTGGTGTCAAACATAAGGAAAGACTTAAGGAGCTTAAAACCCAGGTTGACGTCTTAACCTTAACAGCTACACCGATTCCTCGGACCCTACATATGTCGATGATGGGGATTCGAGACCTATCAGTCATTGAAACACCACCTACTAATCGTTATCCTGTACAGACCTACGTTATGGAAACAAATTTTGGTGTGCTAAGAGATGCTGTGTTAAGAGAAATATCACGTGGCGGACAAGTTTTCTATATTTACAATCGTGTTGACACAATAGAACAAAAAGTATCCCAAATTTCAGAACTGATTCCCGAAGCACGTGTCAGCTATATCCATGGCCAAATGAGTGAAATACAGTTAGAGAATACCTTGCTTGAGTTTATAAACGGCGAATACGATGTTCTGGTTGCGACAACAATTATTGAAACTGGTGTGGACATTCCAAATGCTAATACATTATTTGTAGAGGATGCTGATCGAATGGGACTTTCTCAGCTCTATCAACTACGAGGCCGTGTTGGCCGTTCTAATCGTGTCGCCTATGCCTATTTCATGTACCAACCTGATAAATCACTGACTGATGTGTCTGAAAAAAGACTAGAGGCGATTAAGGGATTTACTGAGTTAGGATCCGGTTTTAAAATTGCCATGCGTGATTTATCTATTCGTGGATCTGGTAACATTTTGGGTGCTGAACAATCAGGCTTTATTGATTCAATAGGCTTTGATTTGTATGCGCAACTTCTAGAAGAAGCAGTCAATAAACGACTTGGTAAAACAAAGAAAACAGCAAAATCAAGTTCTGAAATATCGCTTGGTATTGATGCCTTCTTACCAACTGACTATATTTCTGATCAACGACAAAAAATAGAGATATATAAGCGTATTAGAGAAATAGAGAGCCGAGTCTACTATCAAGATTTACAAGATGAGTTAATCGACCGGTTTGGTGAATATCCTGATACTGTTGCTTATTTATTGGAAATTGGTCTGTTAAAATGTTTTGCTGATCATGCATTAGTTGACAAAATAGAGCGACAACTTGTCAACATCACGTATACAATGAGTAAAGCAGCCAATCATCAGTTTATGCCACAAGATTATTTTGATGCCCTCTCCAAGACAAGTCTAAAAGCTAAAATTGGCGAAGAAAAAGGACTGATGATGATTCGTTTTGATATTAGACAGGTATCAGAAGCAGCTTATCTTGCACAAATTATGGCCTTTACAGAGCGCCTAAGTCGTATTAGAGATGAGAAAATAAATGAAAAGACCATTGATTAATACCTTAAAAGGGGTAAGTATCCTTGCTATAGCTGGTTTTTTATCTAAGATATTAGCTGCACTTTATCGGTTTCCCTACCAGAATTTGGTCGGAGATCAAGGATTTTATGCGTTTCAACAAGTCTATCCCTTCTATTCAATCATCACAACTTTGTCTCTAGTAGCCCTACCTAATTTTCTTTCTAGCCTCGTGCATTCATCTGATACACCTGAAGAAGATACCAGGCAATTTTTCCAACTGACGTTTATCTTCTCCATAGTTGCCTGCTTAATTCTGACACTTTCTAGTCAACCTATTGCTAGACTAATGGGACAGGAAAAATTAGCAAGCCCATTCGTCATGGCAATCTTACCCTTATTGCTAGTCCCTTTCCTATCTTTATATAGAGGTCAGTTACAAGCCAAAAATCAGATGTCCAAAACTGCACTCTCACAAGTAATAGAGCAAGTTATTAGAGTCTGCTTAATCATTGTTGCTGCTATCTTGTTTACAAGACTCACAAACAATATCTATACGATTTCATTCTTAGCCATGCTGGGTTCCTTTATTGGAGGTGTTATGGCACTTGTCTATCTAATGGTTACGACCCCCTTTAAAATGAAGTCCCTATTTTCTAATTTTTTCACGATATCTAGTAAACTTAATGTCCTTAAAAAATTTGGGATTCCTTCCTTAGTCTTTACTTTTTTTATGGTTTACATGCTACTATTACAAATGATAGATGTCTTTTTTGTAAAAAATGCATTGCTAAATATGACACAAAGCATCACCTCAAATCAAGCAGAAGTGCTAAAGGGCATCTATGATAGAGGCCAACCTTTCCTACAGTTAGGGCTAGTCATTACAACATCGATTCTAACCGATTCACTCCCTAAACTAACGAAACGTGGCGTCGTATCTAACCAGATTTGGCAAGCGGTAACTTATCTATCCATTACCATAACGACGGGTCTATTCCTTTTATTACCCAGTATGAATGATGTCCTCTTTAAGAGTCACGATTACTCGTTTAGTTTACAACTCTTCATCCTGCAAATCCCACTCATTTCGATGATTCAGTTGCATCATCATGCGCTTTTCTTAGCCCATAAAAATAAACAATCCGGTCTATTTTTAATCAGTGGGTTATGCCTGAAATTAATTCTAGTTTATCCACTGACTAGTTCTTTGGGCCTAATTGGGGCGTCTCTTTCTAGTTTAATTAGTCTGCTCTTTGTCTATCTGCTTTACATGATTTACAGTAAAAAAATGCCAAATGCTTTATTAAATGCGCGGTTTTGGCTGGCAATCATCGCGATGAGCTTTGTCATCTTAATCGGTACCCACATTTTTCTTGTTGACAATCGGCTATTGCAACTGATTAAAATCGGCTTACTGACTATGATTGGTGCAGCAGTATTCTTTAAAGTTAGCAAATTTAAACTAAAAACATTACTCACTTAACTCAAGTATAAAAAAAGAGCCCAGGCTCCTTTTTTTATACTTGTTCGATGTAAACCTTATCTGGTCCTCCCAGTAAAATGAGATATTTTTCAACTGATGACACCTTAAATGCTGACGCAAGACTTTCAGCATATAGAGACATCTGTAGTTGATACTGCGCTTTGATTTCCGGAATTTTAGCTAGGCTTGTAAAGTGATCCGTCTTATAATCAAACAGGATGATTTTATTATCAAATTTAATGAAGCCATCTATAATACCACGTATCACGTATTGTTGACCTGAGGCGTCATCTGTTTTTAGCATGGAAAAGGGTGCTTCACGAGATATATTCTCAAACTGATCCACTAAAAGCTTACCAAAGTCTGTATCAAATAAACTAAAAATCTTAGCCTGATCAATTTTTAACTTAACTTCATCTCTAACAGCTAATTTTTTGAGTGTATGCGCTAATGTTTCACGTGAAACATGTGTAAAATCAAGTGATTGCATTAACTCATGTACAGCTGTTCCTAATTCAGTAGGAGAGACTTTTTTATCCGTCTTTAAGAATTCAAACTGCGAATATTTTTGTTTAGACTGAACCACCACATCATTCTCTGAAATCAAATGTTCATATCTTTTTTTGATTTGACTAGGTGTTTGAATCGTTGGTAATTGGATGCCAGCTGCATATTTTTGATTGAGCTTTTCAGTAGATGCTAGCATATCTTTAGCTAATTTAACCTCTTCAATCGTATCCATTGTCCCATCAAATGCTTGTGATGCAAGCAAAAGTGAGTCAAATGAGCTAGCCTCTTGGTAACTGCTTGGTAGCATCTCTGCTAAGTCATCATCAATAATCAATCGCAGGTTAAGGCCTAGGTCTGATTTTACTGTTGTCGCATGATAGATGCCCAAAATCCAGTTTAAATAGCCCTTACTAGATTTTCTAATGCTAGTATCTAGGAGGCCTTTTTGATCAAAAGCAACTTGTTGATACTCTGAGAAGAGACCATCCTCATCTATTTTTGAGGCATCAATCTTACCCACCATGTAAACTTTATTGACAGCTCTAGTAAAGGCAACATAAAGCATCCGCATTTCTTCAGCTAGTGATTGATATGATTTTTCCAAGGCGTTGGCCGTGTGAGGTAAGGTTGCCATCTTAACTAATGCATAAGGAAAATCAGTGTCAACTTCTGCCTTAAAATCTGCTGTAAAGTTAATACCTGCACCATTTTTTCTTGAAAGAATTAAATCACCAGATAGGTCTTTCATATTAAACTTCTTATTGAAGTTCAAAATAAACACAAATGGGAATTCTAGTCCTTTTGATTTATGGATGGTCATGACGCGAACAGCATGAGTTGGTAGTGCCACATTAATTGATGTCAAATCATTTTTGTTGGTCAGAAAACTATCAATCATCTTGATAAATTGAAAGAGGCCCTTATATCCAGAAGATTCATATGATGCTGCACGATCTGCTAATGCAACTAAATTAGCCTGTCTGAGTTGGCCATTTTTCATGCCACCCACATAGTCATAATAATGTGTATCACGATAAATTTTCCAAATCAGGCTATGTAAACTTTCTTGTTGCGAAAATAGCTGCCATTGATTCAATAAATCAGTAAAGTTTTCAAGTTTATATCTGAGTTGTTCGTCAACTAAAGCTGGTTTTAGGCCATCTCCATCTAACGCTTTTTGATATTTTTCATAAAATGTCACATCATTTGATGCTTGTAAGCTAAGGACTGCTAATTCATTTTCATCAAAATTAAACAGAGGGGACTTCAAAAGTGCCACAAAAGAGACATCAAAAAGTGGATTATCAACTGCTCTCAACACATCTAACATGACCAAAACTTCCATGGCTTGAAGATAGGTCATCTTGCCTTCATCAAGGACTACTGGAATATCAAATGATTGGAGGACACGTTCAATTTCCGCATTATTCGTCTTACTCCTAACGAGTATGACAATATCTTCGTATGCGACGCCTTGCTCACTTAATCGCTTAATCTCCTGAGCTGTCATAACCAACTCGTCTTTTGATAATGCTGCATCATCATCAACTTGATGTTTTGGATCTTGATAGATCAGTAGTTCTGCTGTAAACGTGTCTGAGGTTTCCTTAGCATATGATGGATTCCCAACAACCAACATTTCTTCATCACCATAGACCATCTCCCCAATATTTTTATCCATTAATCTTTTAAAAACTTGATTGGTAAAATTGATGACTTCTGGTCTTGATCGGAAATTCTCTTTAAGTCGGATTAATTTGCCATCACTCGTTGGGTCTTGGTAGCCCTCGTACTTATCCATAAAAAGCGAGGGATCTGCTAGCCTAAACCCATAGATTGACTGTTTAACATCACCAACCATAAATCGATTATGACCATTTGATAGTAAGGTTAACATCGCCTCTTGCAGATGATTGGTATCTTGATACTCATCTACCATGACCTCAACATACTGTGTTTGATAGACTTTTCTAAGGACCTCATTTTCCTGTAAGATAGCAATCGTCAGGTGCGTTACATCAGCATATTCAAGACAGGCATTATTCAGCTTATAGGCATGATAGTCTTGATAAAAAGTGAGCGCAATGGCTTGTAAATCAGCTGTCAATTCACTTGCAGCTCCATGATATTTTTCAATAATGGCTTGATGCTTAATTGCTTCAACAAACTCATCCAGATTTTTTTTATAAGTATCAAGTGATGCCTTTAAGCTTTTCTTTTGGCTTTCAAGTGCTTCATCTCTAGTCTCTTTATTATTTGCCTTAGGTATAAACTGAAATTTTAGTTGCTGATAAAAATCAGAAAACTTACTAAATGCTTTCTGCTCTAAGCAAGCGACCAAGTAGTCATAATTACCTAAAAATTCTTCTGTATTACTAATTTTTGCCTTACCAGTAATCAAGCCAGTCGCTAAATTTTCATCCAATATTTGGTAGATTTGAAATAAGCTATCCTGTAAGCCATCTGTAAACCTATCCGGTAAATCAGCATAACTGCCAATTGTTGAAAAGCCAGTTAAAAAATCATCTGTCAACCACTTAATCGGATCTTCCAGACTATCAGCAAATGTATTAATTTTATCTAAAATCGTATAAAATGGGGCTATTTTACGGTCAGATGAAAAATTAGTCATCACCTTAACAAAGCGTTCCTTGCTAAGCGTTCCTTTACCTGCTAAGGATGCCTCAACTAATTTATCAAATAACTCTTGCTTGATCACATCTTGTTCTGTTTTATCAACTAGCAATCTAAAAGTAGGATCTATATGTTTCAAATAGAAATTTTCTTTGAGGAATTTTAGTGTGAAGCTATCCATCGTCCCAATATCCGCATTAGGTAGATCTTGCAATGCTTGTGTTAGCAGATGAAGGCGTTCCTGATTTTTTTCTTTAAGACGCGTCTCACGAATCTTTTTATCTAGTCTTGTTTTTAACTCAGCAGCAGCTTTATTTGTAAAGGTTGAAATGAATAGACTTTTAAGTGGTACGCCTTTTAAAATATAATAAAGGATGCGTTCTGTCATCACAAATGTCTTACCAGATCCAGCAGAAGCTGAGACTAGAATATTTGTACCAGTCCTATAGATTGCCTCAATCTGCTCTGGTGTCTTTGGCATGTCTTTACCGGATTCATTTTCTTGTAATGCTGAGATGTCTTGTTCAGTCAGATGATCCATTAATATGTTCTCCTTTCAGTAAGGCTTCTCTAATTTCTTCTTTTGATTTCTGGTGAATTTTTCGTCCTGATGATAAATGCAAATCTGCTTCAAATCCGCATATACTCTTGAATTGACAGAATTGACACCCTTTAGCATGATGGTTGACAACAACTGGATTGATGTCAACTTTTCCTGATAAAATCTTTTTACCCGCCACTTGATAAAGTGTTTCATTTTGACTAATCATAGCTGATATTTCTGGTTCAGAAAAGAAATTGTTATTATTCTTAAAAGGCTGATTTTCTTTTGTAAATTTGCCTAGGTTAAAAAGGTCATCGAAATTATCTTTTAAGTCATTTGCTAGTTCAGCGTTGAAGAAACCAGTATACTTCATTAATTTCTTTAGTTCATTAGGAATATCAGAAATAGCCTTAACTGATTTAAGTGGTATGGTTGGATTTTGAAGATGTAAATATAATGCTCCCCAAATGTCAGCTGTGGTACCAAATTGGGTCGCATTTTGACGTAAAATATCTAAATAAGTTAAAAACTGTAAACTTGTCCCATCATACGCATCTTGTAAATCAAACTTTTTATCTCCTGACTTGTAGTCAACAGCACCTAAGGTATTAAAAAGAGTATCAACTCTATCAATTAAGCCGCGTAGCTGTAACTTTTTATTCTCTTGTAAGGCAACTTGATAGGTTTTTAGCGTAGATTTCTCAAAACCAAATGCTTGTTCAAATGCCAATGACTGGATACCAGAATTTCCTAAAGTTTGCTTGATCATCGTTGCTGTTTGATAGATAATTTCCTGAAGTCTAGACTGTGTAAATTGGCTGAGCGCATCCCGTGTAAAATAGACCTGATATTTTTCATCAACTTCTTGTAACCTTTTTGCTAGAATCTGATCAAATGCTTGTCCATCTCCTTGACTATCTCTCATGACCTTTTCAAATACTTCATGAAAATAGGAACCTGATAATCTTGAATCTAAATCTATTGTTTCAAACTCTCTAATATGAAGTGTTTGATTTAAAAAGTATTGATACTCACAGTTATAAAAGTTTTCAAAACTAGAAACTGAGGCGTTCAAATCTGACGGATATAGGGCAGATATAACAGGTGACTGAATTTCCCTTGCTGATAACTGATCTGTTTTAGCAGCTGATAGTAGGAACTGGTAGTCAGATTTTTTTGTCATGACTCTGAATAAACTGACCCAAAATGAACTTGATTGCTGCTTAAAGTCGGTATCAGATGTTGTGACTAATTGCCGCTGAATTTCACCAAAGTTTGCTAATAACCCATTATAATTACCAATATGTTCGAGGGTGTCAACAAGGTTGACACCAGTCTTGATAGTTGGTTTAAGACCACGATTCACTAAAAAGCTCAGATAAGACGACATCTCACTTTGCTCATTTGTATAAAGCTGGGGGATTGATAAGATTAATTTTTTATTAGCTGTATTGAATAGCTGTACTGCTGTAAAGCTATTCTTTTTACCATTAATAAATGCTGGCTCATCCACGTACTGGATACGATCAGTCTCTCTTAAATTACGATTGATGGCCGCACGTTCTTCATCTGACAATAAACTTAAATTTTGTTTTTGTTTAGGAAAATTTGACGCTGTCAACCCGATAGCAAATACATAGTCAGCTGTGTGAGGCTCTACTAGCTCGTAAGATTTAACTTGAACCACATCCACATTAGCTGGCACTAATCTGTAGCTAGCATTTTTGATACCTGACTCAATAATATCTAAAAATTCTTGCATAGATAAGGTTGTCATACCAAATACAGCTGTAAATTCTTCTAAAACTGTCATCAGTAGCTTCCAAACTTCTAAATGCTCGGAAGATTTTTCAAAGTTAGCTGCAGCCTCAGATGCAAAATAAAGTTGTTCAAGACTTACTTTGACTAATCCTGTTTCAAGAAATGCTTGAAACTTTTTAACCCAATTTGTCCCTTTCGTTTTTTTAGTTTCCAAAAATACTTGTAGGGGAGAATGCTCTCCCACAAGTAAGCGTCTGATTTTTTCTGGCGCATGGTCTTCAAACGCTTGATTGAATTTCGCTTTACCTCTTACATTTCGTTGTAAACTATAATATTCAAACTTGTAAATATCTTGTAATGCTAGATGATCAGCCGTATAAAGTCCTGTTTTCAATAAATTTAAAATATCATGTAGTTGATAGCGACTTTTTTTAATTTTGAGTAAGGATTCTACCAAGACTATCAAGGGATGATCTTTCATCGATTTTTCTTGTGCATAGAAAAATGGAATCTCATATGTCTTGAAAATTTCAGGTAGCAAAATCCCATCCGTATTGACATCACCTAGTAAAACTAAGATATCTTTATAATTTACGCCTTGATATAAAAGTTGTCTGATTTGCTTGGCAACATGCTCGATTTCTTCTTTATGATTCACAACCTGCCAAATTTCGACGGCATCGTTAGGGGTTAAGTTATCTTTATCTGTGATCGAAAAATCCGACTCTTTTTCCATAAGATCTGATATTTCAGTAAAGATGGTGTCATCTTTATTGACAGTCTTATCAACTAAAGTTACCTCGTATTTTTGCGATAATGTCCTGATTAACTCAACTGATTGTTGATAGATATTGCCCTCGATAAAGGTAGCTGATAGTGATTTTTTTGAGGCGTATATGCCTAATGTAATATCTGAAACTTGATTAGACAACACATCAATTAAGGTCAATTCTTCTGCAGAAAATCGAGAGTACCCATCAATAATCAACACATAGTCTTGCAAATTTGCGGTCACCTTATGATTGACTAACAGGTCAATAAATTGTTGTAATTTATCTTCGTTTGAAAAATGACCTAATTGGTAGTCAAATTCATCAAGAATGATTTTCAATTCTTGATTTTTCTGATTATTTGTCGCAAGTAATAACTCATCACTCGTCAAGTTGGCCGTATTTAATTCATGGTATAGCTCAACCAATTGGTCAATAAAGCCTTGCTTTTCTTTGATAAACCGATAGGTTGGAATTGCCTCATCTGATAGTAAGCTCAAAGTCCGACGCATGAGCATGGCAAGACCAACAGTTGATAGATTTGTTTTATCAGTCTCTTGATTTTTATCAAAGTACCATGGTAGTTGTTTTAGTCTGGTAACGGTTAAGTCAAATAAGGCACCCTCTTGACCATGATTAAAGCGTGTCAAAATTTCCTTTTCTTTTTCAAAAGAAAGGGAAGATGGCACGATATAAAATATTTTTTTTCCAGCCTCAATATAATCACGCGCTTCATCAATCAAAAAATCAGTGAGTTGACCGTAAATATCTGTATGGATAATTTTCATATAAAAAATAGACCTCTCGGTCTATTATATCATGTTTAAGGATACATCATATCTAGCTAAGTCAGCTGATTAGTTGGTACGAACAGGTGTGACCAACTGCACAAAATCAAGCGTATCGCTCTTTGGAACCAATGTAAAGGGTCTTACAGCAGAAATAAAGCGAATTCTAACCTCTGGTTCTTTAATCACCTTCAAAGCATCAATCAGATACTGAGGATTAAAAGAAATGGTTAAGTCCTCTCCAGATTTTGCCAATGGTGTGATTTCTTCATGAACTGATCCCACTTCTGGTGAGTTAACAGTCGCAATAATCGTATCGCCATTAATCGTTAATTTCACTGTACCGTTTGTCGTCGCGTTAGAGAGCAATTTAGCACGATCCATGGTATGACGTAGATTTGCCACGTCAAAGGTCAAATCAAGCGTATAATCGGCTTCTGAAGGGATTAAGCGATTGGTATCAGGATAGTTGCCTTCAACAAGACGCGTATAGAACGAAATCGTCTCATTTCTAATTAAAATTTGATTACTTGAAAAGAAAATATCAAGTTCTGTATCATCATCTGAAAAAACGGATTTAAAGCTATTGACCGATTTATTTGGTAAGACCAAATCAAAATCTTCACTTAACTTATCAAGCGTAATAATTCTTTGACTCATACGATGTGAGTCAGTTGCAACTGACTTCAACAACTTGTTATCAGTTAAGGTTAAATGCACACCTGTTAAAATAGGACGAGATTCCTGAGTGGACACTGCAAAGGCTGTTTCAGTGAAGATTTCTTTTAAGACACCAGCTTTAATTTTAAGCGGATTTTCTGTCGCCATCTCCTGAATACGTGGATACATCTCAACATCTAGTCCTTTAAGGGTAATTTCAGACTGGCCTGATGTTAAGACAACTTGATTTTGCTCAATCTCTTGAAAATCAAATGTGATTTCAGGCAGGTTATTGACAACACTCTCAAAAAAGTTTGCTTCTAGCAAGATACTGCCAGGTTGCGAAATCAACATCCCAGCATTTTCATCCTCTTTTGCTACAAAGTTTTCAATAGAAATTTGTCCATTAGATCCTGTTAGGGTAATACCTTCAGTAGAGACATCAATTTTTATTTTAGATAAAGTAGGAATTGCTACTTTACTAGAAATAGCTTGTTTGGTAATTCTCAAATTATTGAGAAAAGCGGTTTTATTGATAGAAAAATTAATCATCGAGAGAACTCTTTCTTTTATTAGTTAAATAAATATAGTTAGTAATAGTAATAGGGGCTGTTCAGTATGTGGATAAGTCGTATAAGCCTTTAATTTCAAATTAGTTTAGCCTGTGGATAAAAAAAGATAAGCTGTGAATAAGTCTGTCTAATTTCCACAAGTCGCTTAAGACTACCTCAAGTTTGATTTGATGGTATCCATCTCTTTTTGAAGACCAGTATCTGTTTTCATCTTATCTGAAATCTGTTTGTGCGCATAAATGACCGTTGTATGATCACGCCCACCAAATTCCTTGCCAATAGCAGGCAGACTTTTACCCGTAATTTCACGAATCAAATACATGGCAACCTGTCTAGGGTATGCAATCTCTTTAGGACGCTTTTTACTGACCATATCAGCAATCGAAATTTTGTAAAAACTAGCAACTTCTTCTTGAATTTTTTTGGAAGAGATATCTTTATCAGGTATGATCTTAGTAGATTCTAGTGTATTAAGTGCTTTAGAGGCTGTATCAATATCAATGACATCAATATGATAGGTGTTAGCATAAAATTTTAAATTCTTAAGTGCGCCTTCTAAGTCTCTGACATTTGAGTCAATACGCCCAGCAATATAAGACAGTGTTTCTGATGGGACTTTAATCGCCATCTCATCTACTTTATTAAGTAGAATTGCCATACGATCTTCATAGTTGGGTGCTGTAATATCAGTTGTTAAGCCCCAGCCAAAGCGAGATTTAAGTCGTTCTTCAAATTCATTTAGCTCATTTGGGGGTCTATCACTTGAAATGACGATTTGAGCCCCTTTATCATGTAGCGTGTTGAAGGTTTGGAAGAACTCATTGATGGTCCCTTCTTTTTTAGCAAAAAATTGGATATCATCTAGTAGGAGTAAGTCAAGTGTTCGGTATTGATCTGTAAATTCCTGCATTTGGTTTTTACGAGAACTTTGGACATAATCGTTAACAAAATTTTCAGATGAGACATACTTGATACGTGATGCTGGATTGTTACTGAGAATCTCGTTACCGATTGCATTCATCAGATGGGTTTTACCGAGTCCGGGTCCACCATAGATAAATAGCGGATTATACATGCCACCAGGATCATTTGCAACTGCAATCGCTGCACCAAGTGTCATCCGGTTACCTTCACCCTGAACAAAATTTTCAAAGTTGTACTTATGATTCAAACCATTTTTGAGTTCTGAGGGCACAACGGGTGCTATCATATCTATGTCTGTTGTATCGTCTGACTTATTTTCATTTTCATAGTCGGCAATATTAATTTCATCAGCTGAGTAAAGCGAGAAGTTAATTTCCTTACTAAATATTTCGAAGCCAGCTGTTTTAATCAGGTCTTCTTGTTTTCGCCAAAAATCTTGATGCATGTTACTTTCAAGATAAATTTTAGCGTTATTATCAGTTATCTCAAGTAGTTTCGCAGGTTCTATGAAAAAATCATAAGGTGCTTGGCCTAAGTTGTTTTTTGCGAGTTCTTTAACACGCATCCAAAATTTTTGGTCATTTGGCGTTAAGGACATTTGACTCCTTTCTATAGAGGTGGCTATTTTTATTTAAAAACAGATTCAATTGTTGTATGTGAATAACTTTTAAAATCCGCAGTTAAGAAAATTATATCATGTTGCCAGAAAGTTTTCCACAATTTATAGAAAATAAGACAGGAAATTAACAAGTTAGCAAAAAATTATACACAGGTTTGTGGAAAGTGTGGATAAAAAAAGGAAAATTGAGGGTTAGTCACACCTATTTTATCTAAAAAGCCTATTAAATGGACTACTTTTAGAGAGTTAGTCACAGATGTGCATAACTTATTAACATGGTGTATATTAAAAAAAAGATGTTGATAAGTTTGTTAAAAAAAAGTAATCCACAATCGTGCTGTGGATTACTGGTGAGTTAAACTGTTGATAAGTCGATTCAGTTCGGCTAAATTATCATAAGCAATTTCAATCTTTTTTGCCTGTATGGTGACTGGATTGCCTAGGTGTTTACTTAACTTGTCTTCTGCCTCTTTTATAAATATATTTTTATCTTTTTGGGGTGGTAATTTAGGTGTGTTAGTGAGTAATTGGCTTAATGCTTTAACAGAAAGTTGTTCCCTATCTATACGACTAGCCCAGGCTATCTGTTGCTCTGCTTGTGATAGACTTAAGAGCAATCTTGCGTGACCTTGGGATATTTTTTTATCCTCAATCAATTGTAAGATGGATTCAGGCAGGCTTAGAGTTCTAATCGCATTACTGACATAGGGTCTAGACTTGCCAAGTTTTTCAGCAACTTGCGCGTGTGTTAGTCCTTGTTTTGTAACCAGATTTTGTAAACTTCGAGCTTCATCCAAGACTGTCAAATCATCTCGCTGCAAATTTTCTAAAATTGCCAATGTCATCATCTCATCATCCGTTAGGTAACGGATGATAGCAGGAATTTCAGTTAGCCCAGCTAATTGGGATGCCCTAAATCTGCGTTCACCAGCTAATATTTCATAGCCAATGATACTTGATTTCCTGACAATAATCGGCTGTAAAACACCATTTTCTTTGATAGATTGGCTGAGTTCTTGTAATTTTTCTTCATCAAATACGATACGCGGTTGATAAGGATTTTTGACGATGCTTGAAATCGGTAGTAATTCGATAGTTTCCATACTGCTATTTTATCAGAAACAAGCGCCTTGTTCTACTCTTATCTACTCCAATGTCTTATTTTACAACGCTTTATAGTATATTTCTTACTCCAGAGTACTTTCATATACAACACGTTAAACTTGATTTTTGGTTACTTTTTGGTTAGTTTTCAAATTTCAAAGTTTTTTAACTTATCATCAACAACATCTTTCATTTTCTCAGTTACATGAGTATAAATTTGAATAGTTGTTTTTTCATCTTTATGACCTACACGTTCCATTATGACTTTTATAGGTATGCCTAATTCTGTCAATAAGCTAATGTGAGAGTGTCTTAACATATGACTTGAAAAATCATGATAATTTTTATTTTCAATGTCAGCTTTTTTCCCAACTTTTTTTAAATAACGATTTAGAGCGTCAGGAAGTATCAAATTGCCAGCCGTATTTAAAAATATGAAATTTTTATTTTTAGGTTCAATTTTTAAATTTAATTGTTTCATTTTATGTAATATCTCAATACACTTTGTATTAATTGAAATTAAACGATAAGAAGTAACAGTTTTAGGAGTTGTCAACTTAAAGTCAGTTAAACTTGTAGAATGGTGGTCTATATTATATTTAATATTAATTGTTCGATTTTGCATATCAACATTTTCCCACATCAAAGCTAGTACCTCGCCAATACGTAAACCTGTATAATACATAAACTCAATCATATAGTTCATTCTGACTTCGCTTTGAGTATTTCCAAATGAAAGTTTGAATAAATTCATTTCTTCTTTTGAAAAAAACTTAGTTCTATGTTTATCAACTTCTTCAAAACTTTTTCGTTGTTTAGGTAATTCTACATTATCAATAGGATTGAAATCAGTATATCCAACCTTTAAAGCGTACTTATAAAATGTATTAATTAACGTTTTTTGTAATCTTTTATAAGTCAAAGAACAATTACTATTTATAAAATATTTTTGAAAAAAATTACTAGAAATACTATGAAGTGCTGTATCAAAAATTTCTCTAAAAATATTATCCAATATATCCCTTTGTTTAACAAAAGAACTATCTTTCAATTCTTGTTTTCTAAATAATTGATATTCTTCATAAACTTCTTTTAAAGTTATATCTAAATTTACTTGTTTTTGCTGAAATTTTTCACTATTTTCAAGTAACTTAGTTTTAATTTTTTTATCAAGCAATAGTTTAGCGTGACCTTGTGCTTGTCGAGTTTTTGAAGTCAAAGTAACGCTTGCTTGTTTCCACTTTTCCTCGCTTTCATCATAGAATTTTTCGTAATAACGGTATTTACCGTTTGCTATTTTTTTAAAAAACAATATACCCCACCTTTCTTGGTATATCATTAGTTGAATACACTAATTATACCATTTCATTTATACATCTTGTTTTGTCTATTTTGAAGATATAAAAAAAAGCCTTTGACATTAATCATTGGCATGCGAGAACTTCCATAAGTTATGATACATTTGAAATCATCATCTTTTTTTATAGCTGTCATATATTTTTCAAGTGTTTTCATTTTGAAAACTGGAAAATAATTATCAATAAGTTGCTTTTTACTGACAAGAATATCAGGAAAATTGTTTATATCCATGATTTTACGCTCCTTTCTTTTGTATTTTATATACCTTGCATATAACGAATATGCACCGCCCACATTGTGAGTGTTCTACAATTAAACTAAAGGTACGCTAATATTTAAATACAGCCCAATAATTGAGCTTTAGATTGTTTGTTTAACCAATGAAATGTACCAAGGTCTCGAACTTTAACCATAATTTGCGGTAAGCTAAAGCCAAACTCAGCCAATTCATCAGTATAAGACACTAAATATCTGACACAATTATCAATAGAGACACAGAAACTATAAACAACATTTTGATAGCGCCTATCTAATTCTAGTAATTCTAAAACATAATCAGACCACACACGAATTGTTTTGACATCTACATTTGCGTGTTTTTCAATTGTAGTTGGATTGAGTTTATTCAACTTATCTTGTATCGCTTGTTTTGCTTCAAGACACAATAAATCAATTTGTTTTTCATACTTGATGAGCAATTCACACCATGCTAAAATTTCATTGATTTTCGCATAAGGGGATAAGTACAAGTCTTTTTTAAAACTTGCGACTTTTTGCTCAAAAAAATTGAAGTCCTCTATCATCTGGACTTCATCATTCATAGCACGTATTCTAAAATCTGTTAAATTCATTGGCTATTTTCCCTCCACATACCAAAATTGCTTAGCTTCATCAGCTGAAAATGTACGATAAGAAACAGTCAATGGTGGTAGACCTGTCACATTCATTTCTGAAATTAAAATAGAGCCATCATCTTTAACTTGTTCTACAAATGCCACATGACCGTATTCAGGACTTGACCCCGCTTGACCATGTACAAAACTTAAAGCAGTATGGAGTTTAGGCTCATGAGAGACTGAGTAACCCGCCTTACTTGCCCAATCGCCACCATTGCCCATATAGCTATCAAATTTAATGCCCAACTGATAAGCCCTGTTATATACGTACCACGTACATTGTCCTTGTGGGTATGAACCAGAGCCATTATAGGCTTGACCACTAAATGGAGTTTCTACCTCCCAACCGTTCGGAATGTTTGCGGACATCACACCATTGACAGCTTCTCCACTTGAATCATTGCTGAAGCCTACATGGTCTTTGAGTAAGTCATACCATTTTTGGGCATCATCTTGGAGCTTGTCAGCCTTTGTTTGACCGTCACTTAAAGCGACACCCTCATAATATTGTGACCAGTCTAAACTCGCTTGTTTAGGGTCAGTAGAGACGCTCACAAGGTCTTTTGTTCTCTTGTATGCACCGTTTAGTTCAGTAGACATAAGTTTTAACTCAACGTCCATTGACAGTGTTCTACTTTCAGCCTTAGACCAACGGTTACCATTGACATTATTAGACCAACCCGACCATTGAAAGATACCTGCAACACCACCACCAATATTTTCAGCTTCGGGATCGAACCCAGATTCTCTTTCAGCTACTGCTAAAGCACCGCTAGCACCTTGAATACTAAAGCGTTCTTTACTCATGAGATAGTTAGCTATATCAATAACATTTTGAGCCTTTTCTTCTGAGATATTAGCCTTACTTGCTAGGTCTTTTGATGTGATGTTTAGACTACCCGCAGAACTCGAAAAACTATCCGCACTTGATGAAGTGCCACCTGCCACAATGACAAGTAAAAATATAAAAAAAATAGGTATAAACATACCTATCAGAAATAAATGTTTTTTCTTTTTCATTTGATTTTCTTTCTAGGTATGTTGATACCTCACTTTTTCTTAAATAAACTAACCACAAACCAAACAGGGATAGCAACTATCCCAACAAAAATAGTTTTGATGATTTTCATAATTATTTTCCTTTCCTCTCAATAATACCGCTATCGAAAATACCACGTTTTGCGTTGGCGGTTTTGATTTTAATATCTCGTTTTTGACTTTTGTCAGAAGTTGGTAATTGGGGCTTTTCAGTAAACAACTCTTTACTCAAACGTTCAACTTGACCTTTTTGTCTGGCTTTTCTTGCTGGCATATCTGCTTTTATACCGTCCGAAAACTTACCTTTAAGTTCATCTTTTCGTTTTTGGTAATTGATAGCTTGTGATGTTTTATCTCTCAAAACCTTATTTTCAGAACGTTGTAGTTTATTGCTATCAAATTTTGCAAGTTTCTTTTCAGCTTCATTTTTAGGCATTAAACCAACAGAACTTGAAAATTTAGTTTTCAATTTATCTTTAGAATCAGTCAGAGCTTGTTTAGTATCTGAAAAAGCACCTTTTGTATTTTCCCACTTACCTTTTAAGTTGCTCATTGTCTCTTTTCGTTTTGCTATGGCAAGTTGTTTAGCTTTTTCATCTTGACCGAAACGCAGGTTGTCACTTGTTTTAACAGCACCTTTGACACCTTTTTTAGTGAGCGTTTTGCCAACAGTACCTGCCTTTTTCAGACCGTCAACTTTGCTTTTCGACATTTGATTATGAGTAGATAGACCATTACTTGATAGACTACCACTAGAAGTTGAGAGAGCAGGTGTTTTGTTAAAGTTAAAAGGTTTTTTGACATTAGACAGACTTGGTAATGACTTGACAGAATCAAGACTACCTTTTGCCAATTCAGAAACACTTTTCTTAGCTGTATCAAATAGAGAAGTCAACTTATCTCTTTGTTTCCACAAAAGGAAATACAAAGCGAACTGTATGAAAATTGAAATATAATATGAATGTGACACATTTCTAAATGCCATTTCCACAAAGCTATTAAAGATAAGCCCCATTTGCACACCTAATAGACCAGATACTGATAAAGCAGTAAACACGACTATTCTTTTTGCTAAATTACCTGCCATATGCTCAAACTGAGGTAAGATAGACAAGACTAATATAATAGGTGCTACAAATATTGCAAATACAACAATTAACTGTAACACCCACGTGTACATTAATGTACCAACTGTAATCACAGTTAAAACAAAACCTTTAAACAGAGAAGCTAATGCAACCATAAATTTATCGGCTATACTTGAAAACCCTAATTTTGTGAAGCCAGCTTCTTTATTTTTCTTAGCATATTTACTAACCGAATCAGTATCGCCTTTTGTCGCAAGCAAAGCTGTTTGTTCACTTTGTACCGAATTTTCAGGTAACTTATTGGTATCAAAGTTCATTTCCTTAAAGGGTTCTTTTACAATGACATTAAATAATTGTGTTTTCAAAGCATTAATTGTACTATCAGACACCTTATCATTTGTCGTTGAAACATTAGCCGTGAAATTGGTTGTAGAAGTTTTTTCAGTCGTATCATTTGCGATTGTTACCTTTGATAAGTTATTAATCAAAGAACTTGTAAAAGTGTCTGTAAAACTTTTAGTCACATAAACAATACGAGTAATGACATGTGTCCCTTTATATGCACCACTTCCGCTTGAAACTGGTAAGAAAAAAACACCAGCTACAACTATACGAAGTATAACACCTAGAATTTTCTTACCAAACGGTTTACCTTCTGACAAATCTTTGAAAGCACTAATACCCACAAAGACCATAGCCATTGGAAAGATAACAGGTAAGAGTAGTGCTTGCAGAATAGCCTGCATTTTAGATACAAAATCATCTAAATACTGAAAAATATCAATATTAGATACTGCCGATAAAATCAATGAATCTAATAGAAACATCAATTTTGAACCCGCAAAAATCAACTGTACTACCCAGTTAATGATTTTAGGGAAAGCCTCTTTAGCACCAAAAAAACCTTTATCCTCAATATACATATAACTTGTATAAGCTGATAAGGCTGACATATCTTTTGCATTAATAGCACCTGCTTCTTTTGCTAAGGCTTCTTGATAATCATTTGAACTATCAATTGTACCTGCTTTTGTTAAGATAGCACTATTATAAGCATTATTTAATGTTGTAATAGCAGAAACAGTTTTTGTTTTATCATATCCCGCATTTGATAATTTTGAAATAGCCCCTTGATAGAGTAGATTATATTTTTGATAAGTTTCTTCTGTAATCGGAATCGCATTATTACCTTGTGTTTGATTACTTAGATTTTTAATCTCATTAATAATGGTTAGAACTGCTTTATACTCTGGAGTATTAACAATATCGCCTTGGGCATTTGTTACAAACTCAGGTGCTTTAATACCACTATCAGAACCGATAGTATCATTAGTGACAACTGCATTACCTGTGTCTAAAGCGTAGGCTTGACTACCACAAAACAACAGACTTAAAAAGGTTAGCGCAACTAAAATCTTTTTCATTTAAGCCCCGCTTTCCAAGAATTACCAATATCTTTCAGAAAATCTGGTAAGTATCTAATTGTCTTGATGAACGGTTCATAAAGACCAGTCATTTTCAACATCATTAAAAAGAATACAAGGAATATGACAACACCTAATACCATATCCACAAGTGATTTTTTGTTTTTCATTGATATTTTCCTTTCAAGTCTTTATACAGCGACTAATTCTGTTTCGATTGTGTCACACAATGGATTGATTTCAGAAACAATACCGTCAATTGTAATACGTTCAGTACGCCCAAACGGGTCAGTAAAGAGACATTGACCCATAGACATGCTAGACACCCATTTACGTGTTTCTTCTGA
>NZ_JXJW01000070.1 GCF_002441695.1 Pseudolactococcus piscium
AAAGGTGCTGAACTTTTTACCTGTCTTAAAAACACACGTTGTAAATCTCTTAAGGCAGACGATAAAATGTTTAATAAAATCATTTCGAAAATACGTGTCCGTATTGAACATGTATTTGGCTTTGTTGAAAATTCAATGCATGGTTCTAGTTTACGTTCTATTGGATTCGATCGAGCTGTTTTAAATACTGACCTTACAAATCTGACTTATAACTTATTGAGGTACGAACAAGTTAAACGTTTAAATCTCAAAACATGGCGGTAATCTGTCTAAAATAAGAATAAACAGTCAAGTGGCGTCTGTAACATAAAGAAAAACACAGTAGACTATGCTTAGTTTTCTGTGTTTTTTTCTAATTTCATTTAGAGGTGAATTAATTGGTAGTTATTAGAGGTGCCCT
>NZ_JXJW01000071.1 GCF_002441695.1 Pseudolactococcus piscium
TACAACCTTCTCAAAAGTTGGCGGTACTGCTATTAAAAGGGTTGCAACAGGGGTTATTCTAGCGGCTTTATCAGGAGGCGTAAGCGCACTTATGGCACTCGGTATGTCTGCCTTAGATGCGAAAGCAATTACTGCTTGATTTTTTATTGGTTAAAACAGTGTTCATTAACATGATGCGTTTTTGAAGTACCAAAAACATTGTGAATTGATATAAATTAAAGTTACCTAAACCAGTAAACGGCAAGCATTTTTTCTATGAATGTAATGAAAATAACTAGGAAGTGGTATAAACCAATTTCTAGTTTTTTTTCGAGATTTGTTATGTAATTGTCAGGAAAATACAAATTTTCC
>NZ_JXJW01000072.1 GCF_002441695.1 Pseudolactococcus piscium
CTTTCAGCTACCAAGTCCTGAAAAATTAGTCGACATGACTGCAGTCTATGATTCACGAATTTATGAACGGCAAGTTCATAATAAGGATTTTCTAACCGTATCACTCGGTAGGTGTGATGCACCCTCAAGTCTAACGATCGAAACAGATGTCAATGATAAGGATTTAAGTCATGAGGCGAAACATCTTAAAACCTTAGCCAAACAATTTTCGACACAAAGACAGGTCCCTACGGCAATCAGTTTGCTAGATCAGACACTCGGACTCGTTGGTGCACAAGACGTCCTTACGACCAGTCTTGAAAACTTACTTTTCCAAACTGCATTTTTCCATTCTTA
>NZ_JXJW01000073.1 GCF_002441695.1 Pseudolactococcus piscium
AGAAAGCGGGTTATTCATGGCAGGTAAAATACGATCGAATACTTTAGATGCACAGGATGCAATTGCAGCATTGACGGGCTTAAATGACATGTCAAGTTTTAAAACTGTTGACTTTGGTGATAGTAATGTGCAAGCGATGTTGAATGGAAAACAACTAGCGAATGAACTGATGAATGATGTCTCCAAAATCACTTCTTGTGTCTTAACACAAGCTAATAAATTCCCTGAACTCGCCAAGCAGATTGCATTACGTGATAGTCAAGATGCAAAGGGGTGGCACTAATGCCTAAAATCGTGAGAGAAGACGA
>NZ_JXJW01000074.1 GCF_002441695.1 Pseudolactococcus piscium
ATCAATGGAGGGACAGAGTTGTATGAGTAACCTAGAAAATTTTAATAATTTATATGCCAATTTAGCTGAAAGTGCCTATAATGATAGACCAAATAATTTCCCCGAATTATCTAATATGTATGAGAAAAGAACAAAAAATTGACTTTTCCAAACACTATATAAATAAAAAAACAAAATTAGTTGAAACCAAAGGTGGCAGCCATCTCCCAAACAACGGGATTGTATATCTTCAGCCTGATAA
>NZ_JXJW01000008.1:0-94446 GCF_002441695.1 Pseudolactococcus piscium
AAAATCAAAAAAATCGTCTTTACAGGCGCCACTAAAGCACCAGTAAATTCGACTGATTTATTTAAGTCACTAAAAAGCTTAACTGAAATAGAAGGATTGCCTAATCTAGATACATCAGATGTGTCGAACATGACCAGGATGTTTGATGAGTGTACCGCACTAACAGCACTAGACTTGTCAAACTTTAACACCGAAGAGGTAAGGAGCATGCTTGATATGTTTCTTTTCTGTACGAGTCTCACATCACTAGACCTCAAATCATTTAATACGAAAAATGTAAATGATATGAGGGGGATGTTTAGAGGAAGTTCATCGCTTAACAGTTTAGATCTAGCAAGTCTTGATATGTCAAACGTATCACAGATGGGCGGCATGTTTAAAGATATATCACTGGTTAGTTTAACATTAGGCGATGCATTTAAATTTGACAATCCAAACAGCAATTTAAGAAAACCACGAGCGATTGTTTCTGTATCAGACCTGAACCGTGAGGGGAAATATCTAACTGACAACTGGATTAAAAAAGAGGATTCCTCACTTGTCTATACGACAGCTGACTTCATGGCTAACTATGGGAAAGGTGACTTAAAAGCTGGCACCTATGTCGCTGAAATTAAGCCCCTTATTTGGGGAGATGCACCCTATAGATTTGATTCAAATACAGGTGTGCTAACGATCAATTCGGGCACATTAGGTGAGGCTGAAAGCGCACCTTGGAATAAAACGGATAATAGCAAAGTAGCTGGGGAGAAAATTAAAAAAATCGTCTTTACAGGTGAGACTAAAGCACCTGTAAATGCGACTGCTTTATTTAAGTCGCTAAAAAACTTAACTGAAATAGAAGCCTTGCCTAATCTAGATACATCAGATGTGTCAAACATGAGCAGGATGTTTGAAGGGTGTAGCGCACTAACGACACTCGACTTATCAAACTTTAACACCGAAAAAGTAACGAGTATGCTGGATATGTTTCTTTTCTGTGGTAGTCTTACAACATTAGACCTAAAATCTTTTAATACTAAAAATGTGACTGATATGAGAGGAATGTTTAGAGCATGTTCATCACTGAAAAGTTTAAATCTATCAAATTTCGATACCTCAAATGGATCATTGATGGGCGGAATGTTTACCGAGACAGTCCTTTCAAGCTTAACGCTAGGAGATAAATTTAAGTTTAGAGGAGACGGTATTAACCTACCTGAGCCAGCTGCGCTAGCAACAGGAGACAAATTAACCGGAAAATGGATCAAAATGAATCGCGGTTCTTATCCCCACAGTCCGAACGGTTTCATGAGAGAATATGGTAAAAAAGACTTGACTGCTGGCACCTATGTCGCAGAAATTAAAGCGCCACTTCTCTGGGGAGATGCACCCTATACATTTGACAAAAATACAGGGGTTTTGACGGTTGAATCTGGTAGATTATCTAAGTCGGACGCATCACCTTGGAATAAAGAAGGGGATGAAAAAATAGCTGGGGAGAAAATTAAAAAAATCGTCTTTACAGCTGCGACTAAAGCACCTGAGGATTCAACAGACTTATTTAAGGATTTAAATAACTTAACTGAGATAGCAGGTTTGACCAATCTGGACACGTCCGAAGTGACGAGTATGTATAATCTGTTTCGTGACTGTTCTAGTCTCATGACATTTGACATATCAAACTTTAGTACTTCAAAACTAACAAACACTCGTGATATGTTTCGTGGATGTACTAGTCTCCTGACATTAGACCTATCGACATTCAATACTAAAAATGTAAATGATATGAGAGGGATGTTTAGAACCTGTACATCGCTTAATACTTTAGACATATCAGCTCTTGATACCTCCAGTGTTTCAACCTTGATGCAGATGTTTGAAGATGTACCACTTACTAGTTTAACATTAGGGGATAACTTTAGATTTGTCAATACAGACAGCTACCTATCACTACTGCAGGAAAAATCAAAATTAGCCGCACTACGTGAAGGAAACTGTCTGTCTGGCAACTGGATTAAAAAAGACAATCCATCACCTGTTTATACGACAGATGACTTCACCACTAACTATGGAAAAACAGCTGGCTTACAAGCAGGGACCTATGTCGCAGAAACTAAACCAGTTTTTTGGGGAGATGCACCCTATGCATTTGATAGCGATACAGGTGTCTTAACTGTTAGCCCGGGGACCTTAGATGTTTTTGCAAACACACCTTGGATAAGGGATGATTTCTACAAAATTAATAGTGATCAGATCAAAAAAATCGTCTTTACAGGTGAAAATAAAGCACCTGAAAATTGTAATTCGTTATTTTCTAACCTAATCTCTCTAAAGGAAATAGTCGGATTAGATAAACTTGATACTTCCGGGGTCTTCAGTATGGCAAACATGTTTTTATCGTGCACCATGCTAGAAAAACTGGATTTATCAAGTTTTGATACCTCCAAAGTAAACATTTACTTCAAAATGTTCTACAACTGTAAAAACCTTAAAAGTCTGGACATATCAAGTTTCAATTCAACTTCCAATCCTTTCGCTAATCTGCCAACGAAGTCGTACGTCTTCGATATGTTCAAGGATTGTACCTCGCTAGCTAGCCTCACACTAGGAGATAAGTTTGCACTTCATAACATCATGGAACTCTCTGATCCTAAAGTGCTACATAGCTGGGAGAGACCAACTGGAAATTGGATTCGAAAAGATGGCAACTCTAAAGCCTACAGTACTAAAAATTTCGTAGCTAACTACGGCAAAGGGGACTTAACAGCAGGGACTTATATCGCTGAAGTTAAACCTATTAAGTGGGGAAGTGCGCTATGGACATTTGATCCTGATAGTGGTATCTTAACCGTCAACTCTGGTACACTGGAGGCAGGAGCAACTACTTCTCCTTGGAAGCGGACTGATAGGCAAAATATAGATCCGAACAGTGTTAAGCAGATTGTATTCACTGGGAAAACCCAAGCACCGAAAAATTCAGAAGCGCTTTTCTCAGATCTACCAAATCTGACAGATATTGTTAACCTGACTAACCTGGATACCTCAAAAGTGACAGACATGTCTCGCATGTTCATCGGGTGTAAATCGCTCAAAACGTTAGATCTATCTCAGTTTAACACCTCAAATGTAACCAAGACTGAGTGGATGTTCCAAGACTGTGCATCACTTACAGAGCTAAACCTCAAATCCTTTGATACCTCGAAGTTGACCAAGATGTGGATGATGTTTAGTGGATGTGCTAGCCTGACAAGTATAGATCTGTCAAACTTTGATACAAAAAATGTCGTAACAATGGGTAAACTATTTTATGGCTGTTCAAGCTTAACAAGCGTTAACCTATCAAGTTTTGATACCTCACAAGTCACACACATGGGTGAGATGTTCCAAAATTGTACCTCTCTTACAAGTCTCGATTTGTCGAGCTTTGATACAGGTAAGGTCACAACCATGCAAAAACTATTTAAAAACACGCCTCTTGCTAGCTTAACACTAGGTGTTAAGTTTAAATCAGTAGGCAGAGATACTGACTTGCCTATACCTACCGCATTAAATGACGGGGATAAACTGACTGGAAACTGGATTAGAAAAGATGGTCAGTCTAAAGCCTATAGTCCAGAAAACTTCATGGCTAACTATGGGAAAGGTGACTTAAAAGCAGGGACCTATGTGGGTGAGCTGATCTATGGTGGTGCTGTCTTAGAAACAACTATCTCCTTCAGTACTGATTCGGGCAAAACAGCTGCGACGACTGCCGATATTGGTGACAAATTACAAGGTAAGATCACAGTCAAACACACTGCTGACTCACCGAAAGATGCGATTGCCAGCGTCATTAAGCTATCAACTATCAGCCTATTGACAGATGCCTGGGCAGTATCGCCTACTGTCACCGTCACAACCTTTGATCAAGATGGGAAGCAAACAGCGACCAAAGCACAAACCATTAAGGATAATGAACTTAGTTTGCCAGCATTACCTTTCGATTCCTATATCGAAATTACCATAACAGGGACTGCCTGGGAAAAAGCTTATGCAATCCCTAATGGTAATTATCACTACACGCTCTCTCATCAAAATCAATTTGGCGTTCAAAAGGTTGAGAAATCGGATAACTTTGTCATTAATAGTGGTGCATTCGGTTTTAAATCTGTCCCTAATATTTCCTTTACGGACAGCATCTTGCCGATAAAATCTAACCAGTTTATTGATCGAAAAGATACTGACTATGCGATTTCAGTTACAGACTATCGAGGAACACGTTTACCTGATGGGGAAACAGTAAAACCTGATCGTGTTAACTGGGAGATCACAGCAACAGCTAGTCCATTTAAGGATGCTACTGGTAAAACGATTAAGCTATCCACTATGGCTGTCAGTTTTACAAAGGCTATTGGGAAAACGACAGAGCTCGGTGCTGATGCGACACTCATCACGTCTCACGATGTGACAGGTGAAACTGCCAAAGACAATCATCTGACTAAGTTATCTTGGGCTAAAGAGCTTGGCTTTAAAGCAATCGTCCATAACAGGAGCGGATTAGATACCACAAAATATACTGCAGATGTCGAGTTTGATTTAAGAACAGCACCTTAAGTCATCACACATCAAATGAGTAGCTAAACAAGAATAAGCTATACGGCCTACAAATCAAAAAAATCCGGACTAGGTTTAACCCCTAGTTCGGATTTTTTGAGTGCAATCACTCTGCAGTGGGAAATCGCTAAAATGAGTAATATTGAGGTATAAAAGTCATCTTCAGATTGCTTTTTTCGCGTCACTTGGGTGCTAACGCTTGCAAATCAAGCAAGGTTGGCATCCCAGTCTGTGCACCAAATTTAGTGGTGGCATAGGTCGCGCCAGCCGTTGCAAGCGAAATCGCATTTGCTAGAGATTCCCCACGACTTAACTGCTGTGCTAGGATACCGTTAAAGGTATCCCCTGCACCCGTTGTATCGCTTACGGTTACTTCTCGAGTCGGCACTGTTAATAGCTGACTATCTTGAACATAAGCTACCCCTTTGGCACCTCTAGTTACGATCACAGTTGTATCGTACTTTTCTGAGAATGACAACATGGCTTCTTCAAAAGGCAATGCTTTTAATCTATCAGGTAATAAACTTGCAAACTCTAATTCATTAGGTGTGAGGTAGTCTACTTGTGGTAGGAGATTTAAAACAGCTGCTGAAAATGGCGCAGGATTCAGAATCGTTATAACACCGGCTGCTTTGGCAATTCGCAACCCTTGTTTAACAGCCTCAATCGGGATTTCTAGCTGCATGAGCAGGACATCAGCCTCTGCTATGATATCAGCATGTTCGACGACATAGGTGTCATCAATCCTGCCGTTAGCACCCGGGACAACGGTAATACAGTTGTCAGTTGGTAGCTTAAAGACATTGGCGATACCTGTAAAAGACTGGTCGTCTTCTTCGATATTTACTAAATTCAAGCATTCTTGCTTGAGTTGATTCAATATTTTTTCACCAAAGGTATCACAGCCAATTTTACCTAACAACGCTACATCACCACCAACGCGTGATGCTGCAACAGCTTGATTGGCACCCTTACCACCTACAAAGTAGTCTAATTTTTCGGCAATAAGTGTCTCACCTATCTCAGGTAACCTCGCTAAGGTAGTTACCAAATCCATATTTAAACTGCCTAATACGACAACTTTATTCATCAGTCTCCACCTCTAATTTCTTATAAAATACATAAAATAGGCCATATTCGCTTCTTGCTTTGTCTATGTATCCCTCTCCTCTTATAAAGCTATGCTTTAAGAAAAACTCTTGCATTTTATGATTGCTGTGATGGGTTGCTGAATAGCTATATACGACCTTTTTTGCGATTGCTAGTTCTTCTAAATAGTGATATATCTGACTCGCATAGCCACACTTCCTACAATCTGAAACAGTTGCTAGTCGTTTAAGCCAATACCCATCCCCTTTTTCAATAAAGGTAGCAACACAGACAATCCGACCATTTACGACCAGTTTATAACAATGATTATCTGCTATATCCTGCTTGATTAAGTCATAACTAGGATAGGACTGGTTCCATTGTCTGATATGCGCTTTTACCATCTCCACTTTTGCTGTTTGAAACAGATCAACAATTTCCTTTATATCCGCCATCCTTGCTAAGGTGATCATGTGCTACCTCCATTATACGCTTTTTTAGTTTGATTAATAAGGTAATAGCAAGATGGATAGCACAATCACACAGATGATCCCGATGATGGTCGGTACGCTGGTCCGTTTTAATATCCTGACTGGACTAGTACCAACTGTTGATGCGACGATCATAACGACTGCTGCAACTGGCGAGATGGTTCTTGCAAGGTTGGCAATCATTTGCATTGGTAAGGCAATCAAGATACCATCGATACCGGCTTTATCCGCAATATTTGGAATCAGGTCTATGACCGCATAGAACATGGCAAGACCACCTCCACTTAATATACCGAATAGCGTTGTTGCACCACTGAATATCAGAGATGTTACGATGCCTGCTGAGTTTGACGACTGAACAGATGACATCAAGGAATCGATAATACCTAGAGATTGGATAGCCGTGGTAAACAATGACCCACCAACAACTAAAATCACAACTTGGCTAAAGCCCTGCCCCATGCCTTTGAACATTTCAGTCGCGGACTCTTGAACTTTTTTATAGGACCGGTGTCGGATCGTTTCTATGATGACTGCAATAAAATATGCGATAAAGGTCAGCACAAAAATATCCATCGTGATCCCTTTGACCACCATCCCTGTTATACCAACAACGAGTATCAGAATCAGCGGTAATAAGGGTAAAATCGCATAGTATGTCGGTGCATTAATCGCTTCTTGCGCCACAAGGTCTGCTTTATCAAGCGATATGAAAGCATCTTGACCTTCTTTTTTATCACAATATTTTTGCCAAAAGTAGTGGGCAACTGCCATCACAAGCAAGGTTGGTATGGAAATTTTAGCGTGCCAGATGACATAATCCATCAGGTTATAGTTCAAGGTGCCTGCAGCAATCACATTATCAGCGCCTAAAGGAGTTGGCATGACAGTTGCGGTCATGGCGATCACCCCTGCTGCTGTTAAGGATGAAATGCCCATACCAACTAGCATCGGATAGAGGATGGCCATCAAAATAATGGCCAAACTTGATGCACTTGGAATAACGAGGGACATCAAATTACCTACCAAAAAGATAATAGGAATAAATAAGATGTTCGTCTTGATCTTCTTAAGCGGCCCAACCAAGAGATTGACCGCAACTTGGTTTGCACCGATCGTATTCATATAGCCTGAATAACCAAACAAGATCATGATGACGATACCTGCTGAACTGACCTGAGCAATAATGGTATCCTTTAATTTCAAGAAGATATCAAAGAAAGCAAGGCCTGTTCCTTCACCTTTTGGATAGAGTGGATGTCCCAAAACAACCGAACAGGTTAGTAATATCAAGGCACCAACAATCAAACTTAAGGCTGGATGATAGTTATGAATGATCAGATAGGCAACGCCTACCAGGACGAGTAAGACTAAGCTAGCTTCAACCATATTGTTTTTCTCCTGCAAGGGCTAGATGTTCAACCAGCCAGTTTTGAAATAAAGGGACATCGATTTCTAGACAGACAGCACAGTTTGTGACCGAGTGATAGGACATCTTCAAATCAGCTACAGTCACACCTGCAGCTGGTCCTTCTAGCGCTACATCGACAAAGGTATCTTGTGTTCTAAATAGATCAGGAGAAACGAGATAGGCAACCGCACACACATCATGCATTTTAAGGCCTGTTTTTAAGCTACCACCACGATAGTGTTGGAAAAGCCCATAACACATCTCCCCAACTTCGCCAAATGTCTTGATCTGCGTCATCTCTTTTGGCGTCAAGACTGCTGTACTTGTGACATCTAAACCCACCATGACCAGTGGTACACCTGATTGGAAGACCATCTGTGCAGCATGTGGATCGACATAAGTATTAAATTCTGCTGCACTCGTCGTATTACCACGTGATAGTGTCCCACCCATCATGACAATCTTAGCTACTTTTGACTTAACTTCTGGATAGAGGCTAAAGAGTAAGGCGATATTCGTAAGTGCTGCGATAGCTAAGATCACCACAGGTTCATCACTTTGTTCAAGTACACGACGCATCGCTTCAACTGCGTGTGCATCAACCACTTTTGACTGCTGGCCGGGAAAGGCATAGCCAGCCATACCCGTCTCACCATGGATGTCTGATGCATCCTCTGGCTCAATCAGCAAAGGTCTGGCACAGCCTTTAGCCACAGCGATCTTTTTGCCCATAAATTCGACCAGCTTTAAGGCATTGTTGGTCGTTTGTACCACATCTACATTACCTGAAACAGTCGTGATTAACTGAACTGCTAAGCGAGGATGACTAAGGGCAATCACCAAAGCAACTGCATCATCAATCCCCGGATCTGTGTCAATAATTACTGGTATTTGTGTCATCATTTGTTTCCCTTTCCTTAACTTACTTGCTAGTGAACCTCTAAAAGTCATAAATGCTGCAGACATTTTTTCTTCTGATGTGTTCAAGGTTAACTGCACATCTGCTGGTCACGATCAAGCACCTAGCTCAAAAGTATCGACTCCTTATCTTTTTCTATTATCCCCAGCATCAGATAATGATTTGGTAAAACGTTTTATCAAGTTCAGTTTATCACGTTATGTAAGCGTTGTCAATATAAAATAGTGACTTTTTTTAATTCATGATCCTAGCCTAGGTTGATCCCATTTCGACCTCCTAATTATGATATAATTAGCCTGATAAGTATTCAATCAAGCAGGTGAGCTAGAGGTAAGATATGAAATTAACACTAAAAGATATTGCCAAGCAAGCAGGTGTCTCGATTCCTGCTGTTTCACAAGTCTTAAATAATAAACCGATTCGAATAACAGAAGCCAAAAGAGCCTTAATTAAAAAGATTGCCAAAGACAACCACTACATGCCTAATTTGGCTGCCAAGGCATTGGTCTCGAATAAAACCTATACGATTGGTATCATCATACCAGATATCAATAATCCTTTTTTTGCGAATCTAGCCAAACAAATCGAAAGCCAACTGAGAAATTTGGGCTATTGGCTAATTCTAGTGAATTCAAATGAAAAATTTGCCTCTGAAAAGGAATTATTGCCACTTTTATTAAATAGAGGGATAGATGGTCTCATTTTCATTATGTCTAATCAAGCTTATGCTCAGGAAACTGAGTTGAAAGCCATGTTAAGTGATATTGATACACCGTATGTATTAGTAGATAGAGGGCTTGACCAGTTTGACTGCAACCAAATCGTCTTTAATAATCGGCTTGGTGGCTACTTAGCAACCAAGCACCTGATCGCATCTGGCCATCAAACGATTGGAATTATGATGAATTTCCCTGATAATATCAATTGCCATTATCGCTATATTGGCTATCAAGATGCCCTAGCAGAAAGTGGGATTCTGCTCGACAAGCGTTGGGTGGTCTCCACAAAATTTGAGATTGAGGATGCCTATGACAAGGCTGAGCAGCTCCTCAGTAAGCCCGAGATTACCAGTATCGTTGCCGGAAATGACATGATTGCCCTCGGCATCATCAGAAAAGCAAACGAGTTAGGCAAAAAAATACCCGAAGATATCTCAATCATCGGGTATGACAATGTTTTTTATACTGACCTCTTTAAACCGTCACTCACGTCTATCGAACAAGATGTAAACGCCATGGCAACTCAAACGATTGCCGTCTTGTTTGATACGATAGCTGATCCAACTGCTACAAAGTTCATTCAGTTATCTCCTAGTCTAGTCGAAAAAGCCAGTGTCAAAAAAATAATCTGATAGAAATAGACGACAGTAACTAATAGGCTATCGCAATAAGTCGGAGGATAAAAAAATGAAACGTTATATCGCCTTGTTAAGAGGAATCAATATAGGTGGTAAAAATAAACTAGCAATGGCTGACTTAAAAATAGCCAGTACTGAACTTGGTTTGCTATCTGTCAAAACCTATATTAACAGTGGTAATCTTATTTTTACAAGTCCGATTGAGGATCAACACCTACTTCAAACCATGATAGAAACAATGATAAAAGAAACATTTGAGTTAGCTATACCTGTCCATCTCATCTTGCAGACAGACTTAAAAATGATATTAAAGAACGCACCTGACTGGTGGGGTACTGATGATCAAGCAATCTATGACAATCTCATATTCATCATGTCCCCTTTATCAAGTCAAACGGTTTATGATGCCTTAGGTCCGCCAAACACCAGCTACGAAAAAGAATCCCCCGATGACAAGGCGATATTTTGGTCATTCATCCGAAAAGCGTACCGACAAACAAACTGGTGGGCGAAAACGGCAAAGTCAACTGTGTCTAAAAACCTAACGATTCGCACGGCAAATACCGTAAAAAAAATAGTCGACATGTGATTATGAACAGGTATGAACCACTTGCCTGTGACATCACTGGATCAAAGAGGTTTGAATACAAGGCCTACAAGCAAGTACCTGAACAATCAGTACTTGTTTTTTTATCATCGCATACTTGTCGACTAATCAATCAAAAATGCTGATGGACACCTGATAGATTCATACAACCATAGACCAGTTGCTAAACTTTTTTAGCAACTGCACCTAACCATTTTTTATTATTTGCAGCTGATTTTGTGACATTGCCTTTATGAAACCATTTGACCTGTTTCAAGCCCATATCCTTCAAAATTCTTTTCTTTAATGCACCGATAGGATGTCCAGCAAATAATCTGAGATAGATCGCAGGCGCAATCCCGGTCGTAATGATAACTGTTTCTTTGATATGCGTTAATTGACCGACTAGACGACCATTTACTTCCGTATAGGCAAAGTTTTTCAACATCACTTTATCAAAGAACCCCTTGATGATGGCAGGTAGCCCATACCACCAAATAGGGGCGATAATAATCAATTTATCCGTCTGACTTAAAATTTCCTGATACTTGCCTACCAAGGGATCAGCATAGGCACCTTTTGAAAAAAGTGCTAAATCATCTGCCAACATGGCTGGGTTAAAGCCGTCCGCAACTAGGTTAATGACTGTTGCTGACGGATGTCTTTCGAGCAGTTTAGCCAGAATAACATGGTTAAAGCTTTTGTCATAGGGATGTCCGATTAATAGTGTTGTCTGCATGATAAGACCTGTTTTCTATAAGTTTTGAAAGATGTCATTAATCTTTTGAGATAAGCGTGCTTCTGCCTCAGGCGTATCACTAGTTACGGCTAAGGGACCAACCGTATCTAATAACTGAACAATCGTTTTATAGTTGTCAATTTTTCGCAAAAGTGCTGCTTTCTTTTGCAGAATCAGCTTCTGTGTCTCACTCGCACATGACGCTTGTGAAAGACCTGTAAAGCTGAGCATGTCCTTTGTCTCAGCTAAGCTAAAGCCTGCATATTTCATAACTAGGATTAGGCTAAGTTGGTCTCTATCTGCTTCAGTAAACTGCCGATAGTTATTTGCTGCTCTTTTAGCTGTCAGCAAGCCCTTCTTTTCATAGTAACGAATGGTAGACACGGGTATCTGTAATGCTTGAGCTAATGTTTTGATGGTATACATAGGACTATCCTCTCTTATCTTCTATTATAACTGTGAACCATGGTTCAATGTCAAGCGAGAATTTAGAATTACCTGATTATTATTATAAGATATAAAAAAGGGCTCTTTATCAAATCGTATGGAAATATATGCCCATACGATTTATTATAGATCCACTAAAAAAAAGCTATCCGAAGATAACTTTTCACACCTTAATTTACCTCATTTTAGTGTGTTACCACCGCAGAGTTGACAGAACCAAAACAAGTACCGAAGTACTCACTTATAGCTAAAATCAGTGTCTAATAATGTAATCAAAGGCACCTAAAGCTGCGGTTGCACCACTTCCCATAGCAATAATAATTTGCTTATAAACTGAGTCTGTACAGTCACCTGCCGCATAAACACCCGGTAAGTTTGTCGCACCTTGTTTATCAACGATAATTTCTCCGCGCGCTGTACGATCTACACTTCCTTCAAGCCATTCTGTATTTGGCACAAGACCAATCAAGATAAAGACCCCTGCCAACTCAAGTGTTAGCACTTCTTGTGTATCACGGTCCATATAAGCTAGACTGTCAACTTTATCTTGGCCGTAAATCGCTTTCGTTTCAACATTTGTCAGTACAGTAACATTGTCAAGTGAATAAAGCTTATCTTGTAAGACTTTATCTGCCTTTAATTCTGGTAAAAATTCTAAAACAGTCACGTGTTCAACGACACCAGCTAAGTCGATTGCAGCTTCAATACCCGAGTTACCACCACCAACAACAGCTATTTTTTTACCTGCAAATAATGGCCCATCACAGTGTGGACAATAAGCAATTCCTTTGTTTTTGAAGGTTTCTTCACCTGGAATGCCTAATGAGCGCCAACGTGCCCCAGTAGACAAGACAACAGTCTTAGACTGTAACACTGCACCATTTTCTAGTGTTACTTCAACTAGTTCATTTTTAGCAATCTTGATTGCTTTTTGTGTTTTCATCACATCAACTGGATATGATTTAACATGCTCTTCTAGTTGTGCTGCTAACTTTGGTCCTTCCGTATAAGTTGTCCCAATAAAATTTTCAATGCCCAGTGTTTCTAAAGGCTGTCCGCCAAATTTCTCAGCTAAGATACCCGTGCGTATGCCCTTTCGTGCTGCATAAATTGCTGCACTGGCTCCTGCAGGTCCACCACCAACAACAAGGACATCATAGGGATCTTTCTCTTCAAAAGCTTCACTACCTGCTTGGCCAATTAATTTATTTAGAATTTCCTCAAGACTCATCCGGCCACTTGAAAATTCCTCATCATTAACAAAAACTGTTGGTACAGCCATGACACCACGAGAGTTTACTTCATCTTGGAACATCCCGCCTTCAATCATCGTATGTGAGACATTTTGATTGAGCACACTCATAATGTTCAATGCTTGTACAACATCCGGACAATTATGACAGGTCAAACTAACATATGTTTCAAAATGATAAGGTTGACGAATGGATTGAATACGTTCCTTTAGTTCAGTCTCTATTTTGGGTGCCCGACCACTCACCTGTAATAGCGCCAAAACTAAGGAATTGAATTCATGACCTAATGGTAGCCCAGCAAATACAATACCAGAAATCGTATCCTTTTGATCAACTGAGAAACCTGGAGATTTGATAGCTGTCGTTTTTTCAATACTAATTTTCGGAGACATATCTGCAATTTCAGTTACAAAATCATGTACTTTTTTACCATTAGTTTCATTGATATCTGCATTTAAACGTAGTACAATATCATTTTCTAATAGGTCAAGATATTGCTTGAGTTGTGTCTTAAGATTTTCTTCTAACATCTGAGCCTCTCATTTTTCCATTTTCAAAAAGGCGAGTAATCTACATCGCCTGAATGAGTTAAATTTTACCAACTAAATCCAAACCTGGTGTCAAAGTTTCTGCATCTTCTTTCCATTTTGCAGGACATACTTCACCTGGATTTTTGCGAACATACTGTGCAGCACGTACTTTATCAACGAGTTGACTAGCATCACGACCGATACCATCCGCAGTAATTTCTACAGCTTGTACAACACCATCTGGATCAATAATAAATGAACCACGTTGTGACAAGCCAGATGCTTCATCTAATACATCAAAAATACGTGAAATTTTTTGTGTTGGGTCTGCAAGCATTGGATAAGTTACTTTACCAATCGCCTCACTGTGTTCATGCCATGCAGCATGTACAAAATGCGTATCTGTAGAACATGAATAAACATCCACACCTAGTGATTGAAGAAAATCATATTGGTCTTGCAAATCTTCCAACTCCGTTGGACAAACAAATGAGAAGTCAGCAGGATAAAAAACAATCACTTGCCATTTTCCTTTAAAATCTTCCGAATTGACAGTTAAAAATTTACCTTCTTGATAGGCATCAGCAACAAAATTTTCTATTTTTTTTCCAATTAATGACATCATTTTCTCCTAAATTTAATAAATTTTATCTTCAAAATCATTATCGCAAAATAGCTCTGTTTAATCAAAGAATCTGTTTATTATTTGATATTAATAAGTCAATATTAATAGATACAAAATACGAACAGTGATATTAGAAATCAGATCAACACCTACTTAAGTACTGGATCATTATCTACATTCTCTATGTATCATTTTGTATTGTGACAGTTGCGTTGCCTTTGTTTTTCAATCTACCTATTTTTCATCATCAACTGCTATTACCTGTATTCGCAACAAAAAAGAGCAGATACCCCTTAAAAATAAAGGATTCTAAGCTCTTTTCTTTTATTCCCACTCCGTCATAGCTAAGTGTATTTTGGATGAATTTGAATAGTTTAAAGCTTTTTACTTAGAAATAATTAGTAAGAAAATGTTAGTCTTTTCTGCGGTTGTTTGCAAAATGTTTGCAAAAATAAAACTTATGTGCTAAAATGTATTTGTAACCGAGACAACAAAACAATCAAAAGGAGACTAATATTATGGCTAGAGATTATATGAGTATAAGGCTTTCATATGAAGCTAAGTTTTGGTTGGAAAAATTACAAGGTCATGTGCAACAAGTTCTAGATAAATCTATTGATGAGAAAGAAATAGATGATATGGAAATAATTTTGAAAGAATATCTTGAAAAAATTTCAGATTCACTTGGTGGTGTCTCAATAACAAATATACTTAAAGTATCAGCTTCAAGTATAATAGAGAAAGCATATTATTACACTGAAAACTATTCACTAGAAAAATGGTTGGAAATTGATGAATTAGTACGAAATAGTAAAATCAATTCAAATTTAGAAGTAGGAACACTTACCCCGCGTTTGTATTTAGATAAAGAAGTGATTAACGGATTAGAACAGTACAGATATGATTTTAAAAAAGATAATATGGTACGTGTCGTGAAAATGAGCTATGTGATAAAAAATGTATTGTATGCATATCATTTAGAAATATTAGGAAAGTAAAATTATTGAAGATTCTTTTAGAGTCTTCAAATAATTTTTGAATCATTTGTCTCGATTAGCGAGACTAATAAACTAGAGGAGGAATAACATGAAAGAACGAGTAAGGGGCTCTCCTACTGCAAAAAAATGTAGCTATGTTGCAAAATTAAAGAATTGAGAGGATTGAATCAGTTATGAAAAATATCAACGAATTACTATTGTTAGAAGGCATTACCTTATCAAGGTTATCGGATAGAGTGCTCAGAAAGTTACAAACATTGAGATTAGGTAAATCAGAAAGTTTTAATTTCACGAAAGATAATGTTTTAGAAATGTCTGTGCAGTATACTTTGCCAACAGCTGAGAATGTTTTAGACAATATTCTTACAGCAAGCCGCCTATTCACAAACCAAGGGGATAGACTTTTAGACTTTATCATTTTAAAAGATGGTGATTATAGGTTCTATCCTAACATTTTTTTCTACTACACCGATAGTGAACTAAATAATAATATTGCTTTGAAGCCAATAAAAAATGCCTTAGACGAGTTCCAGAATAATACTTCAATTAATCATAAATACTTTGCACGTATTGCTGATGAATCAAGCATAGAAGAGATTCAAAGATTAATGCCTAAAGACTCTTATTTATTTCACAAATTAAAGAGAACATTTGCTAAATCTACTGCTACTGAGTGTAATGTTCGATATTCTTATCTTATAAAAGTCATTGCAGGATTAAATATAATGGATAATGAGGTAGAAAAATGAAAGATATGTATCGAAACTTTTCATTTACGCTAGTACTCATTATCTCTATATTTGTAGGGTTTTCAGGAGATTTAGGAAAAATACAAGTTAAAAGATTTCTTCCTTATCTAAGTGTAAAAGCATTTTTAATACTATCAGTTGTACTTTTAATATGCTCTTTGCCCGATATAGTTGAAATGATAATAAAATCAAGAACTAATAACAAGTGAACCTTAAAAAACTTAAAGAAAGCAGGTGGGCAATATCATAAGCAATAAACTAAAAAAACAAATTATCTCTATCTTTGGGCTAAAAACAGAAAACGAAATAGGAGAACTTAATATTGTAAGTTTGAGTCCAATCTTCAAATCAAAATTACCATGGTTCGTATATTTTAAAAGATTAGCTCTCTTTAGTCTTGCTGTTTTAGTATTGAGTATTTTTTTCGGTCTCAAAGGAAATTATGGCGTTGCAAATTTCATTCTTATAGTGTACTGCTTGGGAATAATGTTGACAATCCTTATTCGATTTAAAAAGAAATTTTTTCCTAATTACCGATCATACGAACCTACTCTTCAAAAATTTATTTATCAAAATAATCTTTATGAAGAGGATAATGGGCAATTAATAAGTGAAATTCGCATGGCTTATATTGAGGAGGAAGAAATACTAAAAGTCATTATTGAGAAGAATGGAGATTCTTACCAAAAAGTTGCGAATCAACTTCGAGAACCGCTTGAGTCTAAGCTAAGTATGTCATTATATGAAGTCAATGATACAATAGATTATGTTGAATATATCTTCATGAAATTTGATATTACACGTGAACAGGTAGTTTCTTTACCAAAAGAAGATGACAGCTTGCTTATTAAAATATATGGTGATTTTAAAGTAAGTTTGATGAACAATTACAGCATGCTGATAAGTGGCGCTAGTGGTGCAGGTAAGTCCTACTTCACCTATTTCTATCTAACTCGATTCATTAGTCAAAAAGTGAATGGCAAACATGCTAATATTATGGCTATTGACCCTAAGCAGAGTGACCTTTATAAGCTCTTTAAGACTGTAAATATGCCTACCGAGAACTATGGAACATCGAATGCAGATGCATTTAGAATCGTAAAACATTATTTGGCTGAAATGGAGCATAGAATGGCTCTATATGATGAAAGCTCGGCGTTTGATTCAGTTGGTATAGATATTGGTTTGGAGCCTACCCTTTTAGTGATAGAAGAGTACAGTTCGTTAGTTGCAAGTATGGACTCTAAGCAGAAAAAAGAATTTGAAAACATGGTAGCTATTATTGCCCAAAAATCCAGAAGTCTATCAATGGGAATTTTGATTGTTATGCAACAGCCCAGGGCGGATTCTCTAAGCTCTAATATCCGTGAACAGTTGCAAAATTCTGTATTTTTAGGAAATCCAAGTAAAGAATCTGCAGGAATGATGTTTGGTACAACAGATGTTCCACACGTTCGAGGAAAAGGTGTAGGTATGTATGCTATTGAACGTAGTGCACCAAAATCATTTGAATCACCACAATTTGAGAAAAACGTATTTGAAACGATTTTACCTGTATGGCAACATGTAGCACATTCTTATAATGAAAATCTTTAAACTAAATGAGCGTTTTGTAAATGATTAAAGCGTTCTTTGCTTTAATTATTTATGAAATGCCCTCACGAAGTCTGCCGAGTGACAAGGGCAGTCAGCTTGAAAAGCTGAAAGTGATAATATTTGTTGAAAATGAAGATACTTTGAATGCTGATTATTTGTTGAGACATTTCTAGTTCGGCAGAAAATCTCTGATTTTCTGAGCGGGGCGGTCGAATTAGAAATAGTTTCAACGAGAAACTTCTGGCCTGCTTGTAATACCAGGCCAACAGTGACATATTTTTACGATAAAGAGCTTATATATAAAGGGTTTTAAGCTGTTTTATAAAGGCAAGAAAATGGCTTAAAAAATGAAAGGTGGTGTATTTACAATTGCAAAAGCGAAATTTGTTACTGCAAAGCTGGATTGGATAAAAATTAGGCTATGGGAACAGCCAGAAATAATAATTAATGAACTACTTGGCATTGAAATTATGGATTGTGAGCTCTCAGATGGTCAACTTAGGTTCTATGATTATGATTCTTATTACTCATATGGCTTAATTCATGTATACACTTATCGCAATGCCCTTTCTACACCAGATTGTTGCATTCAGCTAAGTGGTCAAGCGTGTACTCAACTTGAAATAATCCTAGAGAGTAAGTCATTAACTTGGGCTAAATTCTTTCAAGTAGCTTTGGAAATTTGTGAGAAAGTTGAATTTCTAAGATTAGACTGTGCTCTTGATGATAAAAACAGGGTACCATATTTTACAGTAGAAAAGTTGATTAGTAAGGCAAAGAAAAATCTTTATTGGTCAAATGGTCGTGAGTATTCAATAAATGAATCAAAATACCGCCTTACAACGGGTAAAACCTTAAATATAGGCTGTCGTACAAGCGATCTAATGTGTCGTATTTACAATAAAGCTATCGAGCAAGCTAAAATGACTGGAAATGATATATCAGATTTTGGTAGTTGGAATAGAATTGAAATTGAATTAAAAAGAGAACCTGCAAATGATATGGCTAGAAAAATTGCTTATGAAAATGAATCACTTGAAAATCTTATTCGGGCGGTTCTTCGCCAAGAACTTCGATTTTATACAGATAGCTCAAAAAATACAATCTGTAGGTTTTGGGATAAGTTTTTATTGAAAATATCGCCTATTAAACTGAATAGAAAATATGAAGTTACAACACTACAAAGTAGCGCCAATTGGCTTGAGGAACATGGGGGATTAGCGACATATCAAGCCTTTGTATTTTTATCAGAGAACAATGCATTAGGAAATTTAAATGATTTGAGATTTCAAAAAAAAGACTTCTCTCGTGGATTGTCTGAAAGAATGATAGCACATTTAGTTTCTATTGGACGAACTGACTTAATACCAGCGGTACACGCAAGAACAAAAAAGGAAAAAGAAAATTAGATTAAGAGAGGATGTTCATGGTTACAATAACAAAATATGATTTGATAGAATTAGGTTATGGAACAAGTCAATCTGCCGATATTATCAGACGTGCCAAATGTTTAATGGTTGAAAAAGGTTTTGCTTATTATTGTTCTAAGAGGTTGGCTAGAGTTCCAGTATCAGCAGTTGAGGAAATTTTAGGAATAAATCTTGAAATTGGAGAAAAGGTGAATGCCTAAGATTGCAAATGTTTATCAAGATAAGAAAAATGGGAAATGGTACTTTGTAGCAAGCTTAGGGTTTGACGAAAAAGGAAAACGAGTCCAGCATTGGGAACGTGGTTTTTCAACACAAAAGGAAGCCAAATCTGCTTACGATGATTATATGAATGATTATTCTAAAACGGCTATCAAGAAAAATAGTTCAATGAGTTATCAAGAATTTTATTCAACTTACTTTGAACCAGACTATAAACGTTCTGTTAAAAAGCGAACCTATGATAACCGAGTTTCGTCCATGAGAATTCATTTAGCCTATTTTTACAAAAGAAAGTTAAAAGAGATCAGCCCACCAATGATAAAAAAATTTCAAAATATTTTATCTGAAAAATATTCTAGTGCTTATATTAGGAATATCTACGGTTTATTCCAGATGAGTTTGGACTTAGCTGTAAAATTAGGCTTGTTACAGACAAACGTGGCTAAGCAAGTTGGAAATGTTAAAAAGACTAAAAAAAAGGTTGAGTTTTGGACTCAATCCGAATTTGAAAAAGTAATAGCAACATTTGATATTTCTGAGTACTATCAGCATTATTCATTTATACTTATCTGGTTGCTGTTCATGACAGGTTTACGTTTTGGTGAAGCACAAGCGTTAGAATGGGATAAAGACATTGATTTTGAAAAAAAGACCTTACGTGTTAATAAATCCATGTACTATAAAAATGCAGAAGAATATTATATTACCGAGCCTAAAACAAGTGCCAGTAACAGAACAATTGCGTTAGACGGTGATACGATAAAGTATTTAAAGAATTGGAAAATAGCACAAGAAAATTGTGGTGGTTCAAAATGGATTCTTTCTTACAATGGATTGCCCACAAATAAAAGTGCACCCTATCACATTATTCAAAGACATTCGGAGCTTGCAGGTATTCATAAGATAAAAACACATGCTCTACGTCATAGCCACGCTTCACTATTAATATCATTGGGAGAAAATGCTATTGTAGTACGTGATAGGCTAGGTCATGAAGACATCAAGACAACTTTAGGAACGTACGGACACCTATATCCAAATACCAATATAGAGGTCGCTAACAGGCTTGTAGGGCTTATAAATGTAGAGGTGAATGAAAAGGCAATAAAAGAAACAAAAAAATTTAGCGGAAACCAGTATATCAAGAAAGAAGGAATATAAAAATGGCAAAATTATTAAGCGTTAGAGATTGGGATTTTAACAATATAGGGAATGTTTTCGAATTAGATGAAGTCACACCAGTTTTTGAACAAGAACATAGAGCAGATGAAAATGGCGAAATTATCAAAGACAGAGAAGGAAAACCAAGAAATTTTGCGACAGATAGAATCATAGGACAAAACTATTCTGTTACAATTTTAGATGGGAAATTTAAGAAGAAAAGCACACAAATTAAAATACTAGACCCTAAGGCTTTAATCACAAATGATGATATTATGAAAAAGGATTCTGTTAAGGTCACATTTGTTAACTTAGAATGTAGTATGCAAGGCAATCCTATGTATTATCGAGCTGAAAAAATTGAGTTTGTATAATGAATATTGATACTATTGCTTTTTTGCATGAACCATCAATTGGAATTTTGTATTTAAATAATTCTAAACCAATGTTGGTACGAGAACAATTTACTAAGGAAAGCTTGGTATATTCAAGAATCGAGGAAATGAAAGAAACTGGGTTCGATTATGCTTATATGAATGATTTTTTGGTTATAGAAGATACCGCAAAGAAACGACCTATCTATGAATGCATGGTAGGAGATTTACTATTAAGTACACAAGGAGATTTCATTGCATTCTTTCATGCAGAAATAAAAAATCATATATGGCTAGCAAGCGGTTTGACATTACCTAATATGGTATACTTAGAACGACATTTAATTACAATACCTAGACCCCCAAAAAAATTAAGAGTCTTGGACTAGATATAATAAGGATAATTTTGGGTTCAAATTTAAAAAAAGAATAAAAGCTGTTGTTTGCAAATTGTTAGCAGAATGTAAAAAAAGAGCCTATAACCTTTATAAATAAAGGCTTCTAAGCTCTTTTCTGTTACTCCCACTCAACCGTAGCTGGTGGTTTAGCCGTAATATCGTAGACGACGCGGTTAACGCCTTTGACTTCATTTGTGATGCGACGTGATACTTCTGAAAGGACTTGCCAATCGATCTCAGCAAAGTCAGCAGTCATCCCATCAATCGATGTGATGGCACGAATGGCAATGACCGTATCATAGCTACGGAAATCGCCTGTTACACCGACTGAGCTAACGCCTGTATCGACTGTGAAGTATTGCCAGATTTTTTCGTTTAGACCGGCTTTAGCGATTTCTTCACGAAGAATCAAGTCAGAATCGCGTACTTTTTCAAGACGTGGTTCTGTAATCTCACCCATGATCCGGATAGCAAGACCTGGACCAGGGAAAGGCTGACGCCAAACAAGGTCATGTGGCATGCCAAGGACTTCACCTAATTCTCTGACTTCATCTTTAAACAATTTGTTAAGTGGTTCAATCAGTTCAAACTGCATATCTTCTGGTAGGCCACCAACGTTATGATGGCTCTTGATTGTTTGTGCTGTATCAGTTCCTGACTCGATCACATCTGTATACAGTGTGCCTTGTGCAAGGAAGTCAACACCATCAAGTTTCGAAGCTTCATCATCAAAGACTTCGATAAACTCGTTACCGATGATTTTACGTTTTTTCTCAGGATCAGCAACGCCAGCAAGTTTACTCATAAAGCGGTCTTTACAGTCGACTTTGACGATATTTAGGCCAAATTTACCACCTAAATCTTTCATCACTTGTTCTGCTTCACCTTTACGAAGTAGGCCATGATCGACAAAGATAGAGGTTAATTGGTCGCCAATCGCACGTTGTAACAAGACACCAACAACTGATGAGTCAACCCCACCTGATAGGCCGAGCAAGACTTTTTTGTCTCCAACTTTTTCACGAATTTCTTTGATTTGTTGGTCTACAAATCCAGCCATCGACCAAGTACCAGATGCCTTAGCGATTTTCTTAACAAAGTTCTCAATAATCACATGACCATACTCACTGAGGGTTGTTTCAGCGTGAAATTGCACACCGTAAAGACCTTTTTCATCATTTGCAATCGCAGCAATCGGTGTTTTATCCGTATGAGCGGCAATTTTAAAGCCTTCAGGAAGAACTGTGACATTATCAGAGTGACTCATCAAGACAGTTTGCTCTGCAGGTGTGCCGTCAAGCAGATTTGATGGTGTATCTAGGCTAATTTTTGTTGGGCCAAATTCGCCATTACCTGGATTAGCTTCAACCTTACCACCGAGTTTTTGGGTCATCAGTTGCATACCATAGCAAATACCAAGGACTGGAATACCTAGCTCAAAAACGCCTGGATCGATGTCGAAAGCATCTGCTTCATAGACAGAGTTTGGGCCGCCTGAGATGATGATGGCTTTAGGGGCATAGGCCTTAATTTCATCGAGAGTCATTTTATGGCTTTTCAGCTCAGAAAAAACACCAAATTCACGAATGCGTCGTGTGATGAGTTGGTTGTATTGGCTACCGTAATCCAGTACGATGATTTTCTGGATGTCTTGCGTATCAGTGGTTGTCAAAGTAAAGCTCCTTCTATAACTGCGAAAATATGTTTCTTCTATTTTACCAAAAAAAGTGGTGTTTTTGAGATTTATTTTCAGGATACTTGATTAATTTGGCAAGTTTGTGATGAGGTCGTAGACTTTTTGACTTCATCTCCTTTCTTTACCACTCTATTTGCTAAGCAATAAGGGAACGCCCTTTCATCCCTGAGACAAGGAAACAGCTATCTGACTAGATAGCTGCTTGTCTATAAGATGTCTGTCAATCAAGTCAAAATTTGTAAAATCTCTGATAAGGATTGCACACGATAAGTTGCCTGATGCGCTTGAACTAGACCTAGCTGTTTGTCATTATCTATCCAGATACTATCGATCCCAGCTTGATTTGCACCTTGAATATCTGATCCTAAGGTATCGCCAATCATCAAGAAGTCTGATTTAGTATTGTCTGGATATAGCTTAAAGATATGGTCAAAGAATCCCGTACTTGGTTTGGCATGTCCGATTTCCTGTGAAATCACGACCTGCTTAAAATAGCGATCAAATCCTGTTAATGCTAATCTGCTATACTGGGTCGCTGTCTTACCATTTGTCCCAACAACTAAGTGGTAACCTGCCTGATTCAGCTGACTAAGTAACGTATCTGCTCCTGCTACCACAGCATCATTGGCATCTAATACTTGACGATAAACGCTTTCAGCTTTTGCCCCATCGATGACTTGACCGAACTCAGCAAACGTTTTAGAAAAGCGTTCATTTAATAACGGTTGTGTCGCTGCACCAGCCTCGATTTCTCGCCAGATGCGATGATTAATCTTGCTATAAGCTGTTACCCAAGCCTCATAGTCAACTGCTGCCGTCTGAAACGCTTTAAATACTGTTGCTAATCCTTTAACTTCACCAGCTTTAAAGTCTAAAACGGTGTCATCTAAGTCAACTATAATTACTTTGTAGGTCACTTGCTAGTCCTCATCCTATATTTTATTCTTCTATTATAGCATATATGATCAGTCAGCTGTTCTGAGTAAATTAAAGACCATGGCCATATTTTAATTACTTTTGTCTGTATTGAGTTGCGCATGTATAGCTAGATTAACTGCTAAGACATTAACGGTAGGCGTCCCTAAAAAATTTAAGGCTGGTTTTGTCGTCTGTGCATCAATCAGTTGATATAATTTTTTTTCGCTTATCTTGCTCGCCTTAGCTATTTCTGGCACTTGAATCTTTGCACTTTCAGGACTGATATGAGGGTCTAGTCCAGATCCAGAAGCGGTCATTAAATCTGTTGGGATAGCCTCCTTTTTAATCGTTGGATTCTGGTCTAGGAAACGTGCCATATCCTGTGCTACTCGTTTTTTGAGGTCAGGATTACTTGGCGCTAGATTTTCTGATCCTGATGCCACACCAAGGTAGTGACCATTTTCTTTTTCAGCTGCTGTATAGGTGTTATAGTTGACACCTGATGGTCTACCTTTTAAGTAGGTCGTCTCAGTAAAGGCTTGTCCGATTAATGCGGACCCCACAACTTTTCCATTCTCTTTGATTTGACTGCCATTTGCCTGATAGGAAAATAAAGTCTGACCTAGTCCTGTGACGAGTAACGGATACCCTATCCCACAGATAATCATAAATGTGACAGTAAGTAAAAACGGCGTTTTTAATGTATAGATGATCTTTTTCATCGTTTTCCTTTCTTAAATCCCTAATAAATGTAAGAGTGGCGCTATCACTAAATCAATTAACTTAATCCCGATAAAGGGAGCTATCACACCACCCAACCCATAAACTAACATATTATGCGTCAGTAATTTTTCAGAACGCTGAGGTTTATATCGAACCCCTTTCATCGCGAGTGGAATCAAAATCGGGATGATCACCGCATTAAAGATGAGTGCTGATAGTATTGCACTTGATGGTGTCGCAAGTCCCATCACATTCATGATACTAATTTCTGGAATTGCAACCATAAACATGGCTGGGATAATCGCAAAATACTTGGCGATATCATTGGCGATTGAAAAGGTTGTCAATGCCCCTCTGGTAATCAACAGTTGCTTACCTATCTCAACAATATCAAGAATTTTTGTCGGATCTGAATCTAGGTCGACCATATTTGCTGCTTCTTTTGCTGCACTGGTCCCAGAATTCATGGCAATGCCGACATCTGCTTGTGCGAGCGCGGGTGCATCATTAGTACCATCACCGGTCATTGCGACTACTTTGCCTTGTGCCTGCTCTGCTTTTATGGCGCGAATCTTATCCTCAGGCGTACATTCAGCTATAAAACTGTCGACGCCTGCTTCTTGTGCAATTGTCGCTGCTGTCAAAGGGTTGTCTCCTGTACACATAATCGTTTTAATGCCCATTTCATGTAACCTTGCAAAGCGTGCTACCAATCCTGGTTTGATGGTATCTTTGAGATAAATCACGCCTAGGATTGCTTGATTGTTTGCCACAACCAGCGGTGTGCCACCTGCTGAAGAGACACTATCTGTGATTGCTTTTAGGGATTTAGGAATGTCCCCACCCAATCTCTCGACATAGTTGACGATGGCATCAGTTGCGCCTTTTCGAACACGAGCACCTCCAGAAATATCGACACCGCTCATCCTTGTTTGGGCGGAGAAGGCAATAAAGGTCATCTCGGAATGATTGACAAAAGGCAGCCCTGTTTGAGATTGTGCTAACTTAACGATGGATTTACCTTCTGGCGTGTCATCCTGTAAAGAAGTTAAAACAGCACTTTCGATTAATGTTTCTGGTGCGATACCTGCCACCGGTAAAAATTTAAAGGCCATCCGATTCCCGTAGGTGATGGTTCCTGTCTTGTCTAAGATCATGGTATCGACATCACCGCTTGCCTCTACTGCCTTGCCAGACATGGCAATGACGTTAAATCGGGTGACACGATCCATGCCAGCAATCCCAATAGCTGATAGTAGCCCGCCTATTGTTGTCGGAATTAAACAAACGGTTAAGGCAATCAGAGTCGAGACCGTTAGTGGGACATGCACAAACAAAGCAATTGGATATAGCGTGACGATAACAATCATAAAAATAATCGTTAAGCTGACAAGTAAGGTATTCAAGGCGATTTCATTTGGTGTTTTTTTGCGTGATGCGCCTTCAACCAGCGAAATCATTTTATCGAGAAAAGACTCGCCTGAATTCGCAGTAATCCTAATTTTCAGCCAATCACTTGACACTCTAGTACCACCCGTAACAGAGGAAAAGTCGCCACCAGATTCTTTAACCACCGGTGCTGACTCACCTGTTATAGCCGATTCATCTACTGAGGCAATCCCATCGATTACCTCTCCATCACGGGGAATAATCTCACCCGATTTAACGAGGACGATGTCTCCCTTGGCTAGGTCACTAGCGTCGATCATTTTTTCTATGTCCTGAGTCGTGTTATCTGCAGTGGCGATTAAGCGTGCCTTCATGTCTTCTTGTGTTTTTTTCAGACTTTCAGCTTGCGCTTTACCGCGCCCTTCTGCTACAGATTCTGCAAAATTGGCAAATAGGATGGTCAAGAGTAATATCAGTGTCACGATGATATTATAGAGACGTCCCTCACCAACTACATGACCAAATAAATTAGGCATGACTGAGAGGAGTAAGGTAATCATAAACCCGACTTCAACAACAAACATGACCGGATTCTTCATCATATAAGCTGGATTTAGTTTAACAAAAGCGCCAAAAACCGCCTGTTGTAAGAGTTTCTTATCCATCAATTTTTTATTTTTTTCTGACATGTCTAACCTCGCATCTTAAGAAATTCAGCTATTGGTCCCAGTACCAAAACCGGTAAAAACGTTAAGGCTGAGATAACAATCACGATAACAAATAGCACTGTTGTAAAGGTCATCGTATCTGTTTTAAGGGACCCAATCGAGTCATTTACTTTTTGTTTTGCCATTAAAGAGGCGACGATTGCCAGCTGTAAGATGAGGGTAACATACCGACCTACAAACATGGCAATACCTGCTGTGACATTCCAAAACAGGCTATTATCTTTCAGTCCCTCAAACCCTGAGCCATTATTTGATGACGAAGAGGTATACTGATAAACGATCTGAGAGAGGCCATGATTACCAGGATTTGAGATACCAGCCACACCAGCAGCCACCGATACTGCTATTGCAGAAAAGACGAGCACAATCAAGGGATGGACGATAATCGCCATTGCCGTTAGCTTCATTTCCTTTCCTTCTATCTTTTTACCAAGGTAAACAGGTGTATGCCCAATCATTAGCCCACAGATAAATACAGTCAAGATGACGAAGATGACCATATTCATCAGGCCTACACCTTTGCCACCAAAGACAACATTTAGCATCATATTCATCATCGCAACACCACCACTTAGTGGGGTGAGGCTATCGTGCATATTATTAACTGAACCAGTAGTAAAGGCTGTGGTGATTTCTGTAAACAGGCCACTCATCACGACACCAAATCTCGTCTCCTTGCCTTCCATGCTCCCCATCGCCTGACTGAGTCCGAGGTGTTTTAAAATCGGATTACCTTGGGACTCTGACCACAGTATCGCACCTAACCCTAGTAAAAATAGGACGCTCATGACGATAAATAGCGGTTTAGCTTGGCTACCTAACCAAACTTTATGCCTCTTTTTAGGATGTAAGGAAGACAGGGTTGATGTGTTAGCCACTATCGTGCGATGTTTCTCTTTTTGACTATCTGAAACCATCAAGCCAAATGCAACGACCACACCTCCTGGTAACAGGGTCATCGATAGCATCTCGATGACATTAGTCAGGATCGTTGGATTTTCAAATGGCATGGCCGAATTAGCACCAAAGAAGCCACCACCATTTGTACCGAGATGTTTGATAATTTCGAGTGCTGCAACTGGCCCAAGCGCAATATCTTGCAACTTGCCTTCTATTGTGTGCACAGTTAAATTATGCATGAGTGTTTGTGGCACCCCTTGTGAGATTAAGAGCATTGCACCTAGGATTGATAAGGGTAATAACACGCGCGTGATAATCCTGATGAAGTCAGCGTAGAAATTACCCATATCTGTCACTTTACCAGATAAGCCGCGAATAAAGGCCATAGCCGCCGCAAATCCTGAGGCTGCTGAGGTAAACATCATAAATATGATGACAATCATTTGGCTCAAATAAGATAGGGATGACTCACCTGAATAGTCTTGTAAGTTAGTGTTTGTGATAAACGAGATGACCGTATTAAGTGCTAAGCCTTGTTCCATACCATGTATCTTATTTGGATTAAGGAATGGCAGTGCTTGTATCCTAAGCATAAAATACCCGATGACAACCATTACCGCATTTGTCAGTAATAATGTCATGATGTATTTCTGCCAATTCATGCCAGTTAAGCCTTTGTTTTTTACGCCGATAACTTTATAGATGAAGTTGTCGACGCGATCAAAAACTGGATCTCCAAAAGTATGTGCTCTTGTGGCAATATGATATAAGTACTTGCCCATTGGCAACATTAGCAAGATGCTAATGATTAAAACAAACGTAATCTGTAACATGATTTTCTCCTAAAATTTTTCTGGATTAATTAAGGCATATAGTAAGTAACCCATGAGTAAACTAATCACAATCCATAAAAGTATAAACATTATGCGTCCTACCCTTCTCTATTGATCTGCTTGTCACACCAGTTAATCAGCCAAAATAGCAGGCCAAACCCAACTATCAAGCCTATCATGATTATTAAATCCATTATCTTCCTCCTATGTGATGATAAATTATTTTAACACTTGAAAAATTAAGATGGTATAAATATTTTACTTATGGTATTAAGATTCTGTTAAGATAAGTCACACATCATATCTATAGTCAAAAAAAAGCACACCCTGAGGGTGAGCCTGTTTGATTTATGCATCTAGTTTAACCATCCGATAGCCGATACCGATATGTGTTTGGATCAGTTTAGGGTTACTAGGATCTAACTCTATTTTTTTTCTTAGTGTTGTCGCAAAGACACGTAAAGCAGCATAATCTGTTTCATTATAAGACCAAATTTCACGTGTGATAAACTGATAGGTTAACACACGATTAAGATTATTAGCAAGTAAGACGAGCAACTTATATTCTATCGGTGTCAGATGTACCTTCTCGCCCTGAATCAACACCTCTTGCGCTAGATAGTCGATACTGAGCCAACCATTTGAAAAGACTGTAGACTCTTGACCCGTTTCTTTCGAAGCAGCTTTGGATCTTCTATAGGTGGCACGTAACCTTGCCAAAAGTTCTTCAGTTGAAAAAGGTTTTGTCAAATAATCATCTGCGCCAGCATCAAGTGCCATTACCTTATCCGTCTCTTCTCCTCTTGCACTAATGACGATGATAGAGAAATCAGAAAATGCACGCACTTTCTTGATAATCTCAACCCCTTCCATATCTGGCAGACCTAGATCAAGTAAAAGTATATCCGGCTCTTCGCGTACGATTTCACGAATACATTGTTTCCCCGTCGTAACCGAGCGATAACGATAGCCTGCTACTTCCATTGTGATCGACAGTAATTTATTGATGGCTGTATCATCTTCACAAATTAAGATTGTTGTCTGTTCATTCATTAAGCTTTATCTCCATCCTGGGTAAAGTAAACCCGATAATCGTGCCACTAGGTATCTGATGCTTGGCATAGATTTCACCTTTGTGGATGGTGATAATCGTTTTGCAAAGTGCTAGCCCAATGCCTAATCCACGTGCCGCGTCTGGGGAATCCGTAGACGTATAAAAGAGATCAAATAATTTTGCAAGTGCCTGATCAGATATGCCTGGGCCATTATCAGCAGCTTCAAGGCAAACCTGTTTGTCACTAGCTGTCACGCGCAAGTCGATTGTTGATCCCTGATGTGTGTATTTTACAGCATTGTTTAATAGGTTAATGATGACTTGCATGATTAATGCAGGATCCATGTTAACAAACAAATCTGCTTCTGATATCGTCAGGTTGAAGATATGCTCATCCAGATGGGGATCAACATGCTTAATTGCTGCCCTAATTACGTCATCCAGGTTATTTGCCTGTAAGTTAAGTGCAACATCCCCTTCTAGTCGGGTAATCATCAGTAAATTCTCGATTAAGTTGGTCAACCATAATGCATCATCATAGATAAAGGATAGCAACTCTTGTTTACTTGCTTCTGCTATGCGCGTACTGTTATCTAGCATGAGCTTAGCATTACCTGAGATGCTGGTTAATGGGGTTCTCAAGTCATGCGATATAGAGCGTAATAGGTTACTTCTTAACTGCTCTTGTTCCATTTCTAATGCAACTTTTTGTTGCTGTCTTCGCAAGGTATCTTTTTCCAATACTAAGGCTGCTTCTCCTAACATGGCCAAGGATACTTCCTTCTCAAATGGGTCTAGTGGATCAGTATCCGCCATCAAAATCCCAATAATTGCAAAAACAGCTTGTTTGCGTCTGACGGATAAATATAGGAATTTGGCAGCAGATAAAGTATCCGTTGTCGCACCAGCACGTTTATTATTATAGAGTACCCACTCTGCCACGCCTGACTCTTTTAAATTCTGGTAAGTGTCTAAAGTATAGGTCGTATTACCTGCTGGATAATAGACCTCTTTTTGCCTGATCCCATCTTCTACAGGATAAATCACAATATCTCTTGCTAATAGACTGATCAAGGCATTTGCTGTAACAGCTAATGTCTCACTTCTACTTTCTGGAATCTGTAATGCTTGATTAGTTTGAAACAAGAGTTCTGTTCGATGGGCCCTCTCAGAATTCAGGCGAACTTGCGCCTTAATCTTTTTGATCAGATTACTCGTGATAAGCCCCGCTGTCAGCATGACAAAAAAAGTCGCCGGATAACTTGAGTCTATTGCCCGAAGTGAAAAATACGGCTCTGTAAAGAAGAAGTTAAAACACAATACTGCAAGTAGCGACGCAATAAAACTAAAAATTCTACCTTTTGTGACCAAGGCATTGACTTGAACCCCTAAAATATATAGGATGATCACATTTGAAAAACTAAAGCCGACTTTCTCTGCAAATAGACCCAAAATCGTACAGCACACTAGCATAAGTAATGTCTTGACTAAATCACTCATGTCAAAATGTAGGTCAATTTTCCCTCGTCTTTTGAGAAAAAATCGGTTTGGCTGCTGCTCATTTACCATGGGAATAATGTAAATACCTAAATTAGGTACTGCTTGTGCCACGTCGTTGATAAAGGTACGCCCTTTAAAAAATCGCTTGTCTGGTGATTTCCCAACAACAAGCTTAGAGATATGACTCACTTTGGCGTATTCAGAGATCTGTTCAGAAAAATTTTCACCATAGATAACAGCGATTTTTGCGCCGAGTTGATCAGCTAAGCGCAGATTTGCTTGTAGTTGTTTGCGTTCTGCTTTAGTTAAGTAGTCATCTCTCTCAGTGACGACATGTAGGGCTGTAAAGTCACCTTTGAATGCCATGACCAGCTTTGCTGCAGACCGAATCACACCTGGTGTTGTCAAGGAAGCTGATACACAGACTAGGATATGCTCCTTAGCATAAGCACCATCGTAATTACTGTCATTTTTTAGTGCAGCGTGATTGACTTGATCCGCAGTTTTACGTAAGGCTATTTCTCTTAGGGCGCGCAGTTTCTTTAAGGTGAAAAAATGGTCCAGTGATTGTTGAACCTGTGACTGATGATAGATTTTTCCCTTATGCAAGCGATCAATGAGCTCAGCAGGGTCAATATCAATCAGTTCAATTTGACTCGCATTATCAAATAGATAATCCGGAATTCTTTCATTAACACGGACGCCTGTTATGGCTTCTATCTGTTCAAATGCACTCTCAATATGTTGCACATTTAAAGTCGTATAGACATCAATACCAGCCCTTAAAATTTCTTCGACATCCTGAAAACGCTTATGATTGCGTGACCCAATGATGTTACTATGTGCTAACTCATCTATGATAACAACTTGCGGATTTCTTTTGATAACTTGGTCGACATCGACCTCATAAAACGGTCTATCTCTATAGGTAATTACCTTAGGGGACAGCTGCTCAAGTCCTGAAATTAATGCCGTCGTATCCGGTCTATTATGTGGCTCAACATAGCCAACGACTAAATCTACCCCATTATGTTTATCTTCATGGGCAGCTGCTAACATCGCATAGGTTTTGCCAACACCAGCAACATAGCCAAAATATATTCTTAACTTACCTTCTTGCATTGCTCTGCCTCGACTAGTATCTAGTAGTTTAATACTGTAAATTATACCACAATATGTCCTAAGCAAACTGGTGATGAGATTACTGTCTTTTCAAGTGATATCAGACAAAATAAAAAAAGCTGTCATACGACAACTTCTCAACAGCTTAGTCTGTCACTCTCAGTTTTTCAAGTGTTGCCTTAAATAATTTAGGCGGCTCAATCTCAAACTCCAACCATTCTTGAGAGGTAGGATGCTTAAAGCCTAATATCTCCGCATGTAGGAATTGACCATGGTTTGGCTTCAAGACATTTTTAGGGCCGTATAATGGGTCTCCTGCTACTGGATGACCAATATAGGCCATGTGGACACGAATTTGATGCGTGCGTCCAGTTTCAAGTGTCAAATTAACCAGCGTAAACTCGCCAAACCGCTCTAATACTTCAAAATGAGTCAAGGCATGTTTCCCACCAGCAATCACTGCCTGTTTCTTACGGTCTTTAGGATTACGACCAATCGGTGCTTCAATCACACCACGGTCATTTAAGAGATTACCATGAATAATGGCCAAATAACGACGCTTAGAGCTATGATCTTTCAACTGCGCTGCTAACAGCTCATGGGCTTGGTCATTTTTAGCAACCATCAGTAGGCCACTCGTATCTTTATCTATACGGTGAACAATACCAGGTCTGATCACCCCATTAATACTAGATAATTTTGTCATGTGATACATCAAGGCATTGACTAATGTACCTGAATGATGGCCTGCTGATGGATGCACAACCATACCTTGCGGTTTGTTAATCACAGCCACATCATCATCTTCATAGACGATATCTAGTGGGATATTTTCAGCCTCATAAGACAAAACTTCTGGTTCAGGTATCACAAATGAGATCAGATCATTTTCTAATACCTTATATTTCGCTTTTTTGACTTCACCATTGACAAATACGGCATCTGCTTTGATTAAGTCATTCGCTTGTGTTCTAGACACATTAGAGGTATCTGAAATGGCTTTATCAAGTCGTGAGCCAACCTGTGTTGCTTTGATTTTAATTTTCATGTTTTAATCTTCATCCTTTTCTGTTAAAATCCCGATAAATAGGATGACAAACCCAATACTCAAGAACATATCTGCGACATTAAAAATCGGAAAATTGATAAAGTCGAGTTGGAACATATCGACAACATAGCCCTGACGGACACGATCGATAAAATTTCCCAAAGCACCTGAGATGATCAAGGTTAAGCCAAAGGCATACCAATTTTTATGCAAGTTTTTGATTAAAAACCAAGTTGCTGCGACTAAGACTACTATCGTAGTAATCGTAAAAAACCACTGCTGTCCTTCTAGTAAGGACCAAGCAGCACCATTATTATGTAACTTTGTAAGGGACAAGACCCCTTTTAACACAACTTTTTGCTGTGATAAGGCAAAATGATTAACAACTGCTATCTTGACGATTTGGTCAATGACAATTCCCAAAATGATGAGAATCGGTAACCCTATTTTTTTTAACTTCATTCATCAATTATACCAAAAAAAGCAAGCCTGCGCTTGCTTATAAATGATTATCATTTTGTTTGCTATTTAGTCATATGCACTGAGCTAAATAGGGTAGTTTATCTGATTACAACTTACCTTTTTTTGCCAAAACTAAGCCAAAACCAGCAAGTGTGAGCATGACGAACCCAATGAGATAATATAGATGATTAATTATCTCAGATGTTTTCGGTAATTGATTGTCGTTAGGTTTGTTAGGTGTAGTTGGTGGCTTAACATAAGTGTTTGTCAAGTTATAGCCATTAACTGCCATCACATATCCCTTAACTGCATCTTCTGAAATCGTGTAAACAATTGTCGAACCTGCGTCAAATTTTGGTAAATTAGCGAAAGTATAGGTCCAATTATCTTGAGCCGTTACAACTTTTGAAGTAATAGGTGTTCCGTTAGCAAATAAATTAACAGTGATTTTATCTGGACGGATACCATACTGATTATTATTATCAGCCCAAGTCTTCGTACCACTGACTACTGTTAATTCAGGCGTATGGGTATTCGTCAGGTCGTTACCGTTAATCGTTGTGTCATAACCTGCTATTTTTTCTTCAGAAATTGTATAGACGATTACTTTACCCGCCGCAAATTTTGACAGATTAGCAAAGTTGTATTTCCAATCATCTTTAGCAGCTACGTCTTGCGTCATAACTGTTTTACCATCTGCTAGTAAGTTAACGGTGATTTTATCTGGACGAATGCCATCTTGGTTATTATTATCTGACCAAGTCTTCGTACCACTGACTGCTGTTAATTCCGGCGTATGGGTATTCGTCAGATCATTGCCATTAACGGTCATGTCATAGCCTACAACAGCTTGCTCTGATATCGTATAGCTAATTGCTTGACCAGCTTCAAATTTAGGTAAGTTAGCAAATGAGTATGTCCAGTTACTTTCAGCTGTCACGTCTTCAGAAGCAACTTGTTTCCCATTTGCAAGCAGGTTAACGGTAATACTGTTTGGTCGAATACCATCTTGGTTGTTACTATCTTCCCAAGTCTTTGTCCCCGTAACACTTGTCAATTCAGGAGCATGTGTATTTGTCAGGTCTTTGCCTGTAACAGTCATATCATAGCCTGTAACAGATTCTTCTGAAACGGTATATATAATTTCCTTACCAGCTTCAAACTTAGGTAAGTTGATAAATGTATACTGCCAGTTATCCGTACTTTTTACTTCTTTAAAACTTACTTTTACACCATTTGCAAGTAAATTAACAGTAATACTGTTTGGTCGGATACCATCTTGGTTGTTATTATCGTTCCAAGTCTTGATCCCACTGAATTCTGAGGTTTCTGGCGTATGTGTATTTGTGATATTGTAACCTTGAATACTTTGGTCATATCCTGCAACTGTTTCTTCAGAAATTGTATAATTAATGGCTTTACCAGACACATATTGTGGAAAATTTGTAAATGAATATGCCCAGTTAGTTGCAGCTGTCACAACTTGTTCGGCTACCTTTTCACCATCTGCTAGTAAATTAACGGTAATGCTATCGGGTCTGACACCATCTTGGTTGTCATTATCATCCCAAGTCTTTGTACCGATAAACTGTTTTAGTAGCGGTCTATGTGTATTTGTAATGATGACATTGTTTTTATCAGTGTCATTAACATCTGCTTTATAACCTGCTACATTACCAACTTCTTTAACCTGATAGTTAATTGCTTGTCCATTAGCATTTAAATCTAGATTAGTGAACGTTGTTTGCCAATTATTTTCTGCATTCAAGGTTACAGGATCACCACTAGGGTTATCATTAGCATATAATTGAACTTGAATATTTGTTGGACGCATGCCATCTTGGTCATTATTATCTTCCCAAGACTTGGTTACTGCAATACTCGTTTTGGCAGGTGTATAACTATTAGTGATATTATAGCCATCAATCTTTGCACTATATTTATCAACGCTATTCTCGGTCACCTTATATTCGATAGCCTTACCATCTTTAAACTTGTTAAGATTATCAAATGAATAGGCCCAATTATCTGTAGCAGATACTGTTTTAGTCTGAACTTGTACATTATTGGCTAACAAATTCACAGTAATATTATCTGGGCGAATGCCATCCTGATTAACTTTATCATCCCAAGTTTTACTTCCCTTAACTGAGATAACCTCTAAGATACGTGAGTTAACAATTTTCACATTGCTCAAATCAGTTTGATCAATATTAGATTTATAAGAGCGTACAGTATCTTCTGAAACAGTATATTTGATTGGTGTACCATCATCATGGTATTTAACTAATCCATCAAAGCTAAAAGCCCAATTTAAAGCTTGTGTTACAGTTTTTGATTGACTGAATGTACCGTCTGCTAAAAGGTTAACTGTAATTGATGCTGGTCTTAACCCTTCTATATTGTTATTATCATCCCATGATTTTAGACCTTTAACACTCGTCTTGGTTTTCTCATTTGTTTGTGTTAATTGTATGTTACTATTGGCATCAGCTTGACTAGCTTTGAGTGTTATTTTTTTTCCTACAGCCAAATCTGCTGGTATATCATAGCCAGCAATTGTTGTTGTTTCAACAAGGAAGTAGTCTCCACCTTTAAGATTTCCCCAGGAAAGTTGCCCTTTATCATCTGTAGTTCCTGATCTTAATAAACCGCCCTTATTGCCATTACTAGAGGCATATAACTCAAATTTAACACCTGGAAGGACTTTTGACGTATTATCTTGATCTACTTTAGTGATAACTAAGTTGATATTTTTAGAAGACGATGAACCACTGTTATTAACAACTTTTACACCTTGAGTGGTCCCATTATCAACTGTTTTTTGCCCAGTTCCCTTTACATTAACTGAATTGGTCAGTGTGTCATTTACTAATGATGAGTTGATAAACGCACGATACTGAATTAAATATGCTGTATCAATTGTGTGTAAGAACTTGATGACTAAGACTTGTTCACCAGTGGTTGAATTTGTTTGAAGATCAACAGAATAGTCAGCATCTTTTACAAGTATTTTCTTTTGATCTTGTGAAACTGTACCGTTTTGTGCAACTGTACTGCCATACACAACGATAGAGTCTGCGATTACTGTTTGGTTTGATGATGGCTTGTCAGTAATTACAACATCTTTCAAGGTAGATTGTGCCTTGTTCACCCATACATTCCAAACAGCAAGTGAGGCATCCGATGGGTCTTGTTGTCCAGTTTTCTCTATTGAATTGCCGCCATTATTAACTGATACAGTACCGTTAGCTAGATTTGACTTGTTATTGTTGACATAAGTTGCGGTGTTTTGATAGTCTTTTTTATCAATAACCTTATTAACTAATGACGTATCAAATTTTAATACGTATGCAGATTTTGATCCTTCAGGCAAGTTCACACTAACCGTCTTTGTCGTAGCATCATAAGTAGGTGTTACGCCATCTACCTTAACAAGATTAACAACATCCCCAGCCTTATTGATTGTGCCAGAGTATAAAATGGCACTCCCAGCAACGTAATCCTGATCATCTTGTATAGGATCCGTGATGGATGCACCTATCAATGAACGCTGATTTAAGTTTGTATAAATAGACCATGAGATGTTTTTATTTACTGCATTATAACTACCTGATTTACTACTATCTGATATATAATCAGCTCGAGGTTTAAAATCACCTGAAGCATTATTGGTATGGTTTGTGTTGAACTTGTCCGTCCATGTCATGGTAGCATTATTGGTCCATTTACTTGCATTCCCTATTTTCTGGGTCTCAAATGAAGTATTAAAAGTTAACACATACCAATTACTAGCCTTTACTTTTAAATCCCCTAAAAATGCTACCTTAAATCCCTTATCAGTATCAGTAATAGTATAGTCTGTACCAAGTTTAAGCGGTGCGTTACTATCTCTAAATTTGAAAGCTATAGACGTTTTATCTACTGTTAAACCGTCAGGTATGACTTCATCTAGAGACCAATTGGTCATATCTTGACGTGCTGGGTTGACATCTAATCGCCAAGTTGCCGTTCTATTTGCATAATCAGTATCAATAACATATTTGTATAAACCTTGTGGGGCAACTGAACCAGACCCAACTGTGACTGTTTTATTATTACTAGTTGCCGTATTATTTAGATTTGTTGAGCCATTATCGTTAAGTGGTGTCGTTACTTGCGATTTGTAGCTAACCTTAACTTTCTGGTTTAGTCCATTAGGGAAAGTTACAGTCATTTGTTTGTTGTCAGATGAATACGCAATAGTATAAAGAGACTTATCAAGTACCTTACCCGATGTATCCGTTAATACTGGACTACCAGAGAAAATTTGGTCCCCATCTAACGTATCGACTATTGTTGTTCCTGCTGGTAAAGTTTTCTCACCGGCATTATAGTCAATATGCCAAAAATAGACTTGAGAACCATTCGTATCATTACCATCAAAAGTTTTAGCAAGTAATTTACCATATATTGCTGTTACTTGTGCACTGGCGGTTGCTACCTTATCTCCATTAACCAAAGTAGCCGTATTTTTGAAATTAATATTACCGCCATCATCAGGTTTTTTGTCTTGACTGATAGTCGTAGTATAAGCAACTTTAAATGCCTTATACGTATCTGCGTAATTACCAATAAAACTGATCGTGCCATTAGCATCTACTGTATAATCTGTTCCAGCAACTAGCGGTTGTCCAGTAGCTGTAACAGTTCCTTTGGTATCAATGGTTAACGGATAAACGATAGCACTTTTATAAATATTACCATCTGGCAATGCATCTGAAACTTTTGCATTGACCAAATGACTGCCACTTGTATTAACAGTTACATCCCAGAAAACTTGATTTGGATTATTCGCTTTATCAAGTCTCCCTGCTTTTGAAATGTCATTCCCACCGTTTGGTTTGATGACAATGTTAGCTTTTACTTCACCATCTTTAGTTGGAATGTCAATAGTCGTAGGTCCAGGACTATTCGTTTTATCCAAGGATTGACTAAATGAAAGTGAGCCATTAATATCAGATTGATTCTCAACATTTTTAAATGTTAATTTAACAGTGCCATCTGAATTAACGAGGAAGTCGCCATATTCACCTGCAGAATAATTACCAGGTACATATGCTAATTTCGGTGGTAAACTGAATACAAAATAATCACCATTTTTTAGCACGTAGTTATCTTTTAACTGATCAGGAATCGACCAGTTATACTTTAAATTAATTTTACCATCTGCAGGGAAGTTATCAGCACTTACCTCTTTACCAGTACTATCCTGAAACTTCAGGTCAACACTATCAAAGATAGTCCCATTTGCTGCATCTGGTAGATAAGTTGTGATGTCATTAGGTGTTGGTGCAACATCATTAAGTCTAGCTGTTGTCGTCTTTTTTTCTTTAACAGTTGCGTTATTAGCATCTTCCTTACTACTGTTGCTTGCTGTTGAACTAGCAGGAATTGATGACTCAGTACTTTTAGCCGAAGACTCTGGCACAGTTGAACTTTTCTCTGGTAACTGGGTGATACTACTTAAGTCCAGAGTCGTCTTGCTATCTCCACTGCTAAGTTCAACAGAGTCAATCCCTTTCAAACTTGCTTTATCAAGTTTGATACTAAGATTATTTTCTTCTTTGCTAGTATTTGGTGCTATTGTAGCTTCAAATACTTGGCTATTCAACTTATATTGATTTTTAGAAGCTGTTGTTTGATTTAAGATTTCCTTAATCATAACAGACTTGTTACTAAACTCAATGTTAGTTTGCTTAGCTTGCTCTGTAGCGTTGTTAGCAGTTACTTTAAGATCAACTGTTACAGTTTGATCATCTTCTTTGCTAACGTTCGCTGTATTCAGCGTAATCAAATCATTTTTTTCATCTAATGTATTAGCAACTGCTAAAATCGGTGATACATATTGTAACAATATAATCACCGTCATCAAAATAAAAATACCATTTTTCGATAATTTTTTCATAAAATATATCCATTCCATTAAATTTTCATAAGCTCGTAAGCTAGTAGTGAAGTTGCTAAATGTAACCAGTACCAGATAAAAAGTGATACTTTATATTTAATTTTTCCATATAACTTTACTCCTTTATTATTTATATATTCCTGAATAGTTATAAGGTTATATACATACGCATATATATATGCTTATAACTATTCATAAAACGCTTTTTTTAATCATACTATCTAGATACCTATGCGATATTGATACACATATAAAACTTAGGCATCAATAAAACCCAATCTAATTTGAAAACGTATTAATTTATAAAATCATAGCGATTAAATTCATTTAATTATAGAAAATAGGTTATAAAATAAAGCATACACATCTAAAACAACGAAAAAGATATAGGATAAAAAATTGCTAGACCTACTACTTTCTATGTTGCAAACGTAACTTAACATAACTTTAATTTTAAAAAGACATCTTTAAGGAAAATCTTAATTTTTTCGAAAGATAAATAGGTTAAAAGTCATATAGTTACTGGGTTTAAATGGTATATGCTTGGTTATATATAATGCAATACAATTCTAACTAAATGCTCATAATGTCTTGAAAAACAAATAGAAATAAGCTATAATTGTGGTGTTAATACTATTAAACAATCATGAGACTACGAAAAATTAAGATTTTTCGTAGTCTCATGATTTAATTCTTTAGACGCTTAATAACAAATTAATTAAGTTAAAAATATATAAAACAAAAAAAGAAGCCGAGTAGACCTCTTTATTTTATAATCTCTTTGATAAATCCTTAACTACCAAGTTTTATTAATAAAACAACCATCTATTGAATTAACACTGCTTCTCCCTTATTTCAAAGACTATTTTAAAGGTATAAACAACAAAATCAAGGTAATCAAGTGCTGTGCATTTAAATTTAGGACATTTAGAAACATCAAAAAAGGATCCTTTTAATGAACATTGTTTTGATCGATAAAAAAATAAGCACCTGAGTACTTGCCATATAGTCTTTAGGTATTTCCCACATCATTTGACAAAGGGCCAAAATAAAAAAGAAGTCTGGCCGACTTCTTTTTTATTTTATATCGTTTTTCACTAAATACTATTTGATCTTAGATGACTTAACGCCAAGTTCTTTTGCCTCATCAAAGATAAATGAGCCATTTGATGTACGTTCTAGAATATTCAAATCTGGCAAGTTAATTTCAAATAAGGTCTCCGTGTTAGAGATAACTTGTAAGACTTGCATTTCCTGATCGGCTTCTGCAAATAAGTCACCACCGTACCTATTTTTGATTGTGCCTGAGCTTACGACCTTGTGAGGCGCTTTTTTAAGTTCACGCAAAATTTGCAAGCCACGACCTGCACGACTTTTAGCAGGTAGGTCACTAAATTTAACGCGTTTTAGGGCACCGCGTTGTGTGAGGACATAGAATGAATCAGTACTGACAAAATAACTTGCGACGATAAAATCGGCATCCTTCAAATTCATTGCTTTAACACCTGCTGCCTTAGGGCCGACAAGCGGTACATCTGTTGATGGGAACCTAAGGGCATAGCCATTATAGGTCACAAGCATGATATCTAAGTTCTGAGCAAACTCTAAGCCAATGACAACATCATCTGCCTGTTTAAACTTGGCAAATTGCAGTGATTTCGATCGATACGTTCGCCATGGTTTAAAGTCAGACAGTTGCACTTGCTTAATCAAGCCAAACTTGGTCGTGATTAGTAACTGACTCGTGACTGTCTCAAAATCATCTAAAATATAAGCAAATAAAATCGCTTCATCTTGAGAAAAATTATTGACTAAAGAGGAACAATGCGTCCCAATATCTTTCCATTTGACATCATCTAGTTCATGAATAGGGCGATAAATCACGTTACCTAGTGTTGTGAACATGAGTAAATGCTGGGTTGTCAAAGCAGGCTGATGAAACAGCAAGACGTCATCTTCACGTTTCCCAATCTCAGTTAGTTTAGAGGCACCAAAACTTCTTGGTGTCGTCCGTTTCACATAACCAGAACGTGTCACACTGACGATGGTTTCTTCTTTGACGATGAGTGATGCTGCTTCGACTTCTATCGTCACAACCTCATCTACTAAGACACTTTTGCGCGGTTGATCAAATTTCTTTTTAACTTCACGCAATTCACGTTTCATGACATTAAACATCGTTTTTTCATCATTAATGATGGCAGACAAGGTCAAAATCCGTTCTTTTAATTCGGCTTCTTCATTTTGTAAAGTGACAACATCTGTATTGGTCAGACGATAAAGTTGTAAGGTAACGATGGCTTCTGCCTGTGCTTCACTGAAGTCGTAAGATGCCATCAGATTTTCTCTGGCATCAGCCTTATTATCACTGGCACGGATTAGGGCGATGACTTCATCCAAAATACTCAGTACGCGAATCAAGCCCTCAACGATATGCAAGCGTTTCTCAGCCTTTTCACGATCAAATATCGACCGTGATCTGATGATTTCTCTTTTATGTTGGATATAGCTAGATAAAATTGGGATAATGCCGACCTGTTGCGGTGTCGCATGGTCGATTGCCACCATATTAAAATTATAGTTGACTTGTAAATCTGTATATTTTAAAAGATAGTTCAAGATCAGCTCAGCATCAGCATCTTTTTTAAGTTCAATTGCGATGCGCAGACCATCACGGTCAGATTCATCACGCACTTCTGCGATACCAGCTACTTTTGCATTCACACGAACATCATCGATTTTTTTAACTAATGTTGCTTTGTTTAACTCATAGGGAATCTCAGTGACAACAATCTCTTTTTTGCCACCTTTAAGCTCCTCGATTGCTGTCTTCGAACGGACAACAACCTTACCCTTACCCGTTTCATAAGCTCTTTTGATCTCAGATTTCCCTTGGATGATTGCACCAGTTGGAAAATCGGGACCAGGTAAGAAGTCCATTAATTTATCAACTTTTGCTGTCGGATGATCGATCATATAAACTGTCGCATCGATCACTTCCCCTAAATTATGTGTGGGGATGTCAGTCGCATAGCCTGCTGAAATACCAGTAGAGCCATTGACCAATAAATTTGGAAAACTTGCCGGTAAAACAGTCGGTTCTTTTTCTGTATCATCAAAATTCCAGGCGAATGGGACTGTATTTTTATCGATATCTTGTAATAAATAGGTCGAAATTTCAGATAGGCGTGCCTCGGTATACCGCATTGCAGCTGGTGGATCACCATCCATAGACCCGTTATTCCCGTGCATTTCAACGAGAACTTGCCCCATCTTCCAGTCCTGTGATAGGCGGACCATGGCATCATAAATCGAACTATCACCGTGTGGATGGTAGTTACCCATAATATTACCGACTGACTTGGCCGACTTACGATACCCTTTTTCAAAGGTATTACCATCCTTGTTCATCGAATAGAGAATGCGACGTTGCACAGGTTTTAAGCCATCACGAATATCAGGTAATGCCCGCTCCTGAATGATATACTTTGAATAGCGACCAAAACGGTCACCCATAATTTCTTCTAAAGAGAGTTTTTGTACATTGCTCATAGGTTATCTAATTTCTTTTTATTTTTATATGATTTCTGAAAATTTTTCTATATCTTGCTTGTTGCCGACCACATAGAGTACATCGTCTAAATCAATGACCGTATCATGTTTACCGATACTGGCAGTACCGTCTGTTTTCTTGATAAAGGCGACATTTACTTGATAATCCTGTGTCAGATTTGCTTGGTAGAGGGTTAAGCCTTTAAATTTTTTATTTTTAACAGCGATTTTAGCAAAAGAATAGTCATCTGATAAATCAAGATATTCCGCAATATCTGGGTGTGTTAGCGTATCAGCTACTCGGTTACCTGCATCTTTTTCTGGTTCAATGATCTTACCAGCACCGATTTTAGTCAAGACTTTAATCTGAACATCTGTCGTTGCCTTGGCAACAACATTTTTAGCCCCACTTTCGATGACAATCATCGTCGTTAAAATACTGGCTTGCACATTTCGACCAATGGCTACAACGACGCCATCAAACTTATCAATCTCGATGTTTTTCAATACACGTTCATCTGTTGCATCCGCAATCATGACATGGGTTGCAATATCTTTATGATCATCAATCTTTTTGGCATCTGTATCAATCGCCACGACTTCATGGCCACTGCTTATCAGACTTTTGACAACACTAGAGCCAAATTTGCCCAATCCTATCACACAAAAACTTTTCATAGGTCATCTTTCTCCTCTTATATAAGCGACTTAAACAGCGACATACCTTACCCAACAACAATTTCCTCATCTGGATATTGGATCAACTCTTCATCGATTTTCGCATGACTACCGACCGCATAAATCACCGTCATAATCCCGATTCGACCGATAAACATCAAAATCATGATCGTTACCTTGCCGATAGCAGTCAACTCTGGAGTCAGTCCTAAGGATAAGCCGACTGTAGCCAGCGCTGAAATCACTTCAAAGAAAACGTACTCGATGCCATTATTTTTAGGTAAATGTTCTGTTATTAATAAAATAAAGGCAGAGGTAAAGATGATACCGATATAGATGAACACAATTTCATAGACACGACTAATGATTCGCCTGGGGATACGTCGTTCATGGTATATGGTACTATTACGATTGGCAAAAATTGCCTTTATATTCAGGATTAATATCCCAAAAGTCGTCGTTTTTACCCCACCAGCAGTCGAACCTGACGTCCCACCGATAAACATCAAAATCATGGTTAAGACAAGACTAGCATAACTTGTTGCGTTATAGTTACTAAAGGTAAAGCCGCCCGAACGTGGTGTGATACTTAGGAAAAAGTTTTGTGCCATATAGCTCAGGATATGCCCATCAAACGATTTGAGGTTCAATAGACTGTACAAGACCGTTCCACTACCTACTAAAGCAGTCGTCATAGTTAAAGCCAAACGAGAATGCAGGGTAATTTTTTTGATTGAGCGAAAATTGATTAAGTCAAACCAAACGATAAAACCAAATGAGCCTGATAGAATCAGTAAACTCATGACAAATAAGACATAGGGATTATCCTTAAACTGAAATAATGAGGTCTCAAACAAGTCAAATCCTGCATTTGAATGTGCGGATATGGCATGAAAGACACTAAACCAGACCCCTTTTGCCCACCCAAATCTTGGGATGAAATCTACACTTAATAATAAAGCACCGATCATCTGTGTCATCAAGGACAGTTTGATGACTGATTTGACCAGATTAACCCCACCATTAATACTGGTAAAGCTATAGGCGTCACGAATCATCATCTTGGACTTAAATGAGGGATGTTGGCCTGTCATATTTAACAGCAAGACCAAAAAGCTCATAAAGCCTAGCCCGCCTACTTCGACCATGATTAAAATGACGACCTGACCAAAGGTATTCCAGTGGTCAGCAGTGTTAACGACGGCTAAACCCGTCACACAGGTTGCAGATACAGCCATAAATAAACTGTCTAAATAAGAAGTAGCCTGACCATTTTGATCTGATATCGGCAATGCCAAAAAGATAGAGCCAATCAAAATGACCGTTAGAAAGACAAAGATAATCAGTTGCGGTGGTTTCATATTTTTGACAAATCGAGGCACAAACATCTTATTGCATCACTTCACTTTTCTCTTCAAGCGTAAATTCTACGTTATTTTCGATCCATTTACGACGTGGTTCTACTTTGTCTCCCATGAGAACCGAGACACGTTTTTCGGCTTGCGCCACATCATCTAGTGTGACCTGGATTAAGGTTCTAGTCTCAGGATTCATGGTTGTCTCCCAAAGCTGGTCGGCATTCATCTCGCCTAGCCCTTTATAGCGCTGTAACATGGCACCTTTAGAAAACCGCTTGCGAACATCTGTTAACTCGCCATCTGTCCATGCATATTCGATTTTTTCTGATTTTCCTTTACCCTGACTCATTTTATAAAGTGGTGGTAAAGCGATATAGACATGCCCACCTTCAACTAAAGGCTTCATATAGCGATAAAAGAAGGTTAATAACAAGGTTTGAATATGCGCCCCATCTGTATCGGCATCGGTCATAATAATGACTTTGTCATAGTTAATATCAGACACATCAAAATCAGCGCCAACACCCGCACCTATGGTATAAATCATGGTGTTAATTTCTTCATTTTTGAGAATATCTGCCATCTTGGCTTTCTCAGTATTGATGACCTTACCTCTAAGTGGTAGAATCGCTTGAAACTTGCGATCTCTCCCTTGTTTGGCAGAGCCACCGGCAGAATCTCCTTCGACCAGGTATATTTCATTCTTAGCAGGGTTTTTACCTTGTGCTGGTGTTAATTTGCCTGATAACAGGCCCTTATCTTTCTTGCCTTTTTTACCAGTTCTTGCATCATCACGCGCTTTTCGAGCTGCCTCACGGGCATCACGGGCTTTAATCGCCTTACGAATCAAGTTTTGTGATAGTTCAGCATTTTCCATCAAGAAATAAGCCAGCTTATCACTGACGATACTATCTACGATTGGACGTGCCTTAGGACTACCCAATTTATCTTTTGTTTGTCCTTCAAACTGTAGATGTTCTTCAGGTACCAGGACAGACAAGATCGCTGTCAAGCCTTCCCGGTAATCAGAGCCTTCTAGATTTTTATCTTTTTCTTTGAGTAAGCCTGATTTACGGGCATATTCATTCATCGACTTGGTAATAGCTTGTTTGAGTCCTGCTTCATGCGTCCCACCATCTTTGGTCTTGACGTTATTAACAAAACTTAAAATATTATCAGAGTAGCCATCGTTATATTGAATGGCAACTTCAACTTGGAAACTCTCTGCTTCACCCGCAAAATACATGACAGGTGTTAGCGTGTCCTTGTCTTCATTTAGATAACCGACAAAATCCTGTACACCATTTTCATAGTGGAAACTTGCTGTTTCAGGTTGTCCATCCACTTCATGACGTTCATCTGTTAAGACCATAGTCACATTAGGTAGGAGGAATGCTGATTCGTTTAGGCGATCAAAGATAGTCGCATATTTAAAATCAGTTGTTGAAAAAATCGTTGGGTCTGGCATAAAATGTACTTTTGTGCCAGTTTTTGATTTAGGTGCTTTACCAACCTTTTCCAGGGTTGTCGCAGGTTTCCCACCATTTTCAAAGCGTTGTCTATAAACAAGACCATCACGTATGATTTCAACTTCCAGATAACTAGACAGGGCATTAACAACTGAAGAACCAACGCCATGAAGGCCACCTGATGTTTTATAGCCACCCTGACCAAACTTACCACCTGCATGCAGGACAGTAAAAATCACTTCTACTGTGGGAATACCCGTCGCATGTGTCCCAACTGGCATACCACGACCACTATCTGATACCGTAAGTGAGCCATCTTGATGAATGGTGACATCAATTTGATCACCAAATCCTGATAATGCTTCATCTACTGCATTGTCGACAATCTCCCAGACAAGATGGTGAAGACCGATACCATCTGTAGACCCAATATACATGCCTGGTCTTTTTCTTACAGCATCTAGACCTTCTAATACCTGGATGGCATCATCGTTATAATTATTAATATCTATTGTCAATTTACTTTTTCCTTTGGAAATATCGTGTTTGCGCCATACCTACACATGAACTGAATCAATGCTGCAGGATGACAACTCTCTTTAAGGCCTTGTGGTGCTAATTTCCTTATCAAAAGTGTTCTATACTATAGAATACCTTATTTTTTTACTTTTGGCAAAAATCCACCTAAAAACGCTATCATTAGACAGCGTTTTTAGGGTTAGCCATGTATATTATTGCTTTTACTTAACCTTTTCTTCTTCATAGTCACCATTGCTACAAACGACTTGTTTGCCACAAGCTTATTCACTAGATAATAACCATTTTGCTGCGGAAACAATAGCAATCCCCTTTATATCGGAAATACCTTCATCTACTCCTAAAATTAACGTTTTACTATGATTATCTGCTATTTTCAATAAATTTTCTATTTCTCGATCACTATTTTCTGGTAAACGATAGGCAACTTGAAAATACGCTATTTTACCATTTTTAATGGCTACAAAATCAATTTCAGACTTGTCAACATTACCATATTTTAATGCATATCCGCGTCTTAACAATTCAACTGCCACTATCGCTTCTAATCGATTACCCAAATTGCTATTATTATTTTCAACTTGGGATTGCCACAAGCCATTATCAACTGAATAATACTTGGCACCTGCTCTTAATCGTTGCTTGCCGCGAAGCTGTGTCTGATCAACTCGATAAAAAAGAAATGCTGACTCAATTAGGCTAAGATATTCTCTCAACAAGGTTGTTGAGATATTAAATCCTGAACCCTGCAATCTTTTTTGTAAGGTTGTCACACTAATCTCACTACTCGTTGCATCATAAAGATAGAGGACAATTAATCTGAGTAAAAAAACTTGCTTTGCACTCGAGCGAATCGATACATCACGTAGCATGATTGAGTCAAAAATATCAGATAAAAACTTAAGTTGTTGGCTAGTATCCGTTGTGGTTGTAATGACACTTGGCATTGCGCCATACATCATATAATCATGCAAAGCAGTTTCCATATTAGTTGTGGATACAGATTGTGCCAATTGTCTAACTTGTAAGTATTCCTTAAATGAGAATGGAAATACTTGAATCTGGACATAACGACCCGATAAGCGTGTAGCGAGTTCTCCTGATAGAATCGACGCATTTGATCCAGTTAGATAAATATCACAATCAAAATCAACTCGCAAACTATTCACCACTTTTTGCCAGTCATTTGCCAATTGGATTTCATCAAAGAAAAAGTAATGTTTATTTTTCGAGTTAACTTTCTCAACAAGATATTGATAGAAAACTTTGAAATCATTTGCTAAATCAGAAAACATTAATGATTCGAAATTAATATAGATGATTTGTTCATCTGTCACATCCGCACGATGTTTGATAACATCTCTGATTTGTTTCATCAAGACCGATTTACCTGATCGTCTAACCCCTGTAATCACTTTTATAAACTCATTATCAATATTTGCTTTCAATTCATCTAAATATTTTGTACGCGCTATCATCTCGACCCTCATCAGTCCTTTTCATTCATTATAGCACAAAAAAGAAACTTGTAAATTTATTTTTTAAACTTATAACACAAAAAAAATTTAAAAGTTTATTTATATCACTAATTAAGGCATGTAGATAACAGGAAAGTATGCTCCGAAAGATGTATCTTATCTGAACTGTCTATAATAATCATTGCTAATAACATCTATGCACCAAACACAAGTAAAAAATACCTTGTTTTACCTCTAGTTTACTCCTTTTAGTGACTTCCCACCGTAGAGTTGACAAATCCAAAATTACGCCACACCCTAGATTATACAGAACCCAAAAAACAAGCAACATCAAAGTCACTTGCTTTCTATTTACTGATGAATCAGTGCTATTTAAAATCAAGAACTGAACAATTACTTAGCAGGCCTTTTACTTAACCTTTTCTTCTTCATAGTCACCATTGCTACAAACGACTTGTTTACCGCCACCACGGACTTTCTTCTCGACCAAGAACTGATTACATTTTGGACAGTCTCGACCGATTGGTTTATCCCATGAAGTAAACTCACAGTCAGGATAGCGTGCACAGCCATAGAATATCCGATTACGTTTTGATTTACGTTCAATGACTTGTCCTTCATGACAGGTCGGACAAATCACACCGATTTCCTTAACGATGGCCTTAGTATTGCGGCAATCTGGGAAATTACTACATGCATAAAACTTGCCATATTTGCCAAGTTTGATCACCATAGCATGGCCACAAATATCACAGTCAAATCCGGCTGGTTCATCTTTGATCTGAATCTTCTCAATTTCAGTTTCAGCTTTTTCAAGTTCCAGTGCAAAAGGACGATAGAATTCATCTACGACCTTAACCCATTGACGGCTACCATGCTCAACGTCATCTAATGAACGTTCCATCTCAACGGTAAAAGCTGTATTGACAATATTAGGGAAAAATTCAACAACCATGTTATTGACGATTTCACCAAGTTCTGTCGGTTCAAAGCGTTTAGCCGACAGTTTAACATAATATCGCCGTTGGATTGTTTCCAGAGTCGGTGCATAGGTAGACGGTCGCCCCACACCAATTTCTTCAAGTATCTTAATCAGCGTTGCTTCACTATAACGTGCTGGTGGTTGCGTGAAATGCTGCTCAGGTTTAATCGCTGCTTTCTTAACCAGATCTCCAGCAGCCATCTCAGGTAGCATTTTATTTTTATCCGCATCATTATAGACAGCCATATACCCATCAAATTTGACTTGAGAGCCGTTTGACGTAAACATGACACCGTTTTGAGACAGATTTACTTTGACTGTATCAAATACAGCAGGTGTCATTTGACTGGCAACAAACCGATTCCAAATCAAACGATAGAGTTTTAACTGGTCTTTGTCCAGATACTTGGCGATGTTCTCTGGCGTATTGAGCACATTTGACGGACGAATTGCTTCATGGGCATCTTGCGCACCAGCTACATTCTTGACCTTACTGCCATGTTTACTATAAGCTTCACCAAATGTAGACACGATATAGCTTGCAGCTGCAGCTTGGGCAACAGGTGAGATCCTTGTCGAGTCAGTTCTCATATAGGTAATCAAACCTTGATGACCGTTAGGACCAAGTGTGATACCTTCATAAAGTTGTTGGGCAACTGACATCGTTTTTCTAGCTCTAAAGTTAATTTTATTGGCAGAATCTTGCTGTAAAGAAGACGTTGTATAAGGCAGTGGTGCATTTCTGCGACGTTCTTTTTTATCAACCTTATCGACTGTAAAGTCGTCTGAAGTCAGGCGTGCCATAACTTCTAAGACATCTGAATTTTTTTCTAATTTTTTCTTCTTACCATCAAGGCCATAGAAACTACCTGGAAACTTCTTAGTCCCTTTTTTGAAATCCCCTTCGATAGACCAGTATTCTTCAGGAATAAAAGCATTAATTTCATTTTCCCGATCAATAATTAGCTTCAAGGCAATCGACTGAACACGTCCTGCTGATAAGCCTTTCTTAATTTTTTTCCAAAGAATTGGTGAAATTGAATACCCGACTAATCGGTCTAAAATACGTCTTGCTTGTTGGGCATCAACTAAATCTAAGTCAATAGAACGCGGTTCTTTGAAGGCATCCTTTACTGCATCTTTAGTGATTTCATTAAAGACAACACGATTTTTATCATGGACATCTAGTCCTAAAATATGCGCCAAGTGCCAAGAGATTGCTTCTCCTTCTCTATCCGGGTCACTTGCTAGATAGACGGCTTTGGCATTTTTAGCCTCTTTTTTAAGAGAGTTAATCAATGGCCCTTTACCACGAATATTAATATATTGTGGTTCATAATCATTTTCTATATCGACAGACATAGTTGATTTTTTCAAATCACGAATATGTCCTACAGAAGCGACCACTCTATAATTACGACCTAGATATTTTTCGATGGTCTTAGCTTTGGCTGGTGATTCGACGATAACAAGATTCTTTTTGATCTTTGAAGCAGCTTTCTTTTTAGCTGGCTTCTTTACTGCCGTCTTTTTTTTAGCTGTCGTCGCCTTAGTAGCCACTTTTTTTACTGCTGCCGTTTTTTTAGGAGCAGCTTTAGCAGCCGTTTTAGTTGCTGTTTTAGTTGCTGTTTTAGTTGCTGTTGTCTTTTTAGGAGTTGCTTTCTTTACTGGTGTTTTGCTTACTGCTTTTTCTTCTGATGTCCTTGCGACCATGCATGGTGCCAACTTTCTATTAAAGTATTGTCAACCCATCATAACGGCTTTTTTTACGATTGTCAAGAAAAAAAGAAAGTTAATGTTTTTCTTATAGGAGAAACACATTCATATTTTTATAATAAAAAGCAGTGTTAAACGCTTAACACTGCGGGTTAATGCCCTAATAATGAGCCACTATTTCGATACACTTATTTTAAGATAATTGCTGCAATAATCGGACTAACGATGACATAAACAATACCTGTCACACCAATCGACAAACCAGCCATTGCCCCTTCTATTTGGCCCAGTTGCATGGCTGCTCCTGTCCCAATCGCATGACCCGTTCCACCTAAAGCAACACCTTTGGCGACACGATCTTTGATCCCAAATAGATCCAGTAAGACTGGACCAACAACCGAACTAATGATCCCGGTGAGCACCACAACAACTAAGGTAATGGTTGCCATACCCCCCATTTTACTGGTGATACCTACGGCCATTGCTGTGGTGACTGATTTTGGAAATAGACTGATGGCTAGAAAATAATTCATGCCAAATAGTTTGGCTAGCACGGCTGTTAGTGCCGTGTTAACGATTGCACCTATAATCACGCCTGACAAAATACTGCGTACATGAAACTTCATCAACTTGAATGCTTGAAATAGGGGAATACCCAATGCAACAGTAGACGGAATAATCAGGGTATTGAGATACGACCCACCAACATAATAAGCTTTATAGGAAATGCCTGTTAATTTGAGAAAGACAATCACCATGATAACGGCTACTAATAAAGGGTTAGTTGCTGGATTTGTCCACTTACGATGGATTTGAGCTGCAATAAAGTAGGCAAAAATTGATACAGTCAGGCCAAAGAGCGGATTAGAAAAGACATCTTTCATTTTTTATAATCTCCCTCAAAATGTTGCTTGATAAACTGTGTCACAAACCCAATTACAGCAAAATTGACAACAATAGCAAGTAAGGTGATCACGATAATTTGCCACCAATAGGTTGAAATCGCATCCCAATGGCTCATGATCCCAACACCAGCTGGTAAGAATAAGATCGTCATATTCTCGATCATAAATTGGCCTGCATCATAAATTTGTCGCAATCTAATCAGTTTAAACTTCAATGCTAAAAATAATAAAACCATCCCAATAATTGAGCCTGGCACTGGCAAGTTCAAGCCAGTCGATAAAAATTCTCCTACTATAGAAAATAAGAGAATATACATAAATTGAAAATAAATTTTCATTTAATTTCTGCAACCTTTCTAATCTTTAAGTTTATTATAACCCTTTTTTCTGAAAATTACAGGAAAAAAGATACCTTTTGACGTCAAAAAATATCTTTTTTCTAGGGTTAAAATTTAATATCAAGTAAGCTTATCATCTCATGATAGGCCGTCTCAATCCGTTCTTGTTTTGCTTTGGGCACCTTGTCAGCATATTTACCGCCTGGTAGATAATCCTCAGCTAGATAAACCTGATAATCATAGGCTGGATAGCCCAGAAAGGTCCGATCAATCGGTTCTCTAGATACCCAGGTTGGATGTGCTTTAACAGCCGTTAATTGCGTTTTATTGGCTTCTTTTGTGACCTGAACTTCCATAATCACACCGCGTTCAGTCCAATAATTTTCAAGTGTTTCATATCTTTGATTAGATAGGAGGTTGCCCATCGAGTAGATGATAAATTTCTTCTCACCATCTTTTTCGATTGTTTCAGTTGGTTCAGCCACATGCGGGTGGCCTCCGAAAATAATATCTGCACCAAAGTCAATCATTTTATGATAAGTCGAGACTTGTTCAGGTGTGGCTTCCAGACTATATTCGACACCAGATTGTGGCATAATAACTGTCACATCAGCCAATTGCTTAGCTGCTTTGATTTTCTTTTCCACTTTAGTCATGTTGAGGTCATTGAGATATTTATCGTAATCTGATTGGCTAATACTGGCTTCAATCCCATTAAAGCCATAGCTAAATCCCAAAATTGCGATTTTTATACCATTGACTTCTTTTACTAAAATTTTATCGTCAGGCACATTGACACCAAAGGTATCGAGGCCAGCTTTTTGAAAGGCATTGGCTGTATACTTTAGTCCACTGATACCCGTATCAAGTATATGGTTATGTGCTAAGTCTAAGGCATCATAGCCTGCATTCTTGATAGACGATATGACAGCTTCTGGTGCATTAAAAATAGGATAGCCAGCCAGGGGCATATCAGGATTGATCGTCCCTTCAAAATCACCTAAAGCTAAATCTGCTGATTTAATGAGTGGCGTGATTTGCTCATAGTCATTTGAAAAATCATATGTCTGCCCATCAAAGGCACTACCATAGACGATATCATGATAAAGCATATCACCACTCGCCATTATCGTAGCAGTCGACTTTGCTTTGCCACCTTTAGTCGCCTTAGCTGTTTTCGTCTTAGTGGACTTGCTACTGCTTACTTGCTTATCTGATGATGTTGCACTACCATGTCCAAATGGATTTCTCAGTTGGCCAGTCACAAATAATATGACTAATAAGCTAGATAGCACGCCGATGATAATAGCTATTTTTTTTCTAAAATCTTGCTGTTGCTGTCGTCTGATTTTTTTTCTATTGAATTGCCTTGACATGATACTCCTTTGTAGATGCTGTCTCAGCCAAACACCTATCAGTAGTCTAGCTATCACAGTATAATTGGCAGGTAGAGACACGCTGTCTCTACCTCATCCTGATTTAAAAATTAGCGATAATCGCAGCTGTAAAGTCAGCTGTTGTTAGCGTACCACCTAAATCGCGTGTCGTTTGACCTTGCGCAATCGTCTTAGCTAAGGCTGCTCTTACAAGGTTTGCTGCCTCTAGCCAGCCAATGAACTCAAGCATCATCACACTTGATAGAATCAAACTAGACGGATTAGCCAGACCTAAGCCTGCAATATCTGGCGCAGTACCATGTGTGGCTTCAAAGATGGCATGCCCTGTTAAAAAGTTGATATTAGCTCCCGGTGAGATACCGATCCCCCCAACTTGTGCTGCAAGGGCATCAGAAATATAGTCGCCATTTAAATTAAGGGTTGCAACAACTTGATAGGCTGAAGGATTAATCAAAATTTGCTGCAAAAAATTATCAGCAATGGCATCATCCACATAAATTTTACCAGCAGCTAAAGCTGTAGCTTTGGCTGCTAACGCAGCATCTAGACCTGATTCAGATTTTAGCTTGTTAAAGGCATTCACCGTAAAAGTAGGATACTCATCTGCAACTTCATAGCCCCATTTTTTAAAGCCACCTTCGGTAAACTTCATGATATTCCCTTTATGAACGAGGGTCACACGGTTAATCCCATGCGCAATCGCATGCTCAAATGCCGCACGTACCAAGCGTTTAGACCCATCTGGTGAAACTGGTTTAATACCGATAGCCGATGTTTGCTCAAAGCGAATGTTATCAATACCAAAATCTGTCTTAAGTAACTTAATTAAGCGCTTGGCATCAGGACTCTCGCTTTCAAACTCAATACCGGCATAGATATCTTCTGTGTTCTCGCGAAAAATCGTCATCTCAACGTTTTCAGGGTGTTTGACAGGAGATGTAACACCTGTAAAATAGGTAATCGGTCGCACATTTGCAAAGAGATCAAACTGTTGTCGTAGGGTAACATTTAAGCTTCGAAATCCTTCACCAATCGGTGTCATCAAGGGGCCTTTAATGGCGACAAGATTTTCGGTCAAAGCAGTTACGGTTTCTTGAGGTAGATAATCCCCTTGCGCTGCATAAGCTTTTTCGCCAGCAGCAAGTTCCTGCCAAGAGATGGCTTTCTCACTACCATAGGCTTTAGCGACTGCAGTATCGACGACTTTTATCATGGCAGGTGATATATCAATCCCGACGCCATCTCCCGTAATATAAGGGATATCAGGATCATTTGGGACCTGTAACCTGCCGTTTATCATCTCTATTTTAGCCATTTGTCACCTTTTTTCTAATTACCATTTGTAGAATCCCACCATTTTCATAATAGCCTAGATCAGCTTGTGAATCGAAACGTAGAGTAACTTGGAATTGCTTATCATCTGCATGAACTGTAATCAATTGACCAATTTCAGGTTGTTCTGGAAAATCAAAGCTGTAGGTCTCAAATCCAGTTAAGCCGAGGATATCTGCACTTTCCCCTGCTAAAAATTGTAGGGGAATCAAGCCCATCATGGCAAGATTACTGCGATGAATCCGTTCAAAACTTTCTGCAATAACGACTTTAACGCCTAAGAGATTTGTCCCTTTAGCTGCCCAGTCACGAGATGATCCCATGCCGTAGTCTTTACCCGCTAAGACAACCAAAGAGGTCCCATCTGCTTTGTAGCGCATGGCTGCATCATAAATCGGTAAGGTCTCTTCCTTATACTTGGTTACGCCACCTTCAATACCTGGCGTTAACAAATTCTTGATCCGAATATTAGCAAATGTCCCTCTGGTCATCACTTTATCATTACCTCGGCGACTACCGTATGAGTTGAAATCTCGTGGTGCAACACCAGCTTGATCTAGGAACTCACCCGCGGGAGATTTCATGGCAATATTACCAGCAGGGCTGATATGGTCTGTCGTGACCGAATCACCAAATTTTGCAAGAACACGCATGTTTGTCAAAGGCCGATGTGAGACGTCTTCTGATAAGCTCAAGCCCTCAAAATAAGGGGGATTTGCGACATAAGTTGAGTTTTCATCCCACGGATAGGTTTGAGATTTCGATGACTTAATGTCATTCCAAGCATCATTTGCATCAAAAATATGGGCATAGTAGGTTTCATAAAGCTCACGTGTGACATACTGATCTACTTCTGCCTTAACCGTATCATAATCAGGCATGATATCTGTTAGATAAACAGGCTGACCTGCTTGATCAAGACCAAGTGGCTCAAGCGTCAAATCTTTTTTGATATTACCCGCAATCGCATAGGCAACAACTAATGGTGGACTTGCTAGATAGTTAGCTTTCACAAGGGGATGAATTCGCCCTTCAAAGTTACGGTTCCCTGACAGGACAGATGTCACCAGCAAATCTTGATCCGTGATAGATTCTGATACTTGATCATCTAGTGGTCCTGAGTTACCGATACAGGTCGTACAGCCATAGCCAACGACATCAAACCCAAGTTTTGCTAAGGGGTCAATCAAGCCAGCTTTCTCTAAATATGCTGTCACAACTTTTGAGCCTGGCGCTAGAGATGTTTTAACCGTTTTTGGCACTGTAAGGCCTTTTGCTACAGCATTTTTAGCAAGTAGACCTGCCATCATCATGACATAAGGATTACTAGTATTAGTACATGAGGTAATGGCAGCTATGGCGATATCCCCTTCTTGTACTAAAGCATCTGGGCTTGGTTTAACTGCTGCTAAACTTTTAGAAAAGTGCTCAAATTCTGATGCCATTTTTCCTAGCGGAATTAAATCTTGAGGTCGTTTTGGACCCGACAAATAGGTCTCAATCTTGGCCAAATCGACTTCAATGACTTGATTATAAGTCGCTTCTTTTGTTGCATCATAAAAGAGGTGATTTGCCTTGGCATAAGTCTCCACTAAGGAGATAAGCTCAGCATCACGGTTAGTGTTGGTCAGGTAGTTCAGTGTTTCGTCATCAATTGGGAAATAACCACAGGTTGCGCCATACTCTGGTGCCATATTGGCCACAGTAGCACGGTCTGCAAGCGTTAAACTTGCAAGGCCTGGGCCAAAATATTCGACAAATTTACCAACGACATCTTGATCACGCAAGATTTTTGTCATCGTTAAGGCCAGATCAGTTGCCGTGGCCAATGGGTTTAACTTACCGACAAAACGCACTCCGATGACTTCAGGCATGGGGAAGTAAGAGGCTTCACCAAGTATAGCAGCTTCTGCTTCAATCCCACCAACACCCCAACCAAGGACACCTAGACCATTGATCATCGTCGTATGGCTATCTGTCCCGAACACTGTATCCGGTAGTAACACCTGATCTTTCGTATTCACAACATCTGATAGGTACTCAATATTGACTTGGTGAATGATGCCAGTAGCTGGTGGCACAACTCGGAAATTTTCAAAGGATTCCGTTGCCCATTTGAGAAACTCATAGCGTTCACCATTCCGTTCAAACTCACGTTTGGCATTTAATAGAAGAGCTTGTTCAGACCCCGAAAAGTCAACTTGTAAAGAGTGGTCAATGACCAAGTCAACCGATACTTCTGGATTAATCAACTCAGGATTGCCACCTAATTGCTTAACTGAATCCCGCATTGCTGCTAAATCAACAACTGCAGGTACACCCGTAAAGTCCTGTAAGATAACACGACTAGGCTTAAACGGAATTTCACCTGTATCCGTTTTACTGCCATCAAAGCTATTTAGCATCTCAAGATGCTCTGTCGTAAAATTGACACCATCTAGATTGCGTATGACCCCTTCTGCCAAAATACGCAGCGCATAAGGCAGCCTGTCGATATGATGTACAGCAGATGCGATATCAAAATAAGTGTAAGCAAGGCCGTTAACGGTTAATGGTTTCTCATATTTTCTCAATTTTATAGCTCCCTATCTTCTATTTTGGTATAGGCTTTTGTGGTTAAGACGCTTTCATATGCTGGTCGAATAATCTTATTCATATTTAGCATTTCTTCCATGCGATGTGCACTCCAGCCAACGATTCTTGCAATTGCAAAAAGTGGTGTATAAAGTTCCTCAGGTAAGCCTAACATCTGATAGACAAAGCCACTATAGAAATCGACATTAGCAGATACCCCCTTATAGATATTACGCTCTTGCGCAATCGCTTGAGGTGCTAAGCGCTCGATTTTCTTGTAAAACTGATAGGCATCATGTAAGCCCTTTTCTTCAGCAAGTTCTTTGACATAAGATTTGAGCACTTCAGCACGGGGATCAGAAAGCGAATAGATGGCATGACCCATACCATAGATCAACCCTTTTTTGTCAAAGGCATCTTTATTCAAAATTTTACATAGGTAGTCAAAAATCGCATCTTCGTCCGTATGATCTGGTACATTTTTCCAGATATCATCTAACATCTTAGCCACTTTAATATTTGCACCACCATGTTTTGAGCCTTTAAGACTTGACAATGATGCAACAACTGAAGCATAGGTATCAGTGCCAGAACTCGTCACAACGTGGGTCGTGAAGGTGGAATTATTCCCCCCACCATGCTCCATATGCAAAATCAGGGCTAGGTCCAACACTTTTGCTTCCGTGTCAGTAAACTGCTTATCTGGTCGTAAGAGTCTTAAAATATTTTCTGCAGTGGTTAGATTTTTATCTGGATAATGAATGTAAAGGCTTTCATCTTTTTCTATATGATTATAGGCCTGGTAAGCATATATAGCTAACAAAGGGAAATTAGCAATCAAACTAAGTGATTGATCTAAGACATTTTCCAAGGTCATCTCATTAACCTTTTCATCAAAAGTCGCTAATGATAAAATACTGCGACTCATCGAATTCATGACATCATTTGAGGTTGCTTTCAAAATAATGTCGCGAACAAATTCAGGCGGTAAGTGTCGTTTGTCGACTAATTTTAGATTAAACTCAGCTAATTCTGAGGCAGTAGGTAATTCGCCAAACAATAGCAAATAGGTGATTTCCTCAAAACCAAAGCGGTTTTCTGCCTTAAGATGTTCCGAAATCGCTTTGATATTGATCGCGCGATATTCCAAAATACCTGGCATCGGATCACCCGCTTCATCAAAGGAATGAATAGCAGAAATATTAGTTAATCCTGCTAAAACACCCTTACCATTCACATCACGTAGCCCTTTTTTGACATCATACTGCTCATAAAATGCCAAGGGAATAATCGAGTTCTTTTGTATCTTAGTGATATAGTTATCCATAGCCGTAGCAACCCTCCGAAAGAATCTTCTGAAAATTTAGTTAATAACTCATTATAAGGTATTTTAGTCATATTTACAAGTTTTTGTATTGACGATGTGAAAAGATGTTACATCAGAATTAAGCTCATGCTAGCTTATATTTGCCTTTTTTATACAAAAAAACAACTTCTTTAGTCTAATTGACGAAGTTGTTCAGCTAATTCTTTTATTTTGCGTAGGCGATGGTTAACACCCGATTTACCGAGAGGTGGGACTAATAGTTGACCTAGTTCAACGATCGTGGCATCTGGATTAGCCATTCTGGCAACAGCGATTTCTCTTAAATTATCCGGTAATTTATCCATGCTTTTAAGGAATTTGATGGCTTCAATAACAGTCTGCGCAGCATTAACCGTTTTTCCAATATTTGCTGCTTCAAAATTAGTTTGTCGGTTGGCAGTATTGCGCATTTCTCTCACTATTTTTGCATCTTCTATCTTAAATCTGGCCGCATTTGCACCAATCAGACTCAGGAAGTCGATAATCATCTCAGAATTAGCTAAATAAGTGACTGATCTGGATTTTCTGTTGATCACCTTGCTAGTAATGCCAAAGTTTTCCAGTAAAAATTGTAGATCAGCCGCATGCTCTTCATAATACGAGGCAATTTCCAAATGATACTTGCCTTTTTCAGGATTTGTGACGCTACCACTACTAAGAAAAGCGCCACGCAAATAGCCAACTGCCATTTTTTCATCAAATTTGACTGAATCTGGTATACCATGATCCAATAGCAAACTATCAGCTAATTCAAATCTATCTAAAATATCGGCTACATTGTCTTTGATGACAATCGTATACACACGGTTTTTAGATAGCGTTGTTTTTTGATGCGTTTTTATTTCTGATTTAATCTCATATTTAGCCAATAATGTAGCGTAAATAAAGCGTGCAGTTGTTGCATTTTCAGTCGTAATGGCCAAAGTCAAGCCACCTGATATCCCCAAAACACCGTTCATTCTCAGTAGGGCGATTAAGACACCATCCGAAACGGTTAATTGGGTCAACTCTTTTTTAACGTCAGAAGAAAAACTCATAGCAGGCGTCTCTCACTAATGCGCATGATTTCCTGGGCTACTGCATCCCCATTATGGAAGGCACCACCATCAACTAATTTCAGAAAATCATTGGAGATGATGCGAATATTTTCTGCTTGTAGTCCTGTAAAGTCATGTCTGACTTGCACTAGATACTCATCAAACTTATTTGTGTTCATATAAGTATCTGGTACTTGTGCCACATTTACCAAAACAGTATCAATAAATTGCGTGCCAACATGATTATGTAAGACATTAACATGATCCGCATCCGTAAAGTTTTCCGTTTCACCACGTTGGGTCATGATGTTACAAACATAAACCACCTGAGCAGTTGTCTGATTCAAGGCTTCTCGTATTTCTGGAATGACAACATTTGGTAAGATAGAGGTAAAAAGACTGCCAGGTCCCATGACAATCGTATCCGCAGCCATGATTTCAGCGACAACATGACGTGAGGCAGTTGGCGTTTCCTGATTATTTGTATTGGTCACATAAACATGATCAATCTTACCAGGATAGTCTGCAATATGACTTTCTCCAATCACCTCTTTTTTGTCCTGAAAGACAGCATGGAGGGTTAAGGCTGCTTCACTAGAGGGTAAAATCCTGCCTTGAACATGAAAGAACTTAGCCAAAATTTGAATGGCATTATAGGTAGAACCTTGCATCTCTGACACACCTGCAATCACTAAGTTACCAATCGGATGACCACTGAGCGGGCCATCATCAGCCTTAAAGCGATACTGAAAGATTTGCTCATAAAGGCGTGGCATGTCACTCATGGCAACTAGGACATTGCGTAAATCACCTGGCGGGGCAATATCAAGAGCCCCTCTTAACTCACCAGAACTGCCACCGTCGTCAGCAACTGTCACGATTGCTGTCAGATCGACATCTTCCTTTCTCAATGCGTTCAAAATGACAGGAATACCCGTTCCGCCACCTATCACGACTATTTTTTTCTTTCTCATGACCGATTGACCGTTTCTTTCCGTCTATCTTTATCACGGTGATTGGTATTGACTAACCACTTACCAGATGTTAACTCTTCCGAGATGCGTTTTGCAAATGCTACACTTCTATGCTGACCACCCGTACAGCCGATGGCAATAACCAATACTGACTTACCTTCTTTTTCATAGCCTGGAATGATTGGGTTTAGCATCCGCATTAAATTCGTGTAGAAGGCTTCAGACTCAGGTGCATCCATGACATAATTATAGACTGCCTCTTCAAGTCCTGTCTGATTGCGTAGCTCAGGAATATAATGTGGGTTTGGTAAAAAACGGACATCAAACACAAGGTCAGCATCCAAAGGCAGGCCATACTTGAAACCAAAACTCATGACTTCTATTCTGAAAGGCGCTTTCGTATTCTCCGTCGCAAACTGTTGTGAAATTTGTGAGCGTAGATTTCTAGGTGTTAATTCAGTCGTGTCAATCACATTTTGAGAAAATGACTTTAAAGGAGACAAAAGTTCGCGTTCCCGCAATATCCCATCCAAAACCCGACCATCTTCTGCAAGCGGATGACTACGACGCGTCTCTTTATAGCGTGCAACCAACTCTTCATCAGAGCTATCTAGATATAACAATCTAAAGTCTACATCAGGATTATCAGATAAATCATTGACGATATCGCTTAGTGCATCAAAAAAACTACGACTTCGCATATCAACAACCATGGCGACTTTATCAATGTCCCCTTTTTCAGACGTCGTTAACAGGCTGACAAATTTTTCGATCAGATTGGCAGGCATATTATCAACTGTGAAATAGCCCATATCTTCAAAAGATTGGATGGCGACCGTTTTCCCAGCGCCACTCATCCCAGTGATAATGACTAAATTAATTTTTTGCATGATAGATCCTCCGTTTAGCTTTAACTAATAGCATAGACCAGAATAGCAGATAGATGAGCCCAAATAGGATAAAGCAGGCCATGAAATAGGATTCTGGTAAGATGTTGATGACTGGATCCGTAGCTGGATCAAAGAGCCAATTTGCGTTTCTAAATAACAGTTTATGAAAGGTAATGAAGATGGTATCAAATCCACCAAATAAGCTGATGACCGCCACAAATAGGGGTAGCATGAGACACAGTTTAAGTTCTTGATAAACCTGGATATACTGTCTATTTTTGATGAATAGGACTGTCGGTATGGCAAGGATAATCGTAGCAAGCATGGCAAAAATGAACAAATTTTTGACATCCGCAAAATGACTCAAACCTTCAGAAGAGCTTTTAAAATCAGGCATGTTTAATGCGTGATTAAATGGGTTGAGCAAATAAGCCATCAAGGTATTAAAATTATAGATAATCGTTTTTTGACTCAGATAGCTCAATTCAGTTAGCTTAAGTGGGTTGAGCAAGCTATAAAATAAGGGGATTGCAGCAAAAATCGTCACCGTCGCACTTGCAGCAATCGACCATAAAAAAACCAATAAAAAGTGGAGTTTAACTTTCATCTCTTACCAACCTCACAGTTGCCAGTCATCTAAAGACGCAATAACATGGGTTGGCGCAATCGGCAATCCTGCCACTTCTTCAGGCTTAGTAAAGCCAGTTGTAACCAGTAAACTAGCGATATCGTTATCAATACCTGCACGTATATCTGTTAGGTAATTGTCGCCAACCATGACTAGATCACGTCGTGATATGCCAATCCGCTCAACCGCTTTGTTCATAATAATTGCATTTGGTTTACCGATAAAAATGGGTTTAATCCGTGTTGCAGTCTCTAATAATTTATTAATACTCCCTGCACCTGGCAAAAGACCACGTTCGGTAGGGATATTTAAATCAGGATTGGTCCCGATAAACATGGCCCCATTTGCGATAGCAAGTGTTGCGATGGTCAATTTTTCATAAGTTAGATCATTATCTAAGCCGACAACAACATAAGCAGGATTTTCAGTCTCTCTTTTATAGCTCCCATAGATGGCAGATTTAAGACCTGATTCACCAATCACATAGGCAGTATCTCCTTTGGCCATATCATTCATATAATCCAGCGTGGCTAAAGTTGCTGTATAAATTGTTTCCTCAGTTGTGGTAATCGCAAACTTTTCTTTTAAGCGTGCCTGTACCTGGGCAGGTGTTTTCGTTGTATTATTTGTGACAAAGAGGTGGGGGATTTTTTTATCTTGCAGGCGTTTCACAAATCTGGTGCCCGCTGGTATTTTTTTTTCCCCCATATAAATCGTCCCGTCAAGATCAATCAGATAGCCTTTATAGTGTGTCATTTATTTTTCTCTCCACGTAATTTCAGCTTGTGCATGGTTGCTTGCTGTTTTAATCTCATGATGTGATGTTTTATCACGCATATCTACGCGAGATAAAACATCAACCCCATACATGACTTCTTTGATGTATTTCAAATAGATTTTTTCAGGGACATGACCACTTAAGAAATCAAAGCCTAATGGATCAATCATCCAGTCAAAATACTTACTGTTATTGACATGCCCGTTTTGATCAATATCGTTAAATCTGACATGAAAGTCGCGTTCAATCATTGTATCTGCGTTTAACTCGCCAAACTTATGACCCCGAACCATTTTTGATACTTTTTCAGTTTGATATGGTGCAACAATTGCTTCCTCCACATGGACAACCTTACGATGACTAATATCAAGTAAGACAAATGTCGATGAAATCGTTAATAATTTCTCCCCATTCTCTGCATAAAAGACAAAATCACGATAACAGAAAAATTTATTATAACTTGTAGCAAATGTCTCGATTGTTATCGTCTCATTAAATCTGGGGAGTCGCGCAATATCAATCGCATACTCGACAACAACCCATGTATAGTCATAGGTTTCTTTTAACCAGATATCACTAACACCTAAGCTGAGAGATTGTTCGCCTGAGAGTTGCAAGGCGACGTTGAAAATGCTTGGTAGTTTCATGTTACCATTTGCATCACTTTCATAGTAAGGGACATTATATTTTTTCTTGTAAGTTAACATACCTTCATTTTACCAAAAAAACGCCCTGAATTGGCGTTTTAATATCGGCTATTTCATTAACCTGCCGTTATTGAAAATTTTATTGTATTCAGCTAAGGTGCTGACACGATTGAAGTCTAAGTCTCCTGCAAAGCCATTTAAACGACCACGACTTGTGTATTGGTGCAGATCATAATTGATGGTTGTCACTGGTGAGGTGTCCCAATAGCCCGTGTCGCCACCATAGTGAGCTAACCAAGTACTATCATAAGGACTCACATCAATGTTATTTGCTGTCACAAACCAATCCTGGGTATAAATCCCTATATTTTTAGCACCGCGCTTGACTAATTGCTTTCTAAACGCTTCGATACCTTGATTAAATCCCGTCTTCATCGTCACTTCTTCAACATCAAGCCACCAAAACGTCGGCTTGTACTTAGCAGCACGTTCATAAAATTTGTCAGCTTCTTGGCGCATTTCATCATCAGACTTCCCATTAACATAAGCATAGACCGCTACAGGGACATTACGTTTCTGAAATTCTGTGATGTGTGAGGCCATGGCCTTATCTTGCCCATTTTTATAGGCAGCATTGTTGGTCTTTTTCATGCTGATCCCATGCTGGACCCGCACAATAACACCATTTACTTGACCTGCAAGTTGATCATAATCTATATCAACTGGTAATTGCCAGCCTGAAATATCAATAATTGGTCTTGTGATATCAACACCATGATCGAGGCTAACTTTTTTGATAGGTGGTTTGATAACTTCTTTTTTGGTTTTTGTAATATTTAAGCTGACAAACAGCAGTATAAAACCAGCTAGAAAAAAGAGTGTTATCAAAATCCCTAATGATTTTAAACGCTTCCTCATTATATTCATTAATTAATTATAACAAAAATTAGGCGAGGTCGTCTAGTAAAAACGCCTCAAAGACATCATTACCCAGCATCAACCCTTGACGCGTCATAAAAATTGTCTCTTCATTTCTAGATAAAAGGTGTTTCTCGATTAACTTTGCGACTGTCTCGCCATAAATTGCATCAAAATCTTGATTAAATTTTCGGTTAAAGGCAACAGTATTCACACCAGATTTCTTTCTTAACCCTAAAAAAAGTTCCTCTTCCATCTGCTCTTTAATCGTTAATGCCTCTTGAACAGCTCGTTTATCATCATTTTCTAGATAATGATGTATCGGCACGTGATTTTTATAACGTATACCTGAAACATAGCCACTGGCACCTGCACCAAAACCATAGTATTCAGCATTGTCCCAATACATGAGATTATGAGCACTCTCAAACCCCTTTTTACCAAAGTTTGAAATCTCATAATGATCATAACCAGCAGTTTCTAAACTGTCAATGATATAGTTATACATCTCAAAATCTGAGTCATCACTTGGTAGATCTAGTTTGCCACGTCGCATCTTATTCATAAAAATTGTATGATTTTCCAGAATAAGTGAATATAGGGCAACGTGTGGCAAATCAAGACTGAGTAATGTCGCAACATCTTTTTTGACATCAGCCATGGTCTGCCCTGGAAGCGCATAGATTAAATCAATCGTGATATTATCAAACCCTGCTGCCTTAAGCTTAGCAATATTATCGAAAACATCTTGGGCTGTATGACTCCGACCAATTTTTTTAAGAAGTTTATCATTAAATGTCTGTACACCTAAAGAAACGCGATTAACGTGATGTTTTTTAAGGACTGCTATCTTGTCATCACTCAAATCTCCAGGATTCGCTTCAACAGTAAACTCTTTTAACTGGTTTAAGTCTAAGTGACGTGTGATACCTGATAGGAGTGTATCCAATTGTCTAGCTGTTAAAGCCGTCGGTGTGCCCCCACCTATATAGATCGTCTTAAGCGCCGCTATATCTTGCGCATCAAACTCAGCTAAAAGGGTTGTCAAATAGGCATCGACAGGTTGATTTTGAATATAAACTTTTGCAAAATCACAGTAGTAACAAATCTGTGTGCAAAATGGAATATGGATATAGGCCGATGTCGGCTTTTTGTCATTATTTTTCAATTTTTTTCTCAAATTCTACTTGATTGTGTCCGATTTATCTCATGTGCAAGGTTTAAAAAGGTGTGTCAGTGATCAGAGAGGATAGGCCTGAAAATAGGAAAACCGCCATCTAAAAAAGAGACGGAATAGCTCATATTATCATCGGTCTTAAGCACACCTATTCTGCTAACTTATCCTAGCTCCTAAAGACCTAACATCGCACACATTTAGAAATCACGAGCTATTTTCTCATCATCATCCATTTGGGTGATGAGTGCATCAACACTATCAAATTTAATCATCCCGCGAATAAATTTTAGGAAGTAAACTGTGACAGTCTCACCATAAATTTCATCATGAAAATCAAAAATGTTAACTTCTAGTGTCTTATTTTTCCCACCAAAGGTATCATTGTAGCCGATAGATGCCATCCCTCGATACTGTTTGTCGCCAACTGCTATATCAACAACATAGACGCCAATTAAGGGCAGATATTGCATACTCTTTGATTCGATGTTTGCTGTTGGATAGCCAATCGTGCGCCCACGTGCTTCACCATGTACGACCAAACCGCTGATTTCATAGTTGTAGCCTAGTAGGCGATTAGCAAGCGAGACATCGCCATCGATAATCGCCTGTCTAATCCGACTAGATGAAATTTTCTCTCCCATATCAGTCAATTCACTTACTTGATAAGCATCATATTCTGATAGCTGGGCAAGACTACCATGATCAGATCCAAATTGATAATCAAAGCCAATCACGACAGCTGATATGGCTAACTTTTTGAGATACTTTTCTATAAAATCATGGCTCGTTAACTTAGCAAAGTGGCTAGTAAAGTCTGTAAAATAGAGAAAATCTACCCCATTTTCTTCAAAAAGCTGGTTTCTTTTTTCTTTTGAGGTTAACTGTTTTAACAAATTCTCATTGAATTTTTCAAATACCAGGATTGGACTTTCAGGGAAGGTAAGTACAGAGATCGTTGCTTTCTTCTCTTCAGCTAACTCACGTGCCCTATCAAATAAGGTTTGATGACCACGATGTAAGCCATCAAAATACCCCAAAACGAGAATTGTTGGTGCACTATCTACGTTTTGTGCGTTAAATTCAAATACTTTCATATCATCACTTTCTTAGGTTTATAAAGCTCGCCATCCCGTTTTTGCAAGATCGCGATCAACCGATCTTCTTGAAACCCTGCAACAATATCAGCATCCGATGTCAATGTCACAAATCTACCAAAGCTAATTTCTTTAACTTGTTCTGCAGTAAGTAGCACTTTTTCTAAATCAGATACACCATACTCAATCGGTAAAAATGCTTCTGATAAGCGATCTTCTGCTTTCAGCTGCTCGATTTCTGACAGCTTGAAGGCATCTGCTATGTTTAAGCCTGCTGATGCAGTCCGTTGCAAATAAGACATATGGCTTGCATAGCCAAGTTTAGCCCCTAAATCAACGGCTAGCGTTCTCACATAAGTGCCTTTGCTGCAAACCACTCTAAAGTTAAATCTAAGGAGTTGCTTATCTTGATCAAACTCTAGATCAGACGTTCTGACAAATTCTGTCAGCGTAACCTGTCTTTCTGGTCTTTCGACTGTCTCACCAGCACGGGCATATTCATAGAGTTTACGGCCATTCACTTTGACTGCCGAATACATGGGTGGTATTTGTGTGATCTCACCGACAAATCCAGCCATAGCAAGATCAATATCAGCTTCACTAGGTACCTGTGTCACAGGCGTACGCTCGACCACCTCACCACTGGCATCTTCTGTCTCAGTAGAAAAGCCTAGTGTGACTTGACCTTCATATACTTTTCCAGCTTCTGTCATGAATTCGACAACACGTGTACCCTTTCCGACAGCAATCGGTAAGACGCCTGTCACATCCGGATCTAGTGTCCCACCATGACCAATTTTCTTAGTCTGCAATATTTTTCGTAGCTTAAAGACAACGTCATGACTGGTCATGCCCGCTTCTTTATATATCGCTAAAATACCATTATATGTCATCTATTTTTCTTTTCTCAGAGTTTAAATTGGCAAATTTTTCTGCCATCGTTGGATTCTTCTTGGTTAATTTTTTGACGGATACATCTTCTAGTTTATTATTGGCTAAACGCAGTTGATTCTCACTTGTTAGGAGCGCTTTTTTCACTTCTTCCATCCGCTTGATAGACTTATCAATCTCATCGATTGCCTTAGCGAAATTCTTACTGGCAGATGTATAGTTCTTTGCAAAACCTGTTTTGAATAGATCAAGATCATCTTCAAAGGTCGTGATATCGATATTTTGTTCGCGAATTAAGGCAATTTCTTGCTTATAAGCGAGTGAATTCATGGCCGCATTACGTAACAAGCCGATTAATTGGATAAAGAAATTTGGCCGTACCACATACATTTTAGCATAGTCATGCGAAACATCTACAATGCCAGTATTGAAATAATCATTATCAGCCTCAAGCATGGTCACTAAAACAGCATATTCACATGTCTTTTCACGCCTATCTTTGTCTAATTCTTTATAAAAATCGCGATTTTTATGTTTGGTTGCGGTCTCATCACCTTCGTTTTTCATCTCAAACATGATCGAGATAATCTCGTTACCAAAGTCATCCATTTCACGATAAACAAAGTCACCCTTGCTACCTGTTCTGGCATCGTTATCTTTTTCAAAATAGGCATTAGGGAACATGGTCGCCCGCACTTTGTTAAACTCATTTTCAGCAAAGTTCTCTAAGCTTTCACCAATCGCCTTAGTTGACTGTTGGGCCTTGAAATTTTTATAAAAGGCAACTTCATCATTTTTAGCTTTTAGCAGTATCTCATATTCATTTTTAACTGAATTTTGTTTGAGCGCTTGTTCTTTTTCTGCAAGTAGCAATTGATTTTGAACCGCATCACGTTCTTTGGCAACCTCAGTTAAGGCTTTTTCACTATCAGATATTGTCTGTTGTAAGGCTAACTCATTTTGAGCGGCAAGTTGGGCAAGCTGGGCCTTTAAGTCAGAAAGTTCATGCTGTAAGGCTGCTTTGGTTTGTTCCTCAACTAGTTTGATCTCAACAGTCTTAGCTTGTTCTAAACTATCACGTGCTTGCTGTGCCTTTTCAAGTTCAGTTTTTAAACCTAGTAACTCAGTTTGGCTACTTGCCTTTGTCTGTTCTTCAACTAATTTTAGCTCGGTGACTTTCGAGACTTCTAGCGTTTTTAACTGGTGTTCTAACTCAGCCAATTTTGCCTCTGATTGGACTGCCATCATGGCTTTTTCTTTTTCGAGTTGGGCATGAATTTCCTGCTCAAACTCTTGCGTTCTGACTTGTGCTAAAATATCTGAAAATCCTGATTCATCAACTGTAAACACTTCCCCACAATGCGGGCATTTGATTTGATTCATGAGTTCTCCTATTTGGGTCTGAAAGGCCTATTTTTCAAGCTTAGTAATCGGTGCCATTTGTGCCAACAACCGCTTTAAGCCAACTTCTGGAAAGGCGATTTTCAGCTCCATATTTGACCCTGTTCCTGATACATCGAGGACCGTACCATCACCCCATTTTTTATGTTGGGCGATGTCACCAATCCCCCAATCAGCTACTACCTTCGGTGTTTGACCTATAGCCTGCTTGACTGATGAGGTCGCAGATTTCCTGCCTTTGATAGCATCCGAAAGACTAACGCCTGACCCAAACTGAGATTTACCGATACTAGACTTATAGGTCGCGTTAAAGCTCGTATTTGCTTTTCTGGCTTGACCTGTGTAGGTTAACAAGCTATCGTCTATCTCGCGTAAAAATCGTGATGGTTGATTATAGCTTGTCCGACCGAAAAGCATCCGAGTGCTAGCATTTGTTAAGTAGAGAACAGCTTCTGCTCTCGTAATCCCAACATAGGCTAGGCGGCGTTCTTCTTCGAGTTCATCCTCGTCTTCTGCCTGACGGCTAAGTGGAAAGACGCCTTCTTCCATACCAACCAAGAAGACGACTGGGAATTCTAGTCCCTTTGCCGCATGTAGCGTCATCAGAGTCACCTGAGCGGTTTCCTCATAGCTATCTGTATCCGCAACCAGGCTCAGATCGTTTAGGAAACGACTGAGTTTATCAAGACCCGTCTCATCTTCAGCAGGTGCCTCAGACTCTTTTTTATCAAAGTTTTGTGTGACTGTCAAGAATTCTTCGATATTTTCCAAGCGGTTTTGCGCTTCTAAACTCGTTGTTTGCACAGCTAAAGCCTGACGATAGCCCGTTTTATCTAGTACTGCTGCTACTAATTCAGTGATCGTAAACTGATCGACATCATCTGCTAAATTCAGCAAGACATGCGCTAAGTTAAACAGCTCTGATGCTGCTTTCCCTTTTAGTTGACTTAAGGTCACATCACGGGATGCGTCAAGTAAAGAACTATTTTGTTGCGTCGCAAAATCCCGAAGCGTCTCAAGGGCTTTTGGTCCAACACCACGTTTTGGTTCATTGACAATTCGCTCAAAAGAGATATTATCACGACTATTTGCAATCACATTAAGGTAGGCGACAACATCTCGAATTTCTTTACGTGAATAGAACTTAGTCCCACCAACCATGGTATAAGGGATATTAGACTTCAGTAGCGCTTCTTCAATCGCCCGTGATTGGGCATTTGTCCGATATAGAACGGCAAAATCAGCATAGCTGCGATCATGTTGGTCTTGTTCATAATTAATTTGACCCGCTACAAAATTGGCTTCTTCTCGCTCATCACCTGACCGATTATAGACTATCATCTCGCCATCAGCATTCTGAGTCCAAAGTTCTTTAGGTCGTCTATTTTTGTTATGATTGATGACCTCGTTTGCTGCTTGCAGTATCGTCTTAGTTGAGCGATAATTCTCTTCTAATAACACAACCTTAGCTTGCGGATAATCTTTTTCAAAGTCTAAAATATTTTGCATATCAGCACCACGCCAGCCATAGATGGACTGGTCCGCATCGCCTACCACACATAGATTTTTAAAGCGTTTAGCAAGTAACTGCACCATCTGATATTGGGCATGGTTGGTATCCTGGTACTCATCGACATGAATATACTGAAACTTCCCTTGATAGTAAGCCAGCACATCTGGATTTTTATCGAATAACAAAATCGTATTCATGATCAAATCATCGAAATCCATCGATTCACTACGCTTTAATTCCGTTTCATAACGCTTATAGGCTTTTGCGACAATATTTGTATAGAGGTCATCAGCATTTTTCTCATAAATTTCAGCTGTGACTAGCTCATTTTTACTATTTGAAATCGTCCCTAAAATCGTACGCTCAGTAAACTGTTTAGGATCCACATTTAGCTCTTTTAGAATACGTTTCATTAAAGTCCGTTGCTCACCAGGATCAACAATCGTAAAATTTCGATTGTAGCCGATATGGTCAGCATCTCTTCTCAGAATTCGGACACACATACTATGAAAGGTTGCAATGAGTGAATCTTGCGCACGGGGATTCAAATTAATTGCACGTTCACGCATTTCACGAGCTGCTTTGTTTGTAAAGGTTATCGCTAAAATATTCCAAGGATTAACTTCTTTTTCTTCAATCAGATAAGCAATTCTGTGTGTTAAGACACGCGTTTTACCAGACCCTGCGCCAGCCATAATCAATAATGGCCCTTCTGTCGCCTCAACCGCCTCTGCTTGTCTAGCGTTCATACCTTGTAATAATGGATTCATTTTACTCTCTTTCCCTGTTTGACTATCTTCTTAATTATAGCATAAAAGCAGGCGTAAGTTGGCGCATTAAGCTAGTAAAAAACAGCTGTAAACTAAGCTAGTGATAGCCTAAAATCAGCTTGCTTTAAGCTATCAAACTCAGAATATTAGCCTTTAAGTCACCACAAAAAAACAATGTATCTTTTTGATACACTGCTTTCATGATTATCCCTTTATTTAGAAGTTTGAGAACTGATTGTAACGTGATTCAAATGCTTTTTTGACCTGACTTTCAGCCTGATCCTCTGGAAATGATTTCAGGTAGTCTGCAAAGACAATAATCCGATTAACTGCCTCTAAATCGTCACAGGTCACCAAGGTCAACTCTTTGACCCCTGGATGATCATCAATGACTTCCACATGATCCGGTGACATCACTTTTTTATCTCTAATTTGATACTGATAAACAGTATCTTTATCCGTCAGATAAATCATCATGCCCTTTTCAGCACGTTCAAGTGGTGTGAAAAGCAGGTTTGGTGCACCGGTTACACCAGATACATGATGGCTTGCCAAAGTATAGTTAGCTTGACCCATGACCTGATTTTCCTTCATCGTACCAGCACCATACATCAATTCACTGTTGCCAACACCACGAAATATTGGCAAATTGATGCCTAAATCGGGCACTGCAATACCACCAATAACAGGGAGTTTCTGATTTTTCCATTGGCTTTTCATCACGTCTTCAAATGAAATCGGATTGACTTTAGCGAAATCAAAATCACCAACACCTTTTTGGTTATTTTGCTTAATCGTCTTTTTAGAGACTTTGGTAATTTGGTATTGGTTACTTTGGTAGGCCAACATCATATTTCTAAGGCCTTTATTGAAGATCAAACCTAATCCAATAAGTAAAAGTAGCACCAAAAAGAGATTCACAAGTAGTCGTCTGATTTTCTTCACATTGTTACCTTTCATCTAGTTGATTATGCCTATTTTAAATCAGAAAGGTTACCCAGTTTGTAGTGGGAGCTCTTATCTAACTCAAATCGATTAGCCAAATTTTTTGTGACATAGACCTTATTATCTTTATCAACAAAAATCGCTTCTATGCCTTTAGTCTTCTCAACAAATTCAAGTCCTTTTTTAGTGCCAAGCCCAAAAATTGTTGTCGATAAAGCATCCCCATCGACACCTTTTTTGCTGACCACTGTCACACTTTGGATATCATTTTCAAAAGGGTAGCCAGTTTTAGGATCTAGAATATGCGGATAAATTTTACCATCCACTTTTAAGAATCGCTCATAAATGCCCGATGTGGCCACAGACTCATTTTCAGCATCTAATAAACCTACTTGATCTGATACTTCTTTATTGGGATCTTTAATGCCAATCGTCCAAGGGATATTATCTCCACGATGAGAGTTGCCTATCAAAACTAAACTTGATGAGCCTAAATCAACAATCGCCGTTGTCACACCATGATCTTTTAAATAATCTGCCATCCGGTCTGACACATAGCCTTTGGTAATCGCACCTAAGTCAAGCTTTGCCCCTTTATGCGTTAGGTAGACCGTTTGTTTTTTATCGTCAAAGGTCATCGCTTTATAAGAAACTAGAGGTATGGCACGGTCAATCTCTTCTTGACTGGGTTTTCTAGCATCATCAAAGCCGATATGCCAGAGACTTGTTAGGGCACCAATCAGCATATCAAAGCCATTTTCCTTCTCAGAATAGCTATAGGCTGACTTTAATAAGGCATAAACCTTTTTGCTTACTTTGACGGGTTTAATCCCTGCATGGTCATTTACAGCGTCTAGTTCACTACCAGATTGGTTGACTGTTGTCTTTTTATCATAGTCTTTAGCGATGTCTAATGCAGCAGCAATATCTTTTTCATGCCCTTTATCGTATGATGTGATCTTAATGTAAGTCCCCATCGTAAAGACTTCCTTGACATAAGGTTTTGACCTTAAATCCCGTTTAGGACTACCACAAGACATCAAGATTAGACTGATACCAAAAAGCAAGGCAGCTAGTCTTAGTTTTTTATTAATCTGCTTCACTAGCCACTTCCTCAGAACCAGTTTCAGTCTGATCAGCTGCTGTAAGCTCAACTTCTGATGCGACTAAAGCAAAGGTAACAAGTTTAGCATCCTCGTCTAGACGCATAACTTTAACCCCTTGGGCACTACGGCCAGTTTGTGAAATGTTATCAACATTAGTCCGTATGACGACGCCGGTATCAGTAATCAGCATTAGGTCCTCAGAGCCATTAACTGTGACAAGACCAGCTAATTTACCAGTCCGTTCTGTCACGTTCATGACCTTGATTCCTTTACCACCACGACCTTTAGTCGGATATTGGTCAGCACTTGTCCGTTTACCTAGACCGTTTTCACTTACAACTAATACTTCCTGGCTATCATTGATTGTGCTCGACCCAACAACAAAGTCACCCTCACGGAGGTTAACCCCTTTAACACCGGTTGCTGTACGACCCATATCACGTAGGATGTTTTCTTTGAATCTGACAGAATAGCCATTATGCGTCCCAATGATCAGCTCTTCTTGTCCTGTTGTCATCAAGACATTGACGAGTTCATCATCGTCACGTAAGTTTAAGGCAATCAGACCATTTGTTCGGATATTTGCAAAATGGTCAGCATTTGTCCGTTTGACAATACCACGTAAGGTAGTAAAGAGTAAGAAGCGTTCTTGCTCTGAACGTTCAACGTTAATTACCGTTTGAATCGTCTCGTTTTCGTCTAACTTAAGTAGATTAACGATCGGTAAGCCCTTAGCCTGACGACCGTATTCTGGTATTTCGTAGGCTTTCATGCGGTAAACACGGCCTTTATTGGTAAAGAAGAGGAGATGATCATGTGTGGATGTTGACACAAGATGTTTGATGAAATCTTCATCTGATACACCTGAGCCTTGAACACCACGACCGCCACGATTCTGCGCACGGAATTCATCTTGGTTTAGACGTTTGATATAGCCTTTATTTGATAAAGTAATCAAAACATCTTCTTCTTCGATCAAGTCTTCATCTTCAACACTGAGGACTTCACCAACAAGTAGCTCTGTGCGACGTTTATCTGCAAACTTACGTTTGATTTCGTCCATCTCTTCTTTGATGATCGTTATAATACGTTCTGGATTTGCTAAAATATCGATCAGATCAGCAATCAAAGCTAACAATTCATCGTATTCTTTTTGAATCTTATCACGTTCCAAGCCTGTCAAACGACGTAATCTCATATCGAGAATGGCTTGAGATTGGCGATCAGATAAGTCAAATCGTGCAATCAATTCAGCTTGCGCAATCGCATCAGTTTTCGAGCCACGGATAATTTTGATAATCTCATCGATATTATCTGCATGTAAGGCGATAAGTAAGCCTTCTAAAATGTGCGCACGCGCTTCAGCTTTTTCTTTATCAAACTGTGTCCGACGTGTAATCACTTCTTTTTGATGGGCGATATAATGCGTTAAAATTTCTTTAACTGACAGAATTTTTGGCGCACCATCGACGATTGCTAGCATGTTAAAGCTAAAGTTTGTTTGGACACTTGTTAATTTATAAAGATTGTTTAAAATCACATTTGCTGATGCATCGCGTCTCACTTCGATGATAAAGCGTACGCCATCGCGGTTTGACTCATCACGGACCGATGTGATACCCTCAATCCGTTTTTCTTGTGCCAATCGCACGATATGCTCATGCAATTTAGCCTTATTCACCATATAAGGAAACTCAGATATAACGATACGTTCTTTACCAGACTTAGTGATTTCAATCTCTGATTTTGAACGCAAGGTAATACTACCTTTACCCGTTTCATAGGCACGGTGAATCCCGCTGCGTCCCATGACTAAAGCGCCAGTTGGGAAATCTGGACCAGGTAATACTTCCATGATATCACGCGTCGTAACATCAGGATTATCCATGATCAGCTTGACAGCATCGATCGTCTCACCTAAATTATGCGGTGGGATATTTGTCGCCATCCCGACTGCAATACCCGTCGTCCCATTCACTAAAAGATTGGGAAAACGCGCAGGTAAAACAACAGGCTCACGCTCTGTACCATCATAGTTATCTGCAAAATCAACTGTTTTTTTGTTAATATCGCGCAACATCTCTAGCGCAATCTTACTCATCCGTGCTTCGGTATACCGCATGGCAGCGGCACCGTCGCCGTCCATGGAACCAAAGTTACCATGACCATCAACAAGCATATGGCGATAGCTCCACCATTGGGCCATGCGAACCATCGATTCATAAATCGCTGAGTCACCATGTGGATGGTATTTACCCATAACGTCACCGGTGATACGAGCAGATTTCTTATGCGCTTTATCAGGTGTCACACCTAGCTCATTCATGCCATAAAGAATCCGACGATGGACAGGTTTTAACCCATCACGAACGTCTGGTAAGGCACGGGCAACGATGACGCTCATGGCATAATCGATAAAACTCGTTTTCATCTCACTGGCTAGATTAACACTAACCAAATTTTTGTCTTGCATTGATTTACAGCCTTTCAAATACGAATCATGTATTGTTTCAATTATACCAAAAAAACTAGGAAAATCCTAGTTTCTATAGTGGCTGTACGACGGACACCTATTTAAGAGGATGATTCGCTATCATAAGTTCTTACCTTATAAAAACTAAATGGACAGACTACTGCTCATTTGGGATGAGTGTTAAAACTGCTTGAGATGTCGCAACTTTTCTGGAGATGTTATGTGGCTCAACCTCATAAGTATCTAGATTCGTCACTAAACAAATAACGGTCGTATCATGCCCGTCTCGCTTCATTTTTTTGAGATCAAAATGAATGAGCCGTTGGCCCTGTTTGACCTGATCGCCTTGTTTAATATCAGACGAAAAATAGCTACTTGATAATTGGACTGTATCTACACCAATATGGCACAGTATCTCTGCACCATCCTCTGTTATTAACACCAAGGCATTTTGCGTTGGAAATAAGATACTGATGACACCATCAATCGGTGCTAATAAGTCTCCATTTCCGGGAATAATGGCAATTCCCTTATTCACCATGCTACTTAAAAATATCTTATCAGTCACATCGGATAAGGCAATAACCTTACCTGCAACTGGACTAGTTAGTGTCGTTTCTAATTCCTGGGCGCGTTTCACTTCATCTGAAACTCGGTCTTCCTGATAGACAACAAGTACTGTAATAAATGAAATAATAAATGATGCGACTAAAGCAACCATTGCCCATCTCAAATTCATGGCATGTCCACGATTGATAAACATCCGGATACTTGCGATGCCAGGACTTAGTATAGCGAAGGCTCTTAGCGTAAAGAAACCTGCAATACCACCTCCGATAAAACTGGAGAACATCACACTATAAAGGACACGCTTGTTAAAAACTGTCACGCTATAAAGAGCTGGTTCTGTGAAACCAAACAAGGCTGAAATACCTGCAAATAGTGCCGTAGATTTTAAATGACCATCCTTTGTCTTTAAAGCAACTGCAAATGAAGCCCCGGCTTCTGATATGTTATGTGCTAATGATGCTGGCAAATACAGTAACTCACTACCCGTCTTCGCCAAATTAGCTGACGCATAGGGCACCATCGCTTTGTGCATACCAGTGACTACCATAAAGGGAGCTACCGCAGCAAGTATAGCAACTGCTAACCAACCAATATGCGCATATAGCCCAAAAATAACTGCGGATAGAACACTCCCCATATTGTAGCCAAAAGGGCCAAGGACAAGTAAGGTAAATGGCACAATAATTAAAAGACATATCATCGGTGCAAAAAAAGTTCTCAGTGGTTTAGGTGATACCCGAATAAGGAATTGTTCGACCTCAGCATATAATAAGACGGCCAAAATTGCTGGAAGGACCTGAGATCCATAAGGTACATTCTCAATACCAACACCCATGATTTTCGCACCTTCTGATAACCTGGTAGTTAAATCCGGTAAGAGCAAGGCACCAACAAGTGACACCGCAACAATCTGATTTACTTTTAGTTTATTTGCTGTCGTTATCGCAACTAAAATGGGTAGTAAGTAAAGAGGCGCACCAGCAATTATATAAAGTAATTGGTAAGTTTCATTAGTTGTACTTATTAATCCGAGCATCGTTGAAAATAATAAGATGGACTTGAGTATACTACCGCCGAATACGGCAGGTAATAGGGGTTGAAAAATTGACATAACAAAATCTAGTAAGTCTGCCCCCCACTTCTTATCTTTGACATCCATATCTTGTTCATGATCAGATAAATCATTTAATTGGCATAGTAACTCATCATATATGGATAGGCTACCATTACCAATGATAATCTGACACTGATCTGCTTTTTCTACCCCAATCACTCGGTCTAACGCCTCAAGTTGCGCGATATCGACAAGACAATTATCTTTTAAAGTAAATAGCAATCTAGTCGCATAGTATTCTAAATGTCTGATATTCTTTTTGCCACCTACGTACTTTATAATCTGAGTTGCTGTGTGTTTAACGTCCATATTGTTCCCTTTTTTTATCCCATAACATGTTAAGTTGTTAATTCATGATAGCTAAAAAGACAGAACACTAAATTAAAGCATTATCCAGAGATAACATGCTCATTTAGGCCCCGCCTTACTGGCAGTCAGTCATTTTTTTATAAATAACATTATATCAGATAAAATCAGGAAGTACAACTGTTGATGCTTGATGCATGCTTTAGGCAGATATTAGCCTTATTTCCCCTACCACTGCTTCTCTAGCATTCATCATCCATTTTCTACGTCATTAGCCCATTTCTCTTCTAGTTTCAGAAGATACTGTTTACGCGCTACACCACCACCGTAACCTCCGATTGTTCCATCACTCTTGATAATTCTATGACATGGGATGAGGATAGACAGTTTATTTTTACCATTAGCATTCCCTACAGCACGTACTTTATTCACATCTCCCAAAGTACTAGCAATAGCTTTATATGTGGCCGTCGTTCCGATCGGTAGGTGTTTTAGAATCTCCCATACTTGTTTTTGAAAGGCTGTCCCAAGACAATAAAGGGGGATAGAGAACTGATCTAGTTGCCCGTTAAAGTATCTCCCAAGCTCATCCTTTAATTTTTTAGCAATTTCGGTTTGCCCAAAGACTATACTGTAGTGATGATTTTTCCTTAAGTCATCTATCTCTGTCTCTAAAGCACGTCGATCCATAAATTCTAATAAGTATAGATAATGCTGATCACTCAAAGACAGCATATTCCCGAGTGGTGTTGAGATGAGCTCACCATATAAAATTTTACCATCTTTTCTTTGTTGTGGATTACCCATTATTTTGGAAAAGGCATCATCAAAGCCACTATAGGATTCATAGCCAAGCAGGACTTGTTGGTCGATTAATTTACTGCCTTTTTTGAAGTTTTGAAAGGCAATGCCAAGTCTTCTTGCACGCGCATATTCAATAAAGGTAATGCCATATATTTTTTTAAACAATCTTCTAGCAGTATATGACGTCACCCCAATCTGTCTAAAGTCATAGTCTTTCCATTTTTTATAGGGATCTTGTTCGACATGATCAATCAAGACTTGTATATCTGCTGGCAACTCCTGAGGATAAGAGAGTGGTTTACAAATTTTGCAAGGTCTATAGCCGACTAATAGCGCCTCCTCAGCAGTCTTATAAAATTCACAATTTTCATATTTAGGTTTTCGCGCGCTACAAGAGGCATGGCAGAAAACGCCAGTTGTTTTGACGCCTACAAAGAATAGACCATCATAAGCTGTATCACGATTAAGTAAGGCCTGATAATAAACCTCGTTTTTTGATTGACTCATCATTAAATTCCTCCCTTTTCTATGCTTTTATTATAAAATAATCTTTCCTACGATATATCCGAAAAATTAACACCTATTTTTTTACAGCTTTAATTGATAGGCGACTTAGCTCTTATTTTAGCATCCTTTCTATTTTCAAACATGTTACAATAAGATTATATTAGCTTAAGAAGAAAGAAGAAAAATATAATGTATTCAGTCGTATGGTTTCGTCAAGACTTAAGAATCCAAGATAATCAAGCGCTCTATCATGCGTTTCAGCAATTAAAAAAAGATGACAAACTCGTCTTACTATTCCAAGTTAATCCAGATCAGTTCCTATCAGATAGCCTCAACCATCAGGCTTTTTTTGAGAGCGTCCGTCACTTCAAAGCAACCCTAGATGGCAAGGCCCATCTCCAGATTCAATATGGAGAGCCTCAACACCTATTTACCCAACTAAAAGAGACACTACCTGATTGGGATAAAGTCTACTTTAACCAGGATACCTCAGGATATGGTGCCAAAAGAGATAAAGAGATGATCGATTTTTTTGTCCAACATCAGATCGCCCACTTCAGCTTTCAAGATCGCTATCTTCATGGTGCTGATGACATCAAAACACAAAAAAATGAGGTATATAAGGTCTTCACCCCATATTATAATCAATGGAAAGAACGCCTAAAAGCCACCCCATTAGCCATTGACTTTCAAACTGATCAGGTGTTAACTGACACGCTGTTTCCTGATGATGAGCAACAGTTCAGTGAGCTAACTAAACATGATGATGGTCAGGCACCCGTCGGTGAACAAGCTGCCATCTGGCAATTAAAACAGTTTTTAACCTATGATGTTACAAACTATGATGCTGCACGAGATATCCCATCTTTAGATCAGACGAGCCACCTATCACAGTTTTTGAGAACAGGAGAATTGTCGATTCGAACCCTTTGGCAAGCCTTACAGGAATTACCTCTGTCACAAGGTCGACTCACCTTTGAAAAGGAATTGTGCTGGCGTGACTTTTATCACATGATCTACACACATGCACCCCATCAAAAAACACAGCCGCTACGCCCTGAATTTAGCTTCATCAAATGGGAAAATGATAAGGAAAAATTTCAGCTCTGGCAAACTGGGCAGACAGGTTTCCCCATCGTCGATGCTGCCATGCGCCAGTTAAATCAAACTGGTTGGATGCATAACCGATTACGGATGATTACCGCCTCATTTTTAACCAAAGATTTATTGATTGATTGGCGATGGGGAGAGTGGTATTTCCAGAAGCAACTGATTGATTATGATCCTGCTAGTAATATTGGCGGCTGGCAATGGGCAGCCTCAACTGGTACAGATGCTGTCCCTTATTTTAGGATTTTCAACCCCACAACCCAATCTGAAAAGTTTGATCCCGATGGCCTTTTTATCAAGGCCTACGTACCAGAATTAGCGAACTTACCCATTAAGTTTATGCACCAACCAGAAAAAATGACCAGCATCGATCAAACTATGTATAGTGTCATCTTAGGCAAAGACTACCCACGCCCCATGGTTGACCACAAAGAGAGACGAAAACTTGCTATCTCTACATATGAGGATAGCAAAGCCTATTATCAGGATGAATTAACTCATGGCAAGAGGTGATGATAGCTTAATACTTGATTAACGAAAAGACCCCCAAAAGAGAGACGATCTCTTTTGGGGGTCTTGCTATCTATTAAGCTGACTAGCACGGCTAAATAGCTAACTGAAATCCGCTATCTACCTATCCATTTCGATTAAGAGGCGATAAATTGCCCCTAGTAAGTTTGCTTCATTGCCAAACTTACATGCCATTATCTCAATTGGTTCAAGGCTATCAACCATGATTTGTGACCGATTTCGAATCAAATGGTATTGCTTGCTTATCATCTCAATGACGATTGGCTGGGCACTAATACCACCACCAATCACAACACGTTCTAGATCTAAAATAGCTTGCAAATTCAAAATAATATACACAATTTTTTGACAATAAGTTTCAAATAATGCTTGCACCTCTTGATTTGTTTGCTGATTGATGGCATCAAACACAGCTAACCCATCATCCAAATCTGATAGTCCTAGGAATGTTGCTGCTTGTCTTACAAATTGAACTGCTGAAGCTGAATACCCAAGATAATTATCTGGACCAGGATTACCAACAACATCTGGCATGAAGCTCAATTCACCCGCCTGAAAATGTTGCCCTTGAACAATTTCACCATTGATAATGATTCCACCACCAACTCCCGTTCCTAAAACAATCGTTGCACCATTTGCTATCGACTTTAAGTTACCTAGCCAAAGTTCTGATAGTGCTGCTGCCTTACCATCGTTAATCACAATACAAGGCACATCAACCAGAGATGTCACAAAAGTCTTGAATGAAAATCCATGTAAATAAGGTAGCGCACCGCCATTATAAACTGTTCCAGTAGCATCATCAACTCTACCGGGACAACTAATCGCGACCCCTCTAATTTCTGATTTTATTTCTGTTATCAGGCCTTGGATAATGGCAGTCAAATCAGATAAGTTGTCCGGTGTTTTTACTTTATGACTACCTGCTAAATTCCCCGCATGATCTACTTGACTATATTTTATAAAACTACCGCCAATATCAATTGCTAAGTATTGATTCATCAATTCTCCTCAAACTCATATTTTTTCTAAAGGTAACCACTCTAAAAATTTCTCAGTATACTTATCCCAGAAATCCCATTCATGTGCACCTTCATCTTCAATGTAAGTCATATCAAGTGATTTTTTATCTGCAAATGCTTTAAATTCTCTTACATACTCGAGCAGAAAATCAGCTTTACCAATCGGCAAGTAAATTTTGGGTATGTCCTTACCTGCTGCTATTAATTGATTGATTAGATAAAAGTAATCTTTGTCACTATTTTTTACCGTATCTATACCACCAAATACATTATCTAAATAGCCAGGCTTCAATCCCATCTCTATTCCTTTTTCAGCATCTGCAGCCAAATGCTCAATCAGTAGAGCGGGAGAGAATGCACCAATGTAACCAAATCTATCCGAAAATTTTAGCCCGTTGATCAGAGCACCATAGCCACCCATCGATAAGCCACCGATAAAAGTTTCTTCCCTCTTATGTGATAAGGGGAACATGCTTCTAGTAAATTCGACGAGTTCATCAGCTACATAGCTACTATAATTATCATCTTGATCAGGTTTATCCAAGTAAAAATGATTGTCGCCAGATGGCATAATAACGGCTAGATTACGTTCTTCTGCCCAACGTTGAATACGCGTGCCAGATAAAAAATCCGTATTGTTGCCAAATATCCCATGAAATAGATATAAGGTTTTTAAAGGGTTTGCTTTCTTTTCCGCCACTCCTGCTTCAGAAAAACTATCCAATGGGATAATTGCATTAAACGTAACGGTACGAAATAGTGATTTTGACATAAAATTTACTTGTACTAATGACATATTGAGGCCTCTTTTCTAGATATTTCATAATTTATAGGTTACAAACTTTTTTTGCGGTTAAGGAATAATAGAACAGCCACACAAATACTGATCATCATTAAGCCTATACCATTAACCAAAAAGGCATCTGCTGCATTGGTCACCTTAACTAATTTACCAATTAAACCATTTATTGTAGGTGATAAAAATATACCTAAGTTAATACCAACAAGTAAAAGACTGGTAGCTAAATTTGTAGCATTGGCTGGTGCGAATCTGCCTACAAGCATAAAAGCACACGGTGCCATCAGGCTAAAAGATAGACCTGAAATAATGGCACCAGTCGTCACTAAAGCAATACTGTTAGCAGACATGATGATGAAAAAGCCAATGCCTAATCCCAATAAACCAATTGGTAAGGCCCATTCTTTTAAAAGTTTATAGATTTTGCCGTAGATAACACCTACTAAAATACCTGAAAAGGTAACGGTACTTAAAATACCAGCAGCTGCACTCGGTTGACCAATATTTTTTTCAACTAGTAAAGTAGCCGTCTTTAACATAAGTGTAAAGAATAGGGCAAATACTAATATCGCACCTAACATAAAGATAATAGTTGCGATGTTGATGCCTGCTTTAGGTTTTTCTAACTTTTGATCAGTATTACTTGATACATCTATTGTTTTGGCCGCAGGAATAGTGAAGAATAAAGCAAATAAAATCAAAGGTAACACAGTAATTGCATAAACAGAAAATGAATGTTGCCAACCAAACTGGGTCAAATAACCGACTAATAAAGTCATTAAGCTACTCCCAATAGATCCCATAGCCCCTTGCAAACCAACTAAACTCGCTTGCTCTTCTCCATCATAAATTTCTGTGATCAAGCTAACAGCAAGTGCATTATATAACCCAAGTCCTGCACCAAACATGAACCTTGATAATATCACGACTGTGTAGTCTTTGATGAACACAGGTAACACACCTGCAATTAATGCAATACATAAACCAGTTATGACTGTATTTTTTTTGCCAATAATTTTTATAATAAAATTACTCAGTAGTACAAAAATTAAAATACCAAAGTTTGGTACTGTCGCGATAAGCTCAATAGCAGAAGTACTTCTTTCTGGAAAGGACGCTTGTATGAGCGGAATTAAAGACGATATACTTGGACCAGAGGCTAGGATCACTGAAATGGATAAGAGTGATGCCTTAAATACGAAACTATTTTTATTCATAAAATATCTCCAAATTTTTATTGCAAACGTTTACATGAATAATTTTAACATAGCCTAGTCTTATAAATAAGGTCGTATCAATCGACAAAAAGGGTATTTTCTGCCAATTATCTATTAACAAGTAGATAATCTATAATAAGTTAGGTTATAGCCCTTATTTTTTTCGATGATCCAATTGATATTTTTTAGGTGTTTGATGAAACACCGCCTCAAATAGTTTTCTAAAGGATTTTTCATTAGGAAATCCAGCCAAATCAGAGATCATCGCAATAGATAGGTCACTATCTAATAAGAGTAACTGCGCCTTATTAACGCGAAACAGTTGGACATACTTCATCACACTGATACCGATATTTTTTTTAAACAATTTGCTTAAGGTATTTTCTGATAAGTAAAATTTTTCTCCGATCAGTTTTACAGTCAAGGGCTCTTGATAATTTTCCTTAATATAGTCTATAATAGGACGTATTTCTCCTAAATTTTCATGATGCAAGTTATAGTTAATCTGAATTTTTTCTCGAACAATCAAATGTTTACCTAGCAAATATATTAATTCATATACAATTTGTATGAGCTGTATGGCTAATAAGGATTTCGTCTCATGCGTAACTAACCTATAAAATTTTTCCAGTAATGCTGTTATTTCTGCTACACCTACCATATCGTTGGTTGGAAAATTAGTAAACCTTACGAACTCAAAATCATCGATATATTTGTCAAATAGGTCATAAGGAATGAGAAGCGTTACACCTCTAACATGTTTATCTGCGCCTGAAATACCACTATGTATTTCAGCAGAATTGACAACAGCAAACTCACCTGATTTGATTTGACGTGCATGATTATTTACAGTAAAAATTTCAATGCCACCATCATGCATAAATGTTATTTCAATTGAGGCATGCCAGTGTGGTAAAACAGAATGTATCGTATAAGCAACATCATGGAGTAACCATTTGACAGGCACCAGTTCATTCGTATAGTTAATCAGTTCATGCTCAAAAGTCATGACTATCTCCTTTTTATTGGTAGGTTAAAACAAATTGATAGGTTTGACTGTCTGCCCAATAAATAATACGCATACTTTTAATATTGCTCATATCATCGTTGACTAGTCGAGACACCCTTTCTCATTAATAACTTTAACTATAATGTAATACGAATCATGGCAGATGTCAAGCACTGCTAGTACTAGTCCAACTGTGCAAGTTAATCATTGATTAGGCTATTCTCATTTACTCATCGTGTGCTAAAATTTTCCGATCATTTAAAGGTTGAATTTTTCGATTATTATGAGCATAGAGCTTCTTAAAGGCATCGAGTTGCGCTTGAGAGACTTCTAATGGGGCTTTCATGAGATACCACTCAACATTTTCGGTTAAGGGTGGTGTCGTGAGTGACCCTAGATAATGATAAAAACTTTTATTTTGTGGTATCATCTTATCAATATCAGTGATGGCATCTATTTTTTTGCTAGCCACATCAGCTAAAACTTCTTTAAATCCTAGATTCTCACGACCTGCTTTAAAAAATACACCAATAACAGCAATTCTGCCATCTTGCGATTGGTTGACAAAGTGTGCTTCCAGTGGATAATGCTTGCCATCAACAGTGTGCTCACTTTCAGCATGAAAATGAAACTGTGTTAAGTTAAACTCTCGACCGTTGATCGTTGACTGCCCACTGTCTGTTACTTGAATACTATGGCCATTGTTTTCTGCCTTAGTTATTTTTTTACCAAAATTTAGCGTCATCTCGCCTTTATCTGGTGTCATGATGTCTACTTTTTTACTGTCGATATTGATAGGAGACTGCATCTTGCCAGATGCAAACTCCCAGTCTTCTTGCTTATCATAATTAATTGCCTCATGGTGCGTTTTAACTGGTGTGCTTGCCTTTGCTTTATCCCCCTTTTCAGTCGCGTGACATGCTCCCAAAACAAGTATCAGTCCTAACACAGCCACTAATTTCATACTTTTGTTCATTTTCACTTTTTCCTTTTTATTTTTCAAATCATCCCATTTTAATGCCATCAAAATTAAATTACACCTATTTTTTAACTTACTTTTATTATAGTATGTTTAACTCTAGATGTAAATGATCTGCTGAATTTTTTAATGATAAAAAGAAAATAGTACATCACTGCACTATCTCTTTTTTTGTTAAAAATGACTCTCTATAGTTCTCACATGGCCTACTAGAACAGATTAATTTGTCAATCTGTCAAACTTTGCTAAGTCAAGATCATCTTTCTTGATCAGCGTACCAAAGCCTTCCGTTGTGAATAATTCTAGAATCAAGGAATGTTGCATACGACCGTCTAATAGCACAGCTTCACTCAAGCCATTTTGCATGGCGTATTGGATAGCTTCCAGTTTTGGAATCATCCCACCTGTGATCTTACCCGCAGCGATTAGTTGTTCAATAGTTGATAGACTTGTTTCTACTAAAAATGAACTTTCATCAGGATAGTCAGCATAAAGACCACGCACATCAGAGAGTAAGATAAAACGCTCAGCCTGTAGTTCTCCTGCAATTCGACTGGCAGCTGTATCTGCATTGACATTATAAATCTCACCTGCCGCATCGACACCTGCTGTTGCAATCACTGGAATCGCTGATGTTTTGGCAATCCGTTCAATAATTTCAGTATTAATTTTCGTGATTTTCCCAACATAGCCCAATTCCTCAGACAGCTGTTCAACTTCAATCATCCGACCATCGATACCCGAAATCCCAATCGCGTCACCACCCAGACGTTGGATGTCACGGACGAGACTTTTGTTGACCATACCAGACAAGGCTGCTAAAGCAAGCTCTGCCGTTGCTTTATCCGTATAGCGCAGACCACCGATAAACTTGGAGGGCATATCGTATTTTTCCAGCATTTCACTGATGGCTGGTCCACCGCCATGGACCAAAACGACGTTGATCCCCATTGTTTTCAGAAGTAGGATATCACTTAGGACAGACTGTTTGATCGTTTCATCCGTCATGGCATTGCCGCCATATTTGATGACAACTGTCTGACCTTGATATTTGAGCATGAAGGGCAGGGCAGCTGTCAGTGTTTCAGGCATATTCATAAAATCGCCTCCAAAATGGCAACACCATCAGCCAACTGCGCTTGACTCATAACGAGTGGCGGTAACAATCTGATGACATCATGGCCAGCTGATAAAACGAGCAAGCCATGTGCCCTTGCAGCTGCCAAAACGGTAGCCACTTGATCGCCATCTCTTAATTCAATCCCAACCATCAAGCCGAGTTGTCTGATGGCTACGACACTTGTTTTCGTGGCCAGTTTATCAGCTAGTTCAGCACCTAGAAAGGCTACTTTTTCAGTGACCTCAGCCAAAAATGGTGCTTGCGTTATCTCCTCTAAGACGGCCTTGGCGCTTGCCATAGCAATCGGATTACCACCAAAAGTCGAGCCATGTTTCCCAGCACTAAAGGCTGTTGCATACTCTGCTTTGGCTAACATGACACCGATAGGTAGGCCATTGCCTAATCCTTTGGCTGAGGTAATGATATCTGGTTCAAGACCAAAGTGTTCAAAGCCAAATAATTTACCAGTTCGACCATTGCCAGTCTGCACCTCATCAACAATCAGCAAAATCCCCTGTTTTTGAAAGGCTTTTAAGCTTTCCGAAAATGCTTGCGTGATAGGTGTCACACCGCCCTCACCTTGGACGATTTCAAAAATGATTGCCCCAGTATTATCCGTTACAGCGGCTGAAAGACTTTCGATATCATTATAAACTGCCTTAGTAAAGCCTGGCACTAGGGGCGTAAACCCTTTTTGAATCTTATCTTGCATGGTCGCAGACATCGCCCCAAAAGTCCGACCATGAAAACCATCCTCAAATGCTAAGATCGTCGTATCAGGCTTAAGCAACCGGGCTAATTTAAGCGCTGCTTCATTTGCTTCTGCACCAGAATTGGCAAAAAACGCTTTATAGCTTCCCTCATAGTCAAGATAGGCTGCAACCTCTTCTTGTAACGGGTTTTCATATAAATTGGATAGATGCGGTATGGCATCTACTTGTGCCTTAACTGCCGCCTTACCAGCCTCAAAGGAATAGCCCAGGTTCATGACACCGATACCACTTGTAAAATCTAGGTACTGCTTACCAGTTTGGTCATAGAGGTAAACACCTTCCCCGTGGGTAAATGTCATGGGAATTCTCTTCCCATAGTTTTCTAGTAAATGTGTCATCTGAAACTCCCTATCTAGCCGACTAGCGACATCTCTTATCAGCTATGGTAGAGAGCATTGATTTCAACATACTTATAAGTCAAATCACAGCCCCACGCTGTTCCAGTTTTATCGCCCTGATTTAAATCTGCTTCAATCAGGACGTTCTTTTCCTTAAGTTTCTCAGATAACTCTGCTTGATCAAAATCAACCGCTGTCGAATGAAGCAAAACAAGATCGCCTTGTATGGTTAATTCGATATCTGGCACCTCAAACGGCGCCACTTGACCGATAGCTGAGATCACACGACCCCAGTTAGGATCAGCACCAAAGATGGCCGTTTTAACTAGACTAGAACCGACGATATGTTTGGCAATCATCCGTGCTGTCAATTCATCTGGCGCACCTGTTACTGTCACTTCTATCAGTTTGGTAGCGCCTTCGCCATCAGCTGCGATCTGTTTTGCCATGGTTTGACATACTGTCGCTAAGACTGACTTGAAGGTCAGGTAATCCTCTGAACCAGCGATAAGTTCAGCATTTTCAGCCATGCCATTGGCCAAAACAAGTACTGTATCATTGGTCGAAGTATCGCCATCAACCGTGATTTGATTAAAGGTTGTTTCGATGATTTCTGAAAGGGTTTCTTGGAGTAGCGGTTGTGCGATATTAACATCGGTCGTAATGAAGGCAAGCATGGTTGCCATGTTGGGATGAATCATCCCTGACCCCTTACATACACCCGCAACAGTAACGGTTTGGCCACCAAGTTCGACTTGATAAGCTACTTCTTTTTCGACCAAATCAGTCGTTAAAATCGCTTGCGCAAAACCAGCCGCATGGCCATTTTCTGCTGATAACTTGCTAATGCCTAGGGCAATCTTATCCATCGGTAGTTGTCTACCGATAACACCAGTCGAGCAAACCGCAACATGACCAGGCGCCAAACCAAACTTGTCAGCCAGGAGACGTTGCGTCTTTTTAGCATTGTTCATTCCGACTTCACCTGTCACCGCATTGGCAATAGCTGAGTTTGTAATGATCGCTTGGGCTACACCACCCGCAACCACTTCTTTATCCAGAATAACGGGAGCTGCTGCCACTTTATTTGTCGTGAAGACACCCGCAACTGCTGCGGGAACTTGAGATAAAATCATCCCTAAATCTAGTTTTTGAAATTTCAGTTCTGCGTGTGTGGCATCTGCTGTAAACCCCTTTGGTGATGCAATATTGCCTGTAATTTGTTTAAATTTAGTCATTTATAAAATCGGTACAAGATCAAGCCCAGATTTTTCATCAAAGTTGAAAACCTGATTCATATTTTGAATGGCTTGTCCCGCCGCTCCTTTCACGAGATTGTCGATAACGGTCACGACCGTTAAAGTATGTGTTAAATCATTATAGCCGAGGCCGATGTCAGTAAAGTTAGTCCCAACGACACTATGTAAATCTGGTAGATGACCAGCAGTAAATACCCTAACAAAATAACTACCAGCGTAAGTCTGCTCATAAGCTTTCACCACCTGTTCAAAGCTAACACCAGGTGCTAGTTTGGCATAGGTCGATACAAAAATCCCCCGGTTAACCGGAATTAGGGAAGTCGTAAACTGAATCGGAAGCGTCTTATCCTGCCATGATTTTAGTTTATTGACGATTTCTGGAATATGTTGATGCTGGTTTAACTTATACATGGTGACATTTTCATTAGCTGTCACAAAATGACTACTGTCACTGAGTTTTTTACCAGCCCCTGATAGGCCTGACTTGGCATCCACGATGACACTATCATACTGAATTAAATCCGCCTGATATAACGGGGCTAGACTTAAGAGAGTTGCTGTTGCATAGCAACCAGGATTTGAGATGTAGGGTTGTCTAGGCTTATCAAAATCAGCTAAGACATAGTCAGCTTTGGCTAAAAGATCAGCGTGACTAGCTGCTCGACCATACCATTTTTCATACTGTGCAGGATCCTGCAAGCGGAAATCGCCAGACAAGTCTACTACTGGAAAACCAGATTGGATAAAATCACTTGCATGAGTTGCTGCTATACCAGCTGGTGTGGCAAAGAAAACTAAATCCGATGTTGCCATGATCTCACTAGCTGAAAAGGCCTTGACCCTTAAGTTTGCATAGGCTTTAAATTGTCGGAGCTTTGGTACTAAATCTACAAGCTTACTGCCAATCGTTGACGTCCCATAGACGCTAATCACCTCTGCATCTGGATGAGCATGGAGTAACCTGAGCAACTCCAATCCAGAATAACCTGAAATCCCAATAATCGCTATTTTTTTCATATACTTATCCTCTAATTGAATATATATACAATATTAATGTATAATATTACATTTGTCAAGACATATATGCAAAATTATGCAAAAAAATATAAGGATATTGCCATTTTATTCATATTTTTTGCTTATTATCCATCTGTTGTTCGAAAGTACACCCTTACCAATCATTCTATTTATCAAGTTAATCAAAAAAGCCATCTCAGGCTTTCTTCTAGCATGTCACGAGTCTTTATGCTTTTTCATCTTCTTTCAAAAGACGATAAGCGAGTAAAGCATATAAAATAGCAAAGCAAATACCGGCTATCTTAGCAGGCAAGGAGGGAATATAGATGACCTGAACTGTTTTGAAATAAGTGTTTATCAAGACAAATATGATGATGAGAACACAAACATAAGCAACACCTATTAGATTAGATAACATACTATTTTTCATCATGTATAGTTTTATCATATATTTAAAAAAACATGCTGCTCCTAAGAGGTAGGTAATGCCACCCAGTACATAGACTAGCCATGATATCCCTAGTGGAGCAGAAGAAAACCAGTTAATACTTGAAAAATATAACCAGAAGATGATAGAGATACCTGTAAACCAAATTACCCTTCTTAGCTCCAGAGGTGAAATTTTAGCTAACTTTTTGAGTAATGTTTTTGCTAAGTCTTCAGCAGAAACACCAAAATATGACAAGGCAGTTTGTCCACCACACTGGGCATCAAATAAATCTAGTAAGAGATTATAAGTCATTTCTAATATCGCAGTTTCATCATATTTAAAGCTGCCATGAATTAGTATTTCGTCATAAAACGACTTAAAATATACTTGATTCTCTTGGTTCAATTTTTCTTGAATCTCTCTTATTCCTGCCCTGTACTGTTCACTTTTCATCCTGACACGCTTTCTGTTTTTTATCGTTATTAACTAATTTAGCAAGTACCAGTATATTGCAAATGCCACCAACGATGACAATCGTCCGGCCAATCATAATAGGAACTGAAATCAGCGTCATGCTTGTCAGATATTTTATCGCAAAAATACCTGCTGTCATAAATGCACTACAGTACAACCACAAAATGAGATAGCCCAATACTTTACTTTTTAATTTAATTTGTAGGGTAAAGACTTTTAAAATAAAGCCGACAAATAGAAGGGTCAAAGCAAACATAACCAAGATATAGACTAAAGAAAGTTTTGTGTCTGCTGAACTTATCCAGGATACTCGGGATGTAAGTATTCCCAAAATAACCAGCAAGCTACCCAAAAGCATATACTTAAGCTGTGATTGAGGCGACAATTTTTTCATATTTACCACTAAATTTTTACCTAGATCATCAGGAGAGCTACCAAATAATTGCCAAGCTGTCATGCCATCTTTTTGTGCATCGACTAAATCTAATAAGTAATTATAGCTATTTTGATTGAGATCTACTTCACTATAGCGTATGCCATGAAGTTGTAAACTTTCATAAAAATCGTCAAAATACTGAAGATTTTCTGCTGATAGGTGTTGTTTCAACTGTTTGATTTCTTTACGATAAGTGGTTGCGTGCTGTCTCATTTTTCTTCCTCCCATAAGTTTGTTACTTTAGTCGTCAGTCTTTCAAAATCATCCCAGAAAATAGCTAATGTCTCCACCCCTTTTGCTGTCACTTGAAAATATTTTCGATCTGGCCCTTCTGCTGATTTCTTGGTTACACTTGAGACATCTCCATTTTTTTCTAACTTTTGCAAAATCGGATAGATTGTTCCTCCTACCGCCGTTTCAAAACCAGCAACTTTGAGTTTTTGAATCAGCTCATAACCATAAACCTCACCATTGGCAATAATACGCAAGACACACCCATCTAAAATGCCCTTTAACATCTGTGATTCTCTGATAATGATCACCTCACTATATTGTTTTACTAACTAGTATAAGATTAGTATAGCACTTTTTACTAGTTTGTAAAGCTAACTAGTAAAAAAAACAAGAAAGCCATCCAAAGACAACTTTTTCTATTATTATTTAACTCATCTTACTCAGTTTCGCCATACCTTGATGCAGACTACATTGATAGTCAAATCAATTTAAGCTACTGCTATCTTATGGCTTAACCTTTCTTATTTTTTCTTCTGAGGAATAATGCACCTAGAATTGAAAGTAATGTGCCACCTCCAAATATTGATAGGTTAGCACCATCAGATTCTCCAGTACTTGGTAATGCGGGATTATTTACATTTTTTGACGGCTTCTCAGGTATACCACTATCTCCATTAATCATATTATTTGTCGTATTATTAGTGTTATCACGTCCAGTTGTAGGATCATTGGGTGATTCCTTAGCTATGACATGAACTAATACTTGACTTGCATACGAACCTGCCTAGGNGTTCAGTTAGTTCTTGCATCTGATAGACCCATCTGCGATTTTCTAGGTCTAAATTATCCAATAACTGAAAGATGGACTGCTTTTGACTGGTCAACTCATCCATTTGCTGCTCTCGTGCTAGGATTTTTTGAGAATAAACATACCGTTCATCAGAACTTTTATCCTTGACCATCACTTGCCTCCTGCATTAAACGTTTGCTGCTGATCTCTTTGTGCCATCACTTGAGCAAGTTTAGGAAATTTGTCGGCTTGCGTTTGCACCCCTTTGACCAGTTTCCCTAGGTTAGCTAATAGTTGATTCGAGACCTCAACCCCTGCTTTCATACTTGGTACGGTACTTTGACTTAGATTAATCGTCCTGCCTCTAGGCATCGTAAGGTTTGAGATACTTGAAACAGCTGATTGTGCTGTCGTTTCATTTTATGCAACTCTTACCATTTCATAGGTTTCAAACAAGACTTCAATGATCTGAGTAGATTCGATAGAAAATGTCTCTTTGGTTGGTACATCTGGTATGACATTCATTTTATCCATGACAATTTTCTATATCGCCATACCAGCGAAAGCGCTTTCTAATATACACTGACAGTCTAACAAATATAAACTAAATTGTCAATAAACTTAATGGTAAATCATGGATAATCAGTTGTCCTGAGATCATCTGCCTATCATTTAATTCAGGGGTATAGATATTCAAGCAAACAAAAAAAACAGCCTTAGCTGATTTTTTTGGCTCTTTGTCAAATCGTGTGGGAAATAGCTAAACTCTATAAGCAAGCACTTCGGTGCTTGTTTTTTAGTTGGTTAAAACAGTGTTCATTAACAGGATGCGTTTTTTGAAGTTTCTAAAGGTCCTAAAGCCAAATGCACAGCGCTTGATTGCCTTTATTTTGTTGTTCATGCCTTCCAAACAGCCGTTGGAATAGGGAAGCTTGAGTGCTAATTCAATAGATGGTCGTTTTCTTAATAAAAATTGGTACTTTTTGACAAAGGTCTCAGGGAGAATACGCGTATCTAACCCATCAATCAGATCGAAAAAAGCATGCGAATCTTTGTTTCTAAAGTGTCCCATCGCGACTTGTAATACCTGCCAGGCCTCATATAATACAGGATGGTAGTTAATCAACTGTTCAACCAATTGCCGACTGGATGTCCATCTGCGTAATGAACGCGAATAAAAATGATTCTCAGATAAGTCATCGTAATGTTTGAGCAAGTGCTTCCAGTAATACTTAAGATGTCGGTATTGTGAACTCCTTGTGTCAAATGATTTCATGACTTGTATGCGTAGACTATTAAAGGCTCGTGTCAGTTGTTGCACAACGTGAAAGCGATCAGTGATGAGTTGCGCATTAGGAAAGCACCGCTTGATTAGCTTGTCATAGCTATAATTCATGTCCATAACCAGATACTTGA
>NZ_JXJW01000008.1:94633-94844 GCF_002441695.1 Pseudolactococcus piscium
GCAATCCTTGGTCGCTTTAAATTCATCCAGACAGAGAACTCTGGGCAACTTGTTGGTTTTATCTTTCTCTGATAGTTGGTCAAGCAGTCTGTAAAAAGGATGGCTACTCAGGTGCAGGTCTCGACTTGCATCAGTAATCGCTATTTTCTGAGTTAGTTTTCTTATCACCTGCATTTTAAGTAGAATTGAATCTTTATGCCCTTTTAAGACC
>NZ_JXJW01000009.1 GCF_002441695.1 Pseudolactococcus piscium
AAATTTTAAAATATGTCGACATCAATGCTGCCTAAAAACTAATCAGTTGATCATTATGGTATGGACACAATGACTATTCTGAAATTAGAAAAGACCTTCCTATTTGGAAAGTCTTTTTGATGCGGTCTACTTCAAAGTGCACACTACCCCTTTATTTTAGGTCTTGATGATTTGTGCAGACTGTGACAAACGAATGGAAGATATCCTAGCACATGCCCATTTCTCAAATCAAGAAAATGATTGCCGTTTCCTTATCAGAGTATGACCATAGATTATACGGCATCATAAAAAGGAAAGTGGCCAATACCAGCTTTCCTTTCATCATTTCTTATCGTTCTTTATAAATCCCTAGGCTAGTCGTCAGTTGTTTTTTTGCGTGAACCTTCTATATCTGTCATCTTGAGACACCGATAGGATTCATTCTATACCACATCACTAATCCCTACTTAAAGATTAGCACCGACTTGTTCCAGAAGTTCAGAAATACCTGCAGGGTTTGTTCCGCCAGCCATGGCCATATCAGGTTTACCGCCACCACGACCATCAATAAATGGTGCCAGCGCTTTGACCAGATTTCCTGCCTTAATATCGCTATTTTGACTAGCTACTAACAGATTCGCTTTTTCATCAATCTGTGCAACAAGTACTAAGACATCTGAACTATTCTTTTGTTTCCAAATATCCGCTAAACTGCGAAGTGCTCCAGCATCTTTGGCTGTTACTTTTTCAGCAATATAAGACACACCATTTGCTGTTTTCACGTTTTGGAAGACTTCATCTGATTGGGCTGAAGCCATTTTAGCAGACAGGCTCTCAAGATTTTTTTGTGCCTCTTTAAGGTCTGCTTGCAAGTTTTCTACTTTGGCAACCGTTTGTGACGCTTGCGGAGATTTGACTAAACCTTGAATATCTTTTAAAATCGCTTCCTGATCTTTAAAGGCTTCAAATGCTTTTTGACCTGTTAAGGCGATAATACGACGTGTACCAGATCCGATGCCTTCTTCTTTAATAATCTTGAATAGGCCAATTTCACTGGTATTGCCGACGTGTGTCCCTCCACATAGCTCGACTGAGTAGTCGCCAATCGTTACCACACGAACAGTCTTACCATATTTCTCACCAAAGAGAGCTAGCGCACCCATTTCTTTCGCAGTCGCAACATCTGTTTCAACTGTTAAGACGTCAATAGCGTTCCAGATTTCTTCATTCACTTGACGCTCTATTTCAGTCAGTTCATCAGCAGTAACAGCTGAGAAATGCGTAAAGTCAAATCGTAAGAAGTCAACTTCATTTAGAGAGCCAGCTTGGGTCGCATGATTACCTAAAATAGTGTGCAGCGCTGCGTGAAGTAAATGCGTTGCTGTATGGTTTTTAATCACGCTATTACGACGCTTGAGATCAATCGCAAGTGTATACGTTTCATTTTCAAACAGTTCAGTCACTATCTCAACGGTATGTAAAGCTTGACCATTTGGTGCTTTTTGAACATCCGTTACAGTCGCCACAACAACACCTGCTTGGTCCATGATCACACCATGGTCAGCTACTTGTCCACCCATTTCAGCATAAAATGGTGTTTCAGAAAAGACAACTTGTGCTAGGCCCTTAGCCGTTTTAACACGCTTATCATCTTGCACGATAGCCACTAAAGGTGATGACAATTTTTGCACTGTATATGAAAATTCAGATGTGACAGTCAAGGCTGTCAATACTTCCGACTGCTTGTTCATAGAGCCACCTTTTACAACTGCAGCTCTTGCACGTTCTTGTTGGGCTTTCATCGCCGCTTCGAAACCAGCGTGGTCAATTTTGAACCCAGCATCTTCTGCTAGTTCCTCAGTCAATTCAACTGGGAAACCATAGGTATCATAAAGCTTAAAGATATCTGCACCATCAAGTGTTGCTTGATTTTCAGACTTAAGTTTGGTAATGACTTCATCAAATAATTTACTACCAGCATCGATAGTTCGAGCAAACGTTTCCTCTTCACGGGTTACGATTTTCTCGATAAACTCACGTTTTTCCAAAACCTCTGGATAATAAGATTGCATGATATCACCAACAACCTTAACTAATTTATACAAGAAAGTATCGTTAATTCCCAGTTTACGACCATGCATCACGGCACGACGTAAAAGACGGCGTAAGACATATCCGCGTCCTTCATTACCTGGTAAAGCACCATCACCAATAGCAAATGAGAGCGAGCGAATATGGTCCGCAATCACTTTGAAGCTCATGCTATCACCATAGGGATCATACGTTTTACCAGAGAGTTGCTCGATTTGGCGGATAATTGGCATAAATAAGTCTGTTTCAAAGTTAGTATGTGCGCCTTGAATGACCGCAACCATACGCTCTAGCCCCATGCCCGTATCAATATTTTTATGCGGTAGTTCTTCATACTCACTACGTGGCACACTTGGATTGGCATTAAATTGGCTTAACACGATATTCCAAATTTCGATATAGCGGTCATTTTCAATATCCTCAGCCAGTAACTTAAGACCGATATTTTCTGGATCAAATGCCTCACCCCGGTCAAAGAAAATCTCTGTGTCGGGACCACTTGGGCCTGCACCGATTTCCCAGAAGTTATCTTCGATCGGAATCAAGTGATCCGGAGATACCCCAACTTCAATCCAACGATTATAAGAATCCATGTCAGCTGGATAATACGTCATGTAGAGTTTTTCTACTGGAAACTCAAACCACTCAGAACTTGTTAATAATTCAAAGCCCCATTCGATCGCTTCCTTACGGAAATAATCACCAATAGAGAAATTGCCTAGCATTTCAAACATAGTATGGTGACGTGCAGTTTTCCCAACATTTTCGATATCATTTGTTCTAATCGCTTTTTGCGCATTAGTAATGCGTGGATTTTCAGGGATAACAGAGCCATCAAAATATTTTTTAAGCGTTGCCACACCTGAGTTAATCCAAAGCAAAGTTGGATCATTCACTGGCACTAAACTAACAGACGGTTCAATTACATGTCCTTTTGACTTGAAAAAATCAAGGAACATTTGGCGTACTTCTTGTGAGGTCATTTTTTTCATACTAATTTCTTTCTAACTGCTTTTTATTTTTAAGTTGCTGAGGAACCAGACGCATGCGACTCTTGTTCCTTGACATAATCGATGGCAATGACTAAAGAGATGACAATATCGGCATATCTGTCATCATATATATCGATGTTATAAGTTGAAGTAAGCTTAAACCATTCTTGGGAGATTTGGGCCACAACGACATCATTTTTTATCAGGTCAAAATTCATATCCCAAAAATTACCTTGAACATCAAGTCCTAAATCTTCGATATGGTATCTAGGTTTAAACAAAGTGAATGCTTTAGCAATTCTAAATCCACTACCATCCGAAAGCGCGACATCAAATTTTGGTAAAAACTGAAACATGACTTTTGTAATTTTCGACACTTGTGTGCCATCTGGTTTATTGACTGTAAAGTACTTAGGAATCTTAAAAAAGCTGCCTGCTACAGAATAGGCTGGATTCCCAAAACCATCTTTAATCTCAAATTCACCACCAAGTGACCATAATTTTTGTTTGATGTGATAACTCGTCATAGCATCTCCCTGATTTTTAATATGTGAATGTTTTTACAATGTAAAAAGAAAAACTCTATCGCAAGCAAGGGGCGCAAAAACGCGGTACCACCCTCATTCACGATAAAGTATCGTCTCTCTTTGTTTGATAACGCAGGTATCATCTGCTTATAAGCACTAATCAAGTCTGACAGCTTTCACCACCGCTATCTCTCTGTTTAACCTGACTATTTTATTTTTTTGCTTTTGAACTATCTGTTGTTGACTCAAAAGCTGCAAATGTATTAGCAAATTCTTTAGGTTTCACTTTTACATTGTAATCTTTTAAGTATTTTGTAATGATACTATTTACAAACTGCGTATCATTTTGTTTAGTCGTTGTAATCACTGCTTTAAGTTCTTTTTTATATTTCTTCCAGTCAGTCCCTTTATCAGCATTTTTCACCATCTTCACAACATAGAAAGAAGAGGCACCTGTTTGGGGATCCATAACCGTGATTGGTTCAGCAGAAACTTCACCGTCTTTTAGTTTAAATGCAGCAGCCATCACTTCTTTTGGTACTGATGTGCTAGCTGAATCAAATTTCAAATCACCTTTTTGTGCTTTAGCTGCTTTATCAAAATCATCTGGTGATTTTTGTGCATCAGCAATTTTTGCTTTTGCGTCATCTGCTGATTTCTCAGGTAAGATTAAGGCTGAAACTTCTGGATGATACGTTTCAAATGCTGATTTATAGGCAGCATCAGTAAACTCGATCTTATCGACAACTGCTGCTTTTAACAAGAGTTGTGAGCGAATTGAATCTTTATAAGAGCTTTCTGTATAGCCAGCTTGTTGTAAAGCAGATGCAAAGTTTGTACCAAGTGATGCTTTTTGCGTATCGAACTCTTTAGCAACCTCTTTATCTGACACTTTTTTACCAAATTCTTTTTCAAAAATTTTGTTAAATGTCATATTTTGCAACAATGTTGATGCCCCAGTTGTCGGATATTCTTTTGTCTGTGCATAAAGATCGGTAACACGAATCGTATCACCTTTCATCGTTACAATATCGCTATTCGCATCATTTTTCCCACAAGAAGCAAGTGTGATGACTGTAAGTCCTGTTGCAACAACAACACCAATTTTTTTAAAATTCAATTTTTATCTTACCTTTCAAGTTTGTTCTTGTTACCTATCACTCATGGACACATAACAACAACCAACTCTATTATATCATAATTTCTTGCACAAACCTTAACTCAACCTAAGTCAACGTCATCAGCATCTTTACGGATCATCAGCATACCATCTCCAAGTGGGACTAGTGTTGCTGTCAAGTTTGGATTGTTCAGTGTAGCAGCAAATAACTTATGTAAGCCACGATAGATACCACGTTGGTTACGCTTGACATCTGCTATCGGTTTTGCCACATCTCCACCCTGGAAAACGTCATCAATCACAACACTCCCACCTACTGATAAGCGATTCAGTATCTCAGGTAGAAAGACGATATATTTAGATTTAGCAGAATCCATAAATGCGAAATCATAGGTGTCTGGCAAGCCTGATAGGACATCGATCGCATCACCTTCGATTAAGGTAATCTGTTCAGCCAAATCATACTGTTTGAAGTTCTCCCTGGCTAGCTCGGCCATCTCAGGATTCCGCTCGATCGTGGTCACCGTTGCCTTCGGCGCTGATTGTGCCATCAAAAGGGCAGAAAAACCGATTGCAGTCCCAACTTCCAAGATATTTTTAGGCTGTAAAGCGCTTAGTAAAAACTGAAAATAGACGACTGTTTCGTGTGGAATGATGGGCACATTTTCATCGTGAGCAAACTGTTCCATTTCCCCTAAGAAGCCTGTCAGTTGCTTTTGTTCATGTCTCATAAAGTCAACAATTTCTTGTTTTACGACTGGGCGACGCATATTATGATTAGAATACTGATTATAGGATTTGACACTTGTTGCGTCATGTTCTGAGTTACTTATTGTTTCCATCTAAATTTGTTCACCTTTTTTGACAATCGTCTCTAGTTCAATCAAGCGTTTTTCAAACACCTTAAAGGCATCAGTCAAATAGTCTGATGATGTCATATCAACGCCTGCTTTAGCCATAACTGCTAAGGGATAGTCTGAAGCACCGGCACGCAGGTAAGCCAAATAATCGGCCTTGTCCTGCTCACTACCAGTTACTATTTTATCCGCTAGTGCAGATGCTGCCGCAAATCCTGTGGCATATTGGAAGACATAGTAATTATAGTAAAAATGAGGTATTCGCGCCCATTCATACTGGATTTCCGGATTTTCTTGCGCCGAAAGACCATAATACTTTTCATTTAGCTCAGCATATAAGCTATTTAAATAAGCACTTGTGAGTACTGTACCTGCTGCATCGGCCTCATGGATTGCATGTTCAAACTCTGCAAACTGCGTTTGTCTAAAGACGGTTCCTCTGAAACCATCCAAAAAATGGTTGAGAATTGCAAATCTGGTTTGCACATCCGTCACCTCATTTAATAGGGTTTCAGTCAAGATATTTTCGTTTGTCGTCGACGCAATTTCTGCAAGAAAAATACTGTAGTCGCCATACACATAAGGCTGGCTTTCACGTGTGAAACTACTGTGCATACTATGGCCCATCTCATGGACGAGTGTAAATAGATTATCTAATGTATCCTGCCAGTTAAGCAACATAAAGGCATTTGTATCATAAGATCCACCTGAGTAAGCACCCGATCGTTTGCCCTTGTTTTCTTGTACATCAATCCAGTTTTCTTTGAAACTACGTTTGACCTTATCCAGATAGTCTTGTCCCAAAATAGCTAGTGTGTCCTGTGTCTTAATCACCGCTGCTTCATAGGTAAACTTATAATCCGTTTTTGATAATGGGGCATACACATCATACATTTTAAGCTCTTCAATGCCCAGCAACTCCTGACGCAATTTGATATAGCGATGTAATAAAGGCAGGTGGGCATTAACGGTATCCACCAAGGTATCGTAGACAGCTTCTGGAATATGATGACTAGACATGGCGGCTTGACGAGCAGAAGCATAGTGACGCGTCTTAGCAGTGAAATTCTGTGCTTTTACATTCGTTTGTAGCGTCTTTGCATAAGTATGCTGATATTGGGCGTAAACACTGTATAGTGCTTCATAAGCCGCCTGTCTAACCTCACGATTAGGGGATTCCATTAGCGATATATAGTTACCATGTGACAGCTGTATTTCCTGTCCTGTGTCATCTTTGACCATCGGAAATACAATATCTGTGTTATCCAAGACTTCAAAAGTCTCAGCACCTGCACCAAATACTTCTGAAATCCCTGCTAAAATCACTTCTTCTGCACTGGATAAGACATGCTGTTTTTTTTCAAATAACTGGGCAAAAAAATGACCATAGGCTTGCAGTTTTGGTTTATCAATATTAAACTGGGCAAACTGTTCTTGAGATAGACTCATAAATTCTGGTTCGTAAAATGCAAATGCTTCACTGAATTTTGCGTATAATCCTGTTACCTTGGCTTGGTATTCCTGATAAAGACTAACGGTCGTATCTTGATCATTTTTCATAGATGCATACACATAAAGTTTTTCAACACGTTGCATCAAAGCTAACTCTAACTCAGTAATCGTAAGCAAAGTCTCAGCAGAATCGATCAATGTCCCAGATAATTTAGGGATGTCATCTATTGCACTTAACACAGTCGTAAGTTCTGCTTCAAATAAGCTATCTGTCTCAAAAATTGTCGTTAAATCCCATTTATATGTATCTGATATCTCATCACGTTTTTTTACCATTTGTTACTCCTTTTGCTAATCTTTTCCTACTATTTTAACACAAAAGTAGACCAGATACACCGTTTCTTGATGACACCGATCCCTTTTATGTTGTGTAATCGATTAAGACAGTTGATACCTCGCACTATAGACGCGTGGCGGGTAGACGATGCCACATGGCCTGGTCTGATGATAGCTTATAAAATGACGGTAATAAGGCCTAACATCTTGGGTAAGTTGGCAATAGTCTGGTAAGACTACACCTTCAAACTGATAAGTTAACCTATTTAGCCCTACAGGAAATATGACGTTAGGTAAATTACCCACGGTTAATAGATTTTGCTTATTTTTATAGTATATCTCTTGCACTTTCAGCCACTTGGAATGCTTATAATAGAGTTGTCGGGCAATATAGCGACTGATATCTTGTGATAACTGAACTTTTAAACTTTTTGCGCCACCTTTAAAAGGGGTTCTTAGTATATCAAGCAGCTTATCAGACCCAAAAGCAAACGTCTTGACCAGATAATGGAGTTGTCCTGTCAAATCTTGGTGAATCAAGTAATTCAGACGGATTTGTTTAGCTTTTATATCCAGTTCCCAATAATAAAAACCAGCTGATTCTGAAAAGTATAGAAAATGCTGTTTCAGCTCTGATAAATAATCTCCCAGCCATAGTGCTTCTCCCATCAGCCATAAAACAGTATAGCCATTCCGATGGTAACTGTTGGTCCTTTCTCGTAAGCGTTTAACAGATAGGGGACTACACTGAATTTCAACTGCTATGCTAGCGTTGATTAACAAATCAGGTCTTTGCTGTATCTTTTTTAAAAACTGTTCGACTTGCACTGTTTCTGTCTCTGAAAACCAGTGATATAAGACGCTTTTTAAGGATAGATGCTGGTAGCTCTCATGTTCTGAGGCATACTGACATGAGGCGGTGCTAACATGTGCAAAGTGGGGTGCTCTAACTGACCCATATTTCAAATAAACTTGCCCCTTACATGCTGGACACCTGAACTTTTTCGATTTCAAATCCTTCATTTTCAATCGATCAATGTCTAATAAATTCAGTATCTGTCTATCTTCATTTATAGCTACTAGCATATTACCTCCACATATCTATACGAAAAAGAACGACGAGTTGCGCGTCGTTCTTTTCAATATAGATGCATCATTTGACTAACTGTTAATTTATTAAACAGACTGGATCTTATCTATCATCCATGATTGATACAAAGCATCCATAACGCCAACACCAGATAGCGTCATCTCATCAGTCATGATCGGACTTGCCAGCTCTCCAGCTAAAATCAGCTGATTCACATGTTGCACTTCATAAACAAAATCACTTTCAAAAGGGGCATCGAGATGGCGGATAACTTGCCCTTCCAAATCGTAAATTGTCGCTGATTTGGCACGCCAAAACTCAGGGATAACCACTTTTCCTTTCGTCCCTTGAATCGTCATGACTTTATCAAGACCTACTTTTGTCGTTAAGAAAATATCAGCAAGGACGCCATTATCCAATTTCAGTAGCACTTTAGCCTGACTATCAGACTCACCTGAGACCATATCTGAAATCCCCGAGTATTCCCTTACCTTAGCACCAAAAATATACTGTAAATAACTCAAGGCATAGGGCAGCATAAAATGAACCGTGCCACCACCTGCATCAAGGTCTTTAAACCAGCTAATATGATCAATACTTGCATAGGCTGTGACACTATTTACAGATAATATGTCTCCAATTTCATCTGACTGCACAACTGATTTAATCATGTCCGTAAGCGGTAAAAAGACTGATTTTTGGGCTTCCATCAAGAAAAGCTGCTGGCGTTTTGCAATAGCAAATAAGGTTTTAGCCTCTGCTAATGTCAGCGTAAACGGTTTTTCGAGCAAAACATGTTTACCCGCTAACAAGGCTTTCTTTGCCTCAGGAAAATGCCCTTTATTGTAAGTTGCGATATAAATCACATCCACTTGCGCATCCCCATAGAGTGCATCATGACTGCCATAAGCTTTGGCAATCCCATAGTCAGCCGCAAATTTTTGCGCAGCTTCAAGTGTCCGACTTGATATCGCAACCACTTCGCCAGTACCGCTCAAGCGAACGCCTTCAATAAATCTTGGGACGACTTGAGCAGTTGAGACGATGCCATATTTTATTTTTTTCATAGTTCATTATACCAAATTAAGCTAGTTAACCTGATAAAATAGGATTCATTGGCACTAGTCATCTAAAGAGATAAGCCAATTATTTTAAAATTGACACCAGCTAATTGCTTAGAATAGTCCTGAAATATTTCCTAAATTATCAACATCCATATTCAAGGCAGCAGGTTTTTTAGGCAAACCAGGCATGGTCATGATATCCCCTGTCAAGGCGACGATAAAGCCTGCACCGAGCTTAGGAACAAGCTCACGAATCGTGATGTCAAATCCTTCTGGTGCACCTAACAGCGTTTGATCATCTGAAAAACTATATTGTGTTTTTGCCATACAGATGGGTAAGTTCGACCACCCCTGTTTTTCAAATACTGTCATTTGCGTTTGTGCCTTTTTACTGAATGAAATAGACGCGCCCCCATAGATTTTGGTCACAATGGCTTTTATCTTTTCTGGAATTGAATCAGTTAGCGCATATAGATAGTTAAAGTCGCTTGCTTGACGAGTTGCAGCAACAACCTTCTCAGCTAAATCAAGGCCACCAGCACCCCCCTTAGCCCAGACTTGGGTTAAAGAAAAGGTAACTTGTTTGGTCACTAAAAGATCAGTCAAAGCTTGAATTTCAGCTGCTGTATCTGTCACAAACTCATTGATGGCCACAACAACTGGTAAGCCATACTGCTTTATATTATCAATATGGCGATTGAGATTGGCAAAGCCAGCTTGTAAGGCTGTGATATTTTCTGCTTCAAGATCTGTTTTGGCAAGGCCACCATGCATTTTCAAGGCACGAACTGTAGCCACAATCACGACTGCATCAGGGTGCTTAGCCAATTCACGTGTCTTAATATCTAAAAATTTTTCACCACCTAAATCCGCACCAAAACCAGCCTCAGTCACTGTAAAATCAGCTGCTTTTAAAGCTGCCTTTGTCGCTAAGACACTATTACAACCATGGGCAATATTAGCAAATGGGCCACCATGAATAAAGGCAGGTGTCCCTTCTATTGTTTGTACAAGATTTGGCTTCAAGGCATCTTTTAACAAGGCAGTAATCGCCCCTGCTATCTCCAGGTCCCCAACTGTTACCGGCTCACGGATATACGTGTAGGCAACGACAATCTTCGCCAAGCGTGCTTTCAGGTTATCAAGTGACGTTGCTAAACAGAAAACCGCCATGATCTCACTAGCGACTGTGATATCAAATCCATCTTCCCGTGGGACACCATTAACTGGCGACCCTAATCCACCAATAATTTGACGAAGTTGGCGATCATTTAAATCAACGACACGTTTCCAAATAATACGTCGCGGATCAATATTTAAGTCATTTCCTTGGTGAATGTGATTGTCTAATAGCGCGGCAATCGCATTATTAGCAGTCGTAATCGCATGCAAGTCACCAGTAAAATGGAGATTGATGTCTTCCATCGGTAAAACCTGCGCATAACCACCACCAGCAGCACCACCCTTGACACCCATGACTGGTCCTAGAGACGGTTCACGTAAGGCAATCATCGCTTGATGACCAAGCTGGTTCAAGGCATCTCCCAAGCCAATCGTTACAGTCGATTTGCCTTCTCCAGCAGGTGTTGGAGTAATGGCTGTCACTAAGATTAATTTACCGTCATCACGCTTTTCCAACTCATTAAGACCAGCAAAGGTAATTTTTGCCTTATAGTTACCATACTGCTCTATCGCATCACTAGCTATGCCAGCTTTAGCTGCAATCTCAGTGATAACCCGCATAGGTGATGCTTGTGCGATTTCAATATCAGATTTTACCACAATAACTCCCCAATTCTTTATAATTACTTCATATTATATCAAAAATATACACTGTTTTTTTGCTATTGTTTATATTTAAGCCTTATTAAGCGTTAAAAGTTCGGTTTATATCGCTTATTGCCTAAATACTTCTCTCTTTTAAGGCTAACTAAAACCAGTAACCCTAAGACTAGCGTTACTGGTTTTAACTGATAGAGTTGACTGTGATAACACCCTTGATATATTGCTAATCAATCGTATCTTATACTAACTCTCTTTTATAAAGCTGTCACAAATGCAACCAGACCAAAAATAATTCCTGGAAAATTAGCCGTTGCTAAGGCTAAATCTCTTGGTTTTTTACCCAGACCGTAGATAACCCATAGCAGGCAGTTAACAGCAGCGACAAAGGGTTGTATCGGATTGCCTTTCGCCCCAGCTAAGTTATCGGCAATCTGTGGAATATATGAGACATACATCATGATTGACATCCCTGTCGCGACCCAACTCAAATACTTAATCATTTTTTCTTGTTTCATACTTCTCCCCTTTTTAATCTATCCCTACTTAGTTTAACAAATATATGACGATTATTCAGATATAAAATCCATCATCCTATACAGTGGTTAATAAAAAAAAGTTGGCAATCTTGCCAACTATCAATGCTATCCCTACTTTCTTGAGAGCTTAGCTATTCATTTTTTCATTCCAGAATTTTATTTTATCCGGTCTAAATCCTGACCAAAATTCAATTTCTGCTTCAGTCTCATCATCAATAATCTTGATCAAGGGTAGCGACGTAATTTTATATTTTTCCTTAAGTTTTTCAACTTTTTTCTCACTCCAAGTTCGCTTGACCTCATTATGGCTATCAAGTTCAATCGAGTTTGTTTCCTCTGAATTACCATAATAGGTATTTTCATAAGGCATACCAAGACTATCCATCAATTTAGTCGTCATTTTACATGGTGCACAATGAGGTTTTGTGTATAAGACTGCGTGTACTGCGCTCATTTATTTTTACTTCCTTTTCTTTTAATGTATACAAATAAAATAATTGCGATGATAATGATGACAGCGCCAATGATTGGCAAAAATTTCAAAGCTTGCTCTCCCGTATTTGGTAGCATAATTCCCCTTTTATCTGCTCATTTTTCGTTCAGCTAAACCACATTTAGGTGGCGACAGAATAAAGATATTCTTACATACTAGTATATCATATCTCCTATTATTATTGTGCTTGGCTATTAAGATGGGTGACGATCAAGCAAAATATAGCTGGGCAACCCTGTTATGGTCAACTTCTGATGATAAATCAACAAAGTAAGCACCTTGCCATTTTTGTGTTTGACTAGCTGTCGCATTTAAGTGATCAAGCCAAGTTGGATAGACCCGCATGGCCATCTTGCCTTTAGCATGCTCACTTCGTAGGATACCTTGCTTTATCAGGATTGATTTAGGGAAAATAAACTGTCCCTTCAGATCACCATCTATAATAGAAATAATTAATTTATCCGGCGTATTTGCCATGTCAAAAGCCTGATTTTGATGATTAGTATCTTTTTCCCAAAAGGCAACAAAATAGCCCACTTTCTTTGGTGTCAATTTAGCTAACCTACTCCGATAAGATTGACCATTTATTGTAAGGATGAGCCCCTCATACTCGCTATTTTGAGTTTCTTCATGTCCTTTTTTGATGCTTACCTTATCAACGCCTGATAAAGTATCCGCTATTAAAGTCAATGTTTTCATCTTTCACCTCCTTATCATTGTAGCAAAATTAAGGCAAGACGCTGTCAACTTACAAGTAAATAAAGGCTAACACTTGGTCATCGTTAATTAACTACCTAAATTAAAATATCCCTGAACATAGAAAAAAACACCCATTAGGTATTTTTTATCTATTTGTTATTGATTTTCGCTAACAACTTTATCAGCTTTTTGTTTCAAATTATTTACTTCATTTTTTGCTTTTTCTAATTTAGCTGCATAGTCAGCAATTGTTGAGTTAGCTTTTTCTAAATCAGAAGCTTTTTGACTGTAGCTATTTTGTAAGTCACCTAGTTTTCTGTTTGACTCTGATAACTGTTGGCTGATCGTATTAACTTCATTTTGTTTAGCATTTAGCTCAGCTTGTTTTGCCGCAACTTTTTGGTTACCTTCAGTAATCTTTTGTTGAATTTCAGTAATTTTTTGTTGAATTTCGTTTTGCTTGCCTGCAATTTCGTTATCTTTTGATACTAACTGACCCTTAAGACTTGAAATTTGGCTCTCATAACCAGACACAGAATTTTTGTAAGCCTCAATGCTACCTTTTGATGTCTCTAGATCTCTTTTGACAGTTTCCAATGATGAATTCAATGATGAAATTGAATCTTTCTTCTGCTTAATATTTAAAGATAGCTTATCTAGAGAATCTGAAATTGATTGCGTATTGCTTTCTCCACCCCAGATGACATCTCCATTAGCGAAAACAGCCCTAGCACCAACTGTTCCAGCAGACAACAACATCACAACTAAAGCGACAAGATACTTCTTTTTATGTTTCTTCATTTTTAATTAACGTCCATTCTTTTCATGTTTTTATTATATTTTTATTAACAAAGATTAATAACCTCTTTGTTACTTTAACTATAATATCAGATTCGTTATTGAATGTCAATCAGTTTAGCTTTATGAATATTAATTCATTTTCCAGTATAAATCAACTCATAAATATTTGTACAGAAGTAGTTACAACGAGAGGTTAGGTCTATATTTATCAAGCATTTTTTATTTTTTAAATTCCAATCTATCTCACTAATATTTTGTATAATATAAGAGGAATTCGTATATCCAGACTTAAAAAATGTTATTTTAATCAATATTATCACCGAAAAAACATTTATTATTTTAATAAAAAATACATTTTATGTCGAAAACAGTGATTTTCTTATTAAAAAGTCATATAAAAAGCATACAAGAATTAAAGTAAAACAAAAAGTCAGAGATCATACCCTGACTTAATCAATTAAACTATTGACCACATGGGAATCGAAACCGCTCAGCACATAACTCTCTAGGCTCACTACTGACCAGTAGTGTCAACTTTGTATTGCTTACTAAAAAATTTAACCGCGATAGTCTAATTTAGACCCGTTAATTAAGTTGGTAATTACGACGTTATTCATAGCACCTTTACTTAGTGATTTACCTGTTGATAGCTGGTGTCCTTCTGTTACCGCATCAACTTGACCCTGGCCATTAAGTACACTATAGATACCACGGCTCAAATTAAACAAAACAAATGTTCCGTTTTTAATATATTGATTGACATCCCCACCACTACATTGTGCAATAAACATTTTTAACTCTCCCTTTTCCTTTTTGTCTTCATTTGAAGCATCATTTGAATTATTATCAACTGAATCTGAATTATACAGAGCCACCTCTGCTTTACGACGTCTAGTTATGCCTGCTTCATATGGCGTACCTTTATTACAATAAAGCATGATATCATATGTAATCGATGCATCATTAGCATTTCTACCCCAACCATCTCTAGAAAACACACCGCCTCCTAAATTATAAGCAAATGATACAAGCGCATCATATTGATTTTGATTGAACGATCGAGTGAAAAAACTATCTACTGCGTTTTCATACTCCACTAGATCAGCAACCAACTGTGAATCAGCTTGTGATTGACTCCATGTTGTAACCCCAGCGATTAGATTAGTTCTCCCTACAGGTTCCGCATGTCCCCAGCCTATGGTTATCATGCCATCACCTATATCGTATGCCGTCAGTCGACATCCTTCAAACTCTTTAATCAAGTTTAAGCCGTTAACTCCAGTCTTCATACATATCCTCCTAGTTTTTATTTAGTTTATTTTAAAACTTGTGTTCGATACTTTTTAATTTATATTCCCTATCTATCCACAAGCCTTATACTCTAATTCTATCAGCTATTTTGGTTTATTTAGGCGATGTTTATACGACGTTTATACGATCATGTAACTCCCATAAGTAGGTAATTGAGCACTAGTTACATCATCTTGATACCTTCTGATAGATCATCCATAAATTTCAGCTAGTTTCCATTGCCGATAAGGCAATTTTTATGCCCCTTTTAAAATTTAAAAACAAAAAAACAACCACACAATCGCATGGTTGTCATCTTTTGACAGTTAAATTATTTAACCGCGTCTTTCAAAGCTTTACCAGCTTTGAATGCAGGTACAGTTGTTGCTGCAATCTTGATAGCAGCACCAGTTTGTGGGTTGCGACCTTCACGAGCTGCACGTTCACGAGTTTCGAAAGTACCAAAACCGATTAATTGAACTTTTTCACCTTTTGCAAGGAATCCAGAAACTGATTCAAAAACAGCGTTTACTGCTTTTTCAGCGTCTTTCTTTGTTAAATCTGCAGATTCTGCAACTTTTGCGATTAATTCTTGTTTGTTAGCCATTTTAAAAATGTCCTCCAATAATATTTTTACCCTTAGGCAAACTTTATTATAGCAACTAACTGCTATTAAAGCAAGTAAAAATGCTATTTCTAGCACTTTTGTGAGTCATTTTACATAAAAATTGGTTTTAAGCTACTTTTGCATCAAATGAAAGACGAATTGACCATTTTTAAGATCTATCTTTCCTGCTTGTAAAAAGGTATCTTTAGCAATCGCAACCTGTGGTAGGTCAATTAATACGTCTTGCTTTTGTGAATTAATCGTGACAAAACTAGGTAATTTATAAGCACCTTTAATATAGCTCAAAGCTGTTTTAGTAGGTATGTTTAAAGTACCGATAGAAATGCTTGTCACTTTTAAGTCAACTGCGCCACTGTTTAAGGCATAAGGTTCAAAATAGATGTATAAGGGGATACTTGTCCCAAATAGCTTGTAAGAACCTTCGAGAACAGCCTTATCTGACAGATAAAACTTATAAGTCATCTTATCATCTTGGAAATCAGCTAAGTATTTATTAATAACTGTGTTAAGTTGCTCCGTATTTGTTGAAATATCAGCAACTTTATTCACGCCCTTAATCACACTAACATTATCTAGTATCTTTTGGTCCCTATGCTTGGTTACTTGTACGCCAATAACAGCGATAATCGCAATATTAAAGGCTAATACAAGTAAACAAATGTATTTCCAGTACTTATTTTTCATTTGCATGCTCCTTATACGCTTTTGCAACTGCATCACTCATCACTTGATAACCAATATTATTGGGATGAAAGTGGTCTTCTTCAAATAAAGCATTATTGGTGATTGTATGAGAGGTCTCCGTTTTTTCTGTCACACCTTCATTACCATCAAGTCCTTGGTACAATAAATCATTAATCGGTACAAAGTACATCTTTTTTTGCTTATCAACAATCGCTTTCGTCGCGATATTCCAATTATCAATTACATCTTGCATTTGCTTAATATCCGGAAAATTTAGGTAAAAAGGATTATAGATACCTACGACATAAACCTGTACATCAGGATTAATCTGTCGGATATAAGCAAAAAGGTCTGAAATCTGTTTTTGGTAAGCTTTAGCAGGCGCTTTAAATGATGTTTCAGATAAATTGGCTAACTGTGTTCTGATAACCTTCATCACATCATTTCCACCAACGGTAATCGTGATCAAATCAGCTTTCTTGATTGCCTTTTGAATTTTATTATCGGTTGTTACCCGTTTATAAATCTGGGTTGAGGTATTACCTGAAACCCCAAAGTTTTGGGACTTGACTTGTACATCATAGGTATCATCTATATTATGGGCTAATAAAGGGACAAAACCGCCTTGGGCTGTCCGATCTCCCACACCTTCTGTTAAAGAATCTCCAATCGCCACATAATTAAACTTTTTTTGCGTCAAAGTGCCTCTAAACTTGCCATTAGACAAATCAGAATTGACTGGCCTCATCCAAAAATTGTTAAGACCCCAAAAAAAGATAACGATTGCCACTAAAAAGAGGGCAACTTCAATTACCCAGCGAATGGACTGACTCAATTTTTTGTGTTTTATCTTATTTCCCATAGTGGATACCTTCATTTATAATCATTAACTTTTTTGAGTAGCCATATGCTTGATGCATTTCTCTATTACCAATTATATATCGTTATCCTATTTAATGACGATGCTACTCTTACTTAGTTAATCTTACTCAAATTCAATCAGAAGTGCCCAAGCCCCTGGTCCTGTATGTGTTGCTACAGTTGAGTTTGTATCTAGAACTGAAATCTTTTCAGACACAAATGGTTGTAGTTGATCTCTCATATGTTGTGCAAATGTGAGATTTTCAGCATGTGAAATACCAATGTGCTTCACTTTACGACCAGAAATTTTCGACATAAAGTCGTCCAACCATTTTTGAAAGGTTTTATTTCCCCGGCCTTTCAACATAGGTTGCAGGTTATTATCAACAAATTCCATAACGATTTTGATATTTAAGAGGCCACTTAATACACCCGTTACACGATTAACTCGACCACCTTTGACCAAGTTATCAAGATTTGCTATGCCAATATAAAGTTCCGTATTATTTTTAGTCTTGATCGTTGCGGCAATAATGTCTTCTTTGGACGCACCTTTCGCAGCTAACTTAGCGGCTTCAACCACTTGAAATCTTAAGCCTTGGTCGATAAAATCACTATCAATGACTGTCACATCAGCATTTGATAACATGGCACCTTGACGGGCTGCTTCTACCGTACCTGATAAGGCTTTAGTCAAATGAATACTGATGATTTGACTGCCATCTTCAGCTAATCTGTCGTAAACTTCTGTAAATACACCAACCGGTGGCTGTGATGTTTTAGGTAGATGTTTACTTGCTTTCATTTTTGCCATGAACGTTTCTGCTGATAAATCGGTATCCTGGTATAGGACACCATCAATCAATATGGCAAGCGGCACAATCGTAATGTTATATTTCTCAATCAGCTCTGGATCAACTGTAATTGTCGAATCCGTCACAATTTTTATCGTCATTCTTAAACTCTTTTCTGTTCAAAATCATATTTTTTTTAAAAAATAGTAGCATTTCCCAAAAATATGGTATACTATAGATGAAGTGGTTTCCAAAACTAGATGTTGCTTTGCAAACCCTCTGTTAATTATTATATCAAATTCTGAGTATAATGCCATCAAATGCACTCTTTCTTAAACGTGACTTTAGACTAGAATGACCCAATAACGACCACAAATAGAAACTAGGTATCTTTTGAAAAATTCTAAAGCTTATATCATTACAAATGAAGTCTTCAATGCTGTTACGCATGGTATTGGCTTTGCCTTTGCTGTTGCAGGACTTATCTTGCTTATTCTAAAGGGATCTGCTAATCATTCGGCCATCCAAATCGTTAGCTATAGTATCTATGGGACAACCTTAGTCTTACTTTTTCTTTTTTCAACCCTCTTTCACAGTCTCATTTTTACCAAGGCAAATCAAGTCTTCCAAGTCTTTGATCACTCATCCATCTACCTGCTTATAGCAGGTACTTATACACCCTACTGCTTAATCACGCTAAATGGTTGGCTAGGTTGGACGCTTTTTGCCATCGTTTGGGCTTGTGCCATAGCTGGTGTCGTACTGAAATCTATTTTTCTCCCCAAATGGGATGATGTGCCCAAAATCTCAACTGTTCTGTATGTCATCATGGGCTGGCTCATCGTATTTGCCTTAAAACCACTTTGGGATGCACTGCCCCATCCTGGTGTGTGGCTCTTATTTGTTGGTGGTGTTCTTTATACGTGTGGTGCTTATTTTTATTCTCTAAAGTTTCCTTATGCACACGTCGTATGGCACTTGTTTGTTATGGCAGCCGCTGTACTCATGTGGGTTTCAGTTTATAAGTTCATCTAATTTAAATACTGTAACAGTCTCTAGTTTGATGCTTTCAAACTAGAGACTGTTTTTTAAATCAACTAAATTTTGTGGATTACCTGTTTACTTAGCGTTAAGAGATGACCATTTATTTGGTTTTTTTATTGTATCCACCTCTAACTATTTGATATTGATGAAAAAAGTATCTGAATTTATATATTTTTCATCAATACCTCACTAATTACTGATAAATAACTCATTTCAGTTATAATTAAATGAGTATTTTGTATATTTGTATAAAAGAGGTTTATGTTTAAAAAACTAAATTTTATCCTATTTTACCGTTATGAAACGGTAAAATAGCCAATGGTAATGAAAGGGCTTTCCTAGTATGATGACACTATAGAGAGAGGAGATCTAAAAACATGTCAAATTCATTACCAGATAATTTTCTATGGGGAGGTGCAGTTGCTGCTCATCAATTAGAGGGTGCTTGGGATATCGATGGTAAGGGTATTAGCGTTGCTGATGTCATGACCGTTGGTGGACCTGATCATTACCGTTCAATTACCAAAGGTATCATAGCTGGTGAATACTACCCCAATCATGAGGGAATTGATTTCTATCATCGTTACAAAACAGATATCGCGCTTTTTGCAGAAATGGGCTTCACTTGTTTTAGAACGTCAATTGCCTGGACACGTATTTTCCCGAAAGGAGATGAGACAGAGCCTAATGAAGCTGGCCTACAGTTTTATGATGATTTATTTGATGAATGTTTGAAATATGGGATTGAACCCATTGTTACCTTATCGCACTTTGAGATGCCCTATGCTTTAGTGGAAAATTATGGTGGCTTTAGAAATCGGCAGACTATCGCCTTTTTTGAAAGGTTTGCAACAGCTTGTTTAACTCGTTTCCATACTAAGGTAAAACACTGGATGACTTTTAATGAGATTAATAATCAAGCTAATTTCAATGAAGACTTTGCTCCATTTACAAACTCAGGGATTTACTATGAACCCGGTGAAAACCGTGAAGAGATCATGTATCAAGCAGCACATTATGAATTAGTTGCTAGTGCTAAAGTTGTCAAAATTGGGCATGAGATCAACCCTGATTTAGAGATTGGCTGTATGATCGCCATGGGCCCTATTTATCCACAGACCTGTCATCCGAAAGATATCATCATGGCACAAAAAGCCATGGAACACCGCTACTATTTTGCTGATGTCCATGTTCATGGTACCTATCCTGAGTGGCTAAAAAAAGAGTGGACAAGAAAAGGGTATCAGCTTGATATCACAGAGGATGACTTAGCCATACTAAAAACCGGTACCGTCGACTACATCGGGCTCAGCTACTATATGTCATTTGCAATCAGGCATACACCTGGTAGTGAAAATTTTGACTATGATGAAAGTACACAACTGGTACGAAATGAGTATGTTAAAGCTTCTGACTGGGGTTGGCAGATTGATCCTGAAGGCTTACGCTATACACTCAATTGGTTAACAGACATGTACCACCTGCCCTTATTTATTGTGGAAAATGGGTTTGGCGCTTATGATCAAGTCGATGCAGATGGACAAGTGCATGATACCTATCGAATTGATTACCTTAAGGCACACATTGTCGAAATGAAAAAGGCTGTCATTGAGGACGGGGTTGACCTGATTGGCTATACCCCATGGGGCTGTATCGATCTAGTTTCTGCTGGAACTGGCGAAATGGAAAAACGCTATGGCTTTATCTATGTCGACAAAGATAACGCTGGTAACGGTTCGCTAGAACGTAGTAAAAAAGACTCTTTCTATTGGTATCAAAACGTCATCTCAAGCAACGGGGCCTCACTAGACTTCAAACAATAAGTTACAACCACACTATCTATCATCCACAGAAAGGCAATACTTATGAAAAAAACACTGATTATCTGTGCAGCAGGGATGTCATCTTCTGTTATGGCACAAAAAACGACTGATTACTTCAAAGCAAAGGACATTGACATCATAGTCGATGCAACAACTGCAACAGAAGGCAACAAAGCAATCGAAACCAGTGACTTCGACTTATTTATCATCAGCCCTCAAACCAAAATGTATTTTAAACAATTTGCAGAAGCTGGCAAGCGTGTTGGAAAACCTGTAGTTGAAATCCCATTTCCAGCATACATCCCCATCCCAATGGGGATTGAAAAAATGGCCAAGCTAATTTTGGACAATATGCCTGACTGATTGATGTAACACTAGAAAATTTTTAGGAGATGCTGGTACATGCTTAAAAAAGAAGACCAACTACTTCAAACGCTTCATCAGAACAAACATAAATTTCTGACTGCAATTGAAATTGGTGAATATATAGGGATGTCCGAGCGTACGGTACGTACTTATATTAGACAGCTAAATCCCTTACTAATCTCAAATGGTGCAGAGATTATTGTCAAACATGGTGCTGGTTTTAAACTAGAAATTTACATACCACAAGCTTTTGACATATTATACAAAAAGCAACAGCATTTGGACACCTTACCTACGACGACAGACAACTCAGATAGATTAGATAACCGAGAAAATTATCTATTAACACGGCTCCTCTTGAATGATACTGCCGTTTTATTTGAAACACTCATGTCCGAGCTGTTCGTAAGCCGCTCAACGCTGTCAAAAGAATTTCGCAATTTAAAACAACTACTTTCTCCATACAGATTGACTGTTACCTCACGCGCAGGTAAGGGCGTTTATATTACTGGCATGGAGCGAGATAAACGGCGTTTCATCATGGATTACTTCTTTGGACAAAACTATGTTCAGTTTGTACAAGAGCACATCGGTGATACACATTTTTTTGCAGGTATTCGCCTGGACGCAATCACATTAATCATTATAGAGGAATGTCGAAAAGCACACCTTAAAGTCCATGATTTTGTCATTCAAAATCTAGTCTTACACTTAGCACTAAGCATTAACCGCTTAAAGCAATCGATTAGTATCTCAACGACAGAAATTGTAGAAGTTTCTGCTACAACTATCGCCTATCAAGTGGCACAAGAGATTATAGCGCGTGTTGAAATACTGCAACAGATTAACTTCCCTAGTCAAGAAATCTCTTTTCTAGCCTTACATTTGGTATCTAAAGCAACTGCAACAAAGCAAACCAAACCGGCTGAACTGTCACTTGAAGTTGCGCTAAAAAGTTGTTTATCATGCTCTGATAAAGAAACAGGTTATACCTTCTCTGAGGATATCGAACTCGTAAGTGCATTAATGGCACATATCACAGCAATGCAATTACGTATCACAAACGGTATGGTACTCGTCAATCCATTACTAGACAAGGTTAAATCAGATTTCACCTTTGAATTTCAATTGACACAAGCTATTTTAGGACAGCTACCGCAACTTTCGGCTAGTCAAATTTCTGATGATGAGTGGGCTTATCTGACACTTCATTTCATGGTGGCACTCGAAAAAGCAAAGGACAAACAAACAATCCGAGTCCTTGTCGTCTGTGCGACAGGCATTGGTAGTGCACAACTCCTTAGGACGCGGATTGAGAAGACGTTTGGTAAAAAAATTACCATAGTTGGCGTTTATGGCTACTTTGATTTGAGTCAAGCAATGCTACATGAAGTAGACGTTATCATCTCTTCGATTGATTTGAGCAAGCTGGTCTTTACTGTCCCGACTGTTCACGTCAGTGTTTTCTTAGACAAAGATGATGTGAGCCAAGTATCAGCAACATTTGATAAGGTCAGACCACGAGGTTCACATAGTGAAATCGACCAGCTATCATCACTGACCTCAACTGAAAAACGAGATCTCTGTCAAAGTTTATTTTCAGCAGACAGTTTCTTAATCACCACGGAATCCAAAAAAACAAGTGTGATTGATACACTGTTAAATCGACTAAAAATAGATGAGAATGATGACTATGCGATTAAAATGCATGAACAAATCCTATCACGTGAACAGCTCAGTTCCGTTGTCTTCAGCGATAGTATCGCAGTGCCACATCCAATCGTGCCACAAGGCATCACAGCAAAAATCGGCGTTGCTATCTCTAAAACAGGCATCAACTGGCAACCTGACTTTCCAATGATTCATATCGTTTTCTTACTATCACCTTCTAAAACCGAGAATCCACACTTAACACTTGCAACAAAAGCAATTGTCGCATTATTGGACTTACCAGATGTCCAAGAAAAATTACTGGTAGCTGAAACGTTTGATGACTTTATCGACCTATTCATACCACTTATATAACCTAAAAAAGAAAGAGGTAAGCATGACACAAACAGCTGAAACCTTACAAGTCATCGCATTTGAACTCATTTTACATAGTGGTAACGCAAGGACACTCATTCACGAGGCTTATGACTTGATGGAAGCCAATGATTTTAAGGGAGCTGACAAGAAATTAGCTGAGGCAAATGATGAACTTGTTCTCTCCCATCATGCGCAAACGTCCTTATTGCAAGATTATGCTAAAGGCGAAGAAATCATCATAGAAATCATCATGGTGCACGCACAAGATCATCTGATGACGACCATGACCTTAAAGGAAGTCGCTGAACGGATGAGAGTGCTTTATGAACGCACCGTATAACGTAGTAATTTAAAAGGAGGCACTAATGACACCAAAAGAAAAGAAACAATTTGAAGCAAATCGTCAAAGTACAGGTATTAAAGTGATGACCTATAATCGGTTTCTACTCATTCGGTATGTCGGTGATTGCCTATTCTTTATTAATTTATACACTGTCCTACTCTACTTATTAAGTCATTCCAACTTGATCATCATCCCTATACTCCTTATTTTGTCACAACTTCCGGCTATCTGGGAACAGATCAAACTATACAGTACACCTATTAGTCTCGTTAAATTTACCAAAGGCTACTTTATCTTACAAACTTTAGTATTTATTGGCTCACTCATTATCGCGACAACACCGCTATTTAATCGTATATTCCCATTTTTAAATGCATCGGTTGAAGTCAGAATTGGTGTTGCCATTTCTTCCGGTCTGTTTGCGCTTATTTGTCTTGCTATGTTAGGTAAAATAAGACGCATCAGCATTAATAAAGACAAACAATATCAACGTATTCAACAATATAAGCAATCACTGCCAAACTAATTATTGATCAGGTAACTTTATTAATCAAAGTTTGTCATCACCTTTAATATCAGGTTAGACCTTACATTTTAATGTAGAACAAACTTAGTCTATCAAGTTACCTTTTAGAAAAGAGGAAAATATGAAAAAAGGATTTGCTTTATTAGAAAAATATCTCATGGGGCCAATGAGTAAATTGGCAACCTATCGTCCGGTTCGTGCAATCATGGCAGCTGGACTGGCCAGTATTCCATTTACCATCGTCGGATCCATGTTCTTGGTATTTAATATCATACCATTAGCATTTTCGGGACTTACTGGGCTTTTCAACGATACCTTCTTTAAATATACTGACTTGTATATGCTCGCAAACAAATGTACAATGGGTATTTTGTCACTCTACTTCGCCATCGTTATTGGGTATGAATATACAAAAATTTACGAAGAAGAGGGTGTTGCCGTTAACCCATTAAATGGTGCACTTCTATCAGTTGCTGCCTTCTTCATGTGTATTCCTGAATTAGTCTACAAAAATGGTGCTTTCACTGTTTTACAAACCGTCACAGATTCAGCAAAAGTTATCAATGGCTGGCGCGTTGGGGGTTCAAGTCTTGATCGTCTTGGTACTGCTGGTATCTTTACTGCCATCATCATGGGGGCACTTGCTGTCAACCTTTATGTCTTCTGTGTTAAAAAGAACCTTGTTATCAAAATGCCTGATGCAGTACCACCTGGTGTCGCTCGCTCATTTACTGCCCTAATCCCTGCCTTCGTAATCACTGTTGTTACCTTAGCCATTAATGGTGTTCTCGTTGCCCTTGGTACAGACATCTTCAATATGATCTCAATTCCATTTGGATTCGTTACAAACTTGACTAATTCATGGCTTGGTATGTGTGTGATCTTATTCTTTATCCATGCGCTTTGGATCGTTGGTATACATGGTGCTAACATCATCGGTGCGTTTATCACACCAATCACACTAGCTAATCTTGAAACTAATATCGCTGGTGGCAGAATTCCATTTGCTGGAGAATTCACCAACTCATTTGTCATCATGGGTGGTTCTGGTGCAACTTTAGGTCTCTGTCTCTACCTTGTATTCTTAGCAAAATCTGAACAACTCAAAATATTAGGTAAAGCCTCTATCGTGCCAAGTATTTTCAATATTAATGAACCCCTTATCTTCGGGATTCCCATTGTTTATAATCCTTATCTTGCCATTCCATTCTTCCTTGCGCCTATCGGAGCCGGTTCTATTGCTTACTGGGCAATTAAACTCCAATTTGTTAAACCAATCATTGCACAAGTGCCATGGCCTAGCCCGATTGGTTTAGGTGCCTTCATAGGCACAGCAGGAGATGTTAGAGCAATCTTTTTAGCCCTAATTACCTTCTTTGTAGCCTTTGCTATCTACTTACCATTTATCAAATTCTACGACATAAAACTTGTCAAAGAAGAACAAGAAACGCTAAAGGCTGCTAAGGAAGCTGCTTAATCGTTAATTAAAATCCTATATTGCTTATAAACATAGACTCGGACAGCTCAGTTAGCGATTACATCACGGCTGTCTAACACGTTGATTAGTAAACACAAATACTTCGGTACTTGTGTTTTTTTGCTAACTGAATTTGAATCAAACATCAAAAAACAAGCACCAAGGCTTGTTCAATTCAACTATTCAATTTATCTAATCACTGCTTTAGTGACATAACCTGTTAGGCGCTTCAACAATAGCTCAGTATCATTGACATAGCTGGTTGTCAGCTGTGTCGTCTTTGTTGTCTCATTATAGAGAACGACCGGTAGATTACCTGGAAACTCACTTAATATTTGGGCAATTCTCTTATTTTTAGACGTATCAGCAATCGCCAACCATACTTTTTTATCTGTTGCTTCGACTTTAACCAGACCATCTGCTACAAGTTGCAACCGCTCATTTCGCTCAGACACTTTTCCCATAATCAGATAAAACGTCCCTTCACTGATATCAGCTAAGTAATGATGGTACACTTCTGGAAACAGGGTCACATCTAAGACATCTTGTGTATCTGTTACGTTCAAAAATGCCATGGTTGCACCCGCTTTGGTTCTGTGCGTTTTAAGATGCGTTAGCTCCACCAAAACGGTCACCTTTTGATTGGCAACCAAGTTTGAGATGGCCGTAAAGTTACCCTGTCTCTGCTTAGCAATCGCCATCAAGGGATGCTCTGTTACGGCGATGCCCATCAGATCAAACTCCATCTGATATTTTTCTGCAGGGCTATAATCTTCATATTCTGTATAAGCAAAGGTTAAATTTGAAGCCGATGTGGCAAATAAATCCGTTTGAAAGACTGCACTAAAGTCAACTAGTTTCGCTAAATTTTCAACTAATTTACGCCGATTAGGCTCAAATTCATCGAAAGCACCGATTGAGATCAAGGGTTGGATGATGGCAACTTTTTGAAAATTATCTGGTAATTTTTGGATAAAGGCTTGTAAGCTAGAAAATGGGCGATGTTCAAGTATCCAAAGTGCTAACTCACGTGATAGGCCTTTTATGGCACGCATGCCGACAACGATTTGACCATCTGATAACTTATCATAATAGGGCATGCGATTAATGTAGGCGGGGGCTAATGTAAATCCAACTGCCCTAGCATCATTTAACAAGGCTAAACGCTTACTATCACGCAACATAATTTCATAGAAGACATCAGGATAATGGGCTTTAAAGAAGGCCATCTGAACTGCTAGCGCCCCATAACCAAAGGCATGTGATCGGTTAAAGCCATAATTAGCGAACCGCTCGATCAACTCATAAATTTCACTTGCCTTATCTTGACTATGCCCATTTTTTAAACTACCCGAAATGAATTCGGCTCTGAGCAGTTCAAACTCGTCCCCTTTTTTCTTAGATATGGCACGTCTAAGCAGGTCAGCACGCCCAAGAGAAAAACCAGCGAAAATCTGTGCCACTTGCATGATCTGTTCTTGAAAAATCATGATCCCATAGGTAGGTTTTAAAATATGTGAGATCGTGCTATCCGGATAAATGACTACTTCATCACCATGCCGTCTTTTTATGAACTCAGGAATGAAGGCTGATGGTCCTGGTCTAAAGATAGATGTTGCTGCAACAACATCTGAAAATTCGGTTGGCTTAAGTTGTCGTAGGAAAGACATCATTTGCGGATTTTCAAATTGGAAAATCCCTAGTGTCTGTCCCTCTCTAAATAGGCTTAATGTTTGCTGATCGTTTAAATCAATCTGATTGATATTAATCAGTTTATCATAACGTGCCTTGACCAAATCACGCATGTCATTAATATAGGTTAAATTTTTGATACTTAAAAAGTCAAATTTAATTAAGCCAATCGCCTCAACATCATGTGCTTCAAACTGCGTGATGGGTAACATCTCACCAGGCGCTATGGGCAAATAGTTAGTTAAGTCCTGTGCTGCTAAAACGACACCTGAGGCATGCACTGACTTTTGACGGGGCATGCCCTCTATTTTTTGCGCATAATTAAAGACCGTTTGTAGCCGCGTGTCATTAATAATCTCTGCTCTCAGTCGATTATTTTTCGCATATTCCTGTGCCAGTGTATCTGATCGACCAATCATACTCGATACATGTGAGATTTCGATTTCTGTCATGCCAAATACTTTGGCAACATCACGAAAACTCTGCTTCATACCAAAAGTTGAAAAAGTCATAATCTGAGCCACATGACTACTGCCATAGCGATTCTTCACATAAGCCAAAATATCTGCGCGTTTATTATCTGGCATATCGATATCGATATCGGGTAGACTAGCGCGTTCAGGATTCAAAAAGCGTTCAAATAGCAGGCTATTAGCCACAGGGTCTACCCCTGTAATCTGAAGCGCATATGCTACCAAAGAACCTAGCGCAGAACCTCGCCCCATGCCTGTATAGATATTTTCAGACCTCGCATAACGTAATACATCTGCTACGATTAGAAAATAATCATCAAATCCCATCTCATGAATGGTCGTTAATTCATGCTCAAGTCTTTCTAGATAGGTTGGGGTTACCTTCTGCTCAGCCTCAAGAAAAGCAGTCGCAATCTGTCGTAGCTCAGTTGCTGCTGCCATATCCTGATTAAAAGTTGGTAGGGCTAAACTGCCATCCATGGCTTGATAGTGAATGCTTGAAACAAGCTCATCCAAGTTTTGTAGACTTTTTTGATCAAACAGCTCTGAGACCGTCGACGCAGCATGTAAGCTCTCAGAATGGGCGACCGTCAGACTTTCATCAACTTTTATCCCATTTTTGATATGCTCTAAAATCGTCAGTGTATTGGCATCTGCAGGATCTAGGTACTTAACAGATAAAAACGGTATTTTAGGACGTGAAAATTCTTGCACCGTCGGTTTTAATAAGCCAACATAGACATCCTCTTTGGGTAATTGTTTCAAGATATTATCAACTGCATAGTCTGACCCAACAACGATTGCGACATCAGAAAAATGGCTTGCAATATCAGATAGCGTATGAAATCCAAAATTTTTCTTGCTTGAAATCCGATAAAGATTACTGAGCCCTTCGGACGTTTTAGCAATAAAGGAGAGTTGAATTGGTAGACTATCGATGACACAAGTCGTTTCAAATGAAACAACAGGTTTGATCCCCATACCTAGTGCCAATGTCATGAACTGATGGGCTGCATGGAGATTATCGATATCCGAAATACCTAGTGTTTGATAGCCAAGTGCTTTGGCAGCTGTCAGATAATCTGCTAATTTCACGGTTGAGCCCATAAAACTGTAAACAGTCTTTGTATTCAATTGTGCGTACATAGCCCACCCTCTCAATTTGTTAATTTTTTTTATTCACTAGATGATCATTATCAAGCTAACAAGTAACTCAAATAAACATGACAAGCTAAACAATCCATTTACATTATTCTTGCAAAATTACTTTATTTCTATTATACTTTATTTTGAGAGAAGAAACATACTAGGAGATACCAAAACTGATAGTCTTTGCAGTTTGTTATCTCATATTAGAAAGAAGATGCATTTATGAAATTCTTAGTTCTCCTATTTTGGTCACTCATTCTAAGTGAAGTTGCTGGTTTTATCATCGCTAAGCTTAACGCTTCAGCACTTAACCCAAGCCTATCTGCTATTATTGCAGTTGCATTTGTCATTTTTATTTTCGTTTTTGACAAGGTTGCTATTTTACCAGATACCAAAGCTTACAGCGCTAAATAAACCGATTGGTTTATTTTTTTTGCTTAAATTAAGGCTAACTCTAACTTATTTCGAACCTGACTGCCTTAGATAATGAGCTGTACTTGCTTGCAAAAGGTATCCTAAAAACGCTTAATAAAAAAACATCAGATCTAGTCTGACATTTTTTTCTTATATTAGGCTTCTGAATTCTCAACAGATGCTTTGATAAATGCTGTATAAAGTCCTTCTGAACGGTTTGGACGGCTTGATAATTCTGGATGATATTGACAAGCGACAAAGAATTTGTGATCTGGAATTTCAACAATTTCAACCAAACGATTATCTGGAGAAACACCTGAGAAAACAAATCCTGCTTTTTCAAATTGTTCACGATAGGTATTATTAAACTCATAGCGATGACGATGACGACGTTGAATCACTTCTTGGTTATCATAGGCTGCTGCTGTCACTGAATGTGCTTTTAGCTTAGCAGGATAAAGACCTAAACGCAGCGTACCACCCATGTCTTCTACGTCGATTTGATCACGCATTAAATCGATGATTGGGAACTTCGTTTCAGGGTCTAGCTCACTAGAATTTGCACCATCAAGACCAAGGACATTACGGCCAAACTCAACACATGTCAACTGCATGCCTAGACAAATACCCAACATAGGTACGTTATTTTCACGCGCGTATTGGATTGCTGCGATCTTACCTTCTGTACCACGTGGTCCAAAACCACCAGGTACAATAATGCCATCAGCATCGCTTAACAAGTCTGCAACATTTTCAGCTGTTACATCATTTGATTGAATCCAGTTAAGGTCAATGTCAGTATCAGCAGGATAGCCCGCATGTTTTAAGGCTTCAACAACAGAAATATAGGCATCTGGTAATTCAACATATTTACCTACCAAAGTAATTTTTGTCTTCTTCTTGAGATTCATAACATGATGCACCATCTCAGTCCACTCTGTCATGTCTGCTTGTGGTAAGTCAAGTTTCAAATGTTCCAAGACGATATCGTCCATACTTTGCGCTTGTAAGTTCAGTGGAATTTGATATAAATGCTCGACATCTAATGACTCGATAACCGCTTCAGGTGCTACATCTGTAAACTGGGCAATTTTATTTTTAATCCCTTGTTCAGCAGGTGTTTCCGTCCGGATGACGATCATATTCGGTTGGATACCTAACCCACGCAACTCTTTAACTGAATGTTGTGTTGGCTTTGTTTTCATTTCAGCTGAAGCCTTTAAGTAAGGTAAGAGTGTCGTGTGGATATAGAACACATTATCTGAGCCAACATCAGATTTCATCTGACGAAGTGCTTCAAGAAATGGTAGTGACTCAATATCACCAACCGTACCACCAACTTCTGTGATGATCACATCAGAATCAGTTGTTGCTGCTGCACGTTTGATTTTCTCTTTAAGGGCATCAGTAATATGTGGAATAACCTGAACTGTCGCACCAAGATATTCGCCACGACGTTCTTTACGCAATACTTCAGAATAGATTTTACCAGTTGTGACATTAGAATATTTATTGAGATTAACATCCATGAAACGTTCATAGTGACCTAGGTCAAGGTCAGTTTCAGCACCATCGTCAGTGACATACACTTCCCCATGTTGATACGGACTCATTGTACCTGGGTCAATATTAATATAAGGATCAAATTTTTGAATCGTCACCTTGAGACCACGATTTTTCAATAGACGACCAAGGCTTGATGCCACGATCCCCTTACCAATACCTGAAACCACACCACCTGTTACGAAAATGTATTTTGTCATTATCTCTCCTTGATAAAATTTTGAAGTAGCTACTTTAAGGATATAATAGTCGCAGCAAACACAAAAGTGACTGTCCACTAGCACTTACACATACCTTAAAAAACTAAACTGCAACTCTATTGTTAACAAACGGGAGTTATCAGTAACCCTATTTAAAACGCAATAACAAATAATCGTTTGCACCTAGACATGGATTGATAGGCGTTACAGCAGTTATCCACTGTTGCCTATCACTTAGTCTGCGTACAAACTGACGATTGGGTTTAAATAAGGTTAAAGATAAATATAAAAAGCTCCCACAAATGGGAGCTCCTGTCTGACCGCCTAAAGCGGTGCCCGATAATTATAATATCGTATTTTCGAAGATTTGTCAACTCAGTTTTTTTAAGAAAGCTCTATCGATTAACTATTTCACTTCATCATGTTATTTTTATGTTATAATAGAATCATTAAAAACCTGACTAAAAATAACGCTTTGTACAGCTATTTTAAAAAATGACAACGCACATAACTTGTTGTTCGTGAATTAAGCAAAATGACTTAAACGCTTCATTTGATAAAGGGAGGCAAAGATGAAACAAAAAAAAGCGATTGCGATGATACTCATTTCACTCATGTGTTTATTCTTTTTAAGTGCCTGTCACCAAAAGGGGACGCCTATTATTTCGGCTGATAAACTTGATAAAGCTGTGATTCTGATTAAAGATGATCAAGGTAAAGAGCGAACTTGGGAGGCATCCGATCCAAGTTTTTTAAAGGCACTATTAGGTAATTTAAACCTTGTATTTGGTAAGGATGATAAAAGCGCGCAACGTTTTGATACGCCGTTGACAGCAAAGGAAAAAGCATTCACCTATCAAATTATCTTTTATCAATCAGATAAGGTCGTACAAACCATCCATATGTCACAAACCAAGGACATCACTGTAGATAAAAAACAGTTTACTGTTAAGGGAACTGATAGACAAGCACTGGATAGTTTAAAACAACATGTATTAGTCGTCGCTAAATAGCTGCGTTACTGACTAAAAATAAGCAGTTTTAACTGGGAAGTGTTAAGCGATAAAAAAGAGAGCATGTGTTAAAACACGCTCTCTTTTTTACTAATATGAGTTAGGTCCAGTTTAAAAATAGTCACGTAGTATGACATCACGCATGACATAGATAGTAAACTCACTGATCGTCATCTCGACTGCTTCCCCTTCACCAAAAACGAGATTATTTTCTGGTAATAGTGCGTCCGTAATCGTAAACTGCTTAGCTTCAGTCATCGGGAAGCGTTCTAAAAACGCGGACAAGTTAACGATACGCGCCATCATATCCGGTAATAGGCTGATTTTGGCACGACTCGGCTCTTGCATATCTTGCTCTAACAAGGTATTATCTGGTGCTGTATACTTAACTTTTTCAAAAGCACCAGCATGACTTGAGACAAAGCGATATACCGTATCTTTGGCTTGCTCATTCAAGTAGATCATCTCATGAATAATAAAATCCATCCCACTAAAGTCATAAATCAGATAGCCTTTTGGAAGCTCTTCTTCATAGAAAACAGCAAAATGGGGTTGTTTTTTAAAAGAAAAATAATAATCCCACTCAAATTCACCACGATAGAGGCTGCCGTTATTATCAGCTAGCTGATGAATGATTGCCAAGTCTGCTTTCGCCTGTGTAAATGATAAGCGTTTAGCAAGCAAGTCTGTCTGTTTACCTTTAGGAAAATCAGTCGCAGCAATCTCATATTGTTTTTGATTGAAGAGATACTGGTAGCCAAATTGACCATAAAAACCATAGGAAAATGGGGCTAAGTAGGAGAAAATCGTCTTATTTTTATAGTTCTCTTGTAAACTCTCAGTTATGAGCTTACTTGCGCCACCATTTCCTCTATATTCAGGGTAACTGGCCACATAGCCGATACCTGACATGGGGACAACTTGTCCCTGAAAATAGACATTGAAATGCGTGTCAACAACCATACTGGTTAGTTGCCCATCTTGTTCATAGGTATGCAATGTTGACTGACTCAGCAACTTATAAAAAGCTTCATCACCACCAGTCGGCTGTTTATGAAAGGCATATTTAGCTAAATCTAGACAGGCTTTTTCTATCATTTTTGCTCCTCACGAAAGACATCCGTTGCTTGATAACTAGCACGAGGCCCACCGATAAGTTTAGGTCGGCTTTTTAGCGCGGTCACGTGGGCACCACCTAGTTCACGCAGGGTTGGTCTAAAGGGAATTTGGACATGCTTAATATGCATGCCGATAGCTGTATCACCTATATCAAGACCAGCCTGTGCTGTGATATGCTCAACTTCAACAGGGTCCTGAAATAAATCATAAGCAGCGACTTGCCCGCTACCACCAGCATGGAGTTGCGGGATAACAGATACAATCTCTAGCCCCCTAACCTCAGCCAGTTCTCGCTCAACGAGTAATGCCCGATTCAGATGTTCACAGCCCTGTACGGCCAAGTATGCGCCGATTTCACTCACTTTATCATAAATGACTTTAACGATGACCTGACCAATTTCAGCCGATGACTTATGGCCAATCACCCCGCCATTGACCTCGCTTGAAGACAAGCCAAGGACAAAAATCTGGCCTTTTTTTACTGCGGCCTGTTGCAAGACATCATCAATCAATTGTGCTGTCTGATACTTAAGTTCTGCTAACTCCATTTTTTATCCTCACTTATCCTAAAATTATCTCATAATATGGGATAATCAGCAACTTATTTTACCCTTGATAGGCTGCGTTCAAGCGTTATGCCAACAACGACACCGAAGATAGCTTGAATGATATTACCTGGCATGTCCGCAAGCGCTGCACCTAAGCCATAAAATAGCCAAGAGATTAAGAAATAGCCTCCTACCATCACGACACAAGATAGTACTAGAAAAAGTGTTTTAGCACCCTTGAGTCCCGCAACATAGCCTTGTCCAGCATGAATCAGTAGACTAAAAAATGCCCACTGCGGATAACCTGACAAGATATCAAATAAAAGGCCTGTAATACCACCAACCACTGCTCCCTCAGCTTTACCAAACCGTAAAGCAGTTAAAATAATCCCTGCATCAAGTACCGTCACAACCCCTTTTGTTAGCGGCATTGGTATTTTAAGAAACAAAGAAATTGCAAGTGTTAAGGCTGAAATAATGGCAAGTGGGGCTATTTTTTTAGTCGTTAATGTCATGTTGAAATACTCCATATTCGTTTGAGCTAAGAATGGCTTGGTAGGTAAAGGCTTTGCTTTGTTCAATCGCCGCTACCATCGGTGTGCTAATAGCAAGGTTACTGGCGATAGCAGAGGCAAAAGTACACCCTGCACCATTATTATTATTTGAGACAAGTGGCTTCACAAATGTCTTAACTACCTGACCATCATAATATAAATCACGTGCAAGACTTTGGTCCATCCGATTACCACCCTTAATAATCGTATGTTTACTGCCTAACTGATATAAATACTTTGCTGCTGTCACCATATCAGCGGGGGTAGTAATAGACATTCCCGTCAATATAGCAGCTTCTTTCAAATTAGGCGTGATCACTGTGACATAGGGTAGAAAGGCAAGTAATGTCGCCTTCATTTTAGTTATTTCATGATCAGCGTTCTCTTTAAAAACTAGAACAGGATCCAAAATAATCGGTATCTCTTGATGCTGTTTGATAAAAGCTAGCGTCAGCTCCGCAATCTCGACAGACGGTAGCAAGCCGATTTTAATGGCATCAAATGTGATATCTACTAAACTGTCAAGCTGTTGTTGAAAGAGCGATAAGGCTGTTGCTGTAATCACAAACCCATCTCCATCTTGTGTCGTTGTGACAATCGACGTAATGGCGACAAACCCATAGATACCATACTGAGAATAAGTCGCTAAGTCTGCTTGAAAGCCACCTCCAGATAGGATATCCGATCCCGAAATGGCTAATACTTTAGGTAGTTTCTCTGTCATCTCTATAGTTGACCTCCATTAAACATAGGCCGTGTGCTGGCGCTGTTGGCCCAGCCAAATCACGATTTTGAGCCGCTATAATCTCAGAAATCCTACTTGCGGGCCACTTGCCCAAACCAACCTTAATCAGCGTGCCAACCATGTTTCTAATCTGCTTATACAGAAAACCGTTTCCAGAAAAAGAGAGACTTAGTTCATCCTCACTAGTCTTTATGATCGTGACAGCCGTAATCGTTCTCACCTTATCTTCGACTGTCGCGCCAGATGCTGTAAACCCTGTAAAATCGTGTGTCCCGACCAGTAAATCAGCAGCTGCTATCATCTCATCTAGAGCAACCAGTTTTGGCACATGAAAACTAGTCCGTCTTGTGAGTGGGTTTGGTGCACGAGAGGTCGTCAACTGATACTGATACCTCTTATTATGTGGATTAAAACGCGAATGAAAGGTATCGTCGACTGCTTCAACTGCTAACACATTGATATCATCTGGTGACTGTGTATCCAAGGCAAACCGTAATTTTTCAGGATCACGCGCTGTTGCTAAGTCAAAATGCACGACTTGACCTAAAGCGTGTACGCCACTATCCGTCCGGCCAGATCCATGTATCTTAATGGCCTGTCCAGATGACAAGCGCGTTAAAACACGTTCAAGCTCTTCTTGAACCGTTCTCCCATTATCCTGTATTTGAAAGCCAGAAAAATCCGTCCCATCATATGCAATAATTGCTTTATATCGTCTCATGTCAATATTATATCATTTTCACCACACAATGAAACAGCCAATTGGATTGCATTGACCTCATCCAATTTGACCATATAAAAAAAGACCTTCTCAAGTCTTTTTTCATACAATTAATCATTTGATAAAGCTTCAATCGGATTGAGGTTGGCTGCTTTTCCAGCAGGCATCAAGCTAGCAAACAAGGCGATAACAATCGCAATGATCACACTACCGATGATGGCACCAGCAGATACTTGAATAATATGGAATTTATCAAGTAAATTGCTGACTGCTGAATTGACAACTGTTTGACCGATTAGTGCGACAATAATACCCAGCACTGCTGATGCAAGACCTAAGATAATCGTCTCAATCACAAACAACCAACGGATGTCACCTTTACGGGCACCTAAAGCACGAAGGATACCGATTTCTTTGGTTCTTTCAGCTACTGACATATAAGTTGTTGCAATGATCATCATCAAACTAACGAGAAGTGAGATACCCGCAATCATAGCAAGGACAATCGTCACAATAGACGTGATGTCATTAATTGGTTTTAGTACTGCACCAAGTGAGAAGGTAACAAAATCTTTCTTACCATCTGTTTTAAGTGCTTGTATTTTCTTCACAACAGCGTCAACATTATGGCTATCATCAACTGTTGGTACGATAAAGTTTGGTTGGCTAACGAGTCCATTTGCTTTAAATAAATCTTGGGTTGTTTTAAAATTCATGTTAAGCGAAACTGTACCAGGATTGCCTTTAACAACACCAGATACTTTGACAGTTTGAGTTAGTACTACCAATTTGCCATCTGAGCTGGTCATCTTATAAGTCAAATCCATGGATTGACCGACAATTTTTTTCCAGTTTGTTTTATCCCACTTCTTAGCGATGGTATCTGGTATGACTACTTCATTGTTACCAGGTTTTTTACCAACTAGAAGTGAGTTATCCGTATTAACATCTGTCCAAGTTTGGAGTTGCGTGAATGGTGTTTTAGTTGTCCCTACACTGGCCATTGCTTCAGTTGGGACAATCGTAAAGCCTTTTTCAACCTTCTTAACATGATCTAACTCTGAAACTTTTTTGGTCAAGCTATCAGAAATAGCTGTTTTTTCAGTATTAGCGACCAAGGATTGTTGACTTTCTGACATAGCTGCTTCATTCGTCTTTTTATTATCATCAGTAATCCGCTTCATGACAATCGGTACATTAGGATTCGCTAAATCTGTCACCATCTTATTCATGTAGCCCTTGGCCCCATTTCCTAAGCCAAGGAAGAACATCACTGAGAATAGGCCGATTGCAACACCAATCATGATCATCAAGTTTTGTTTCCAATTGTTTAGAAAATGTTGTGAGGCAATTCTTGCCTTAGCGCCAAATGACAATGATTTTGTTTTAAACTCACGCGGTTTTTCAGTTGTGGCATATGAAGGCTTAATTCTTTCGTCTGAGGTAACTTGACCATCAGCTAGGTGCACAATCCGTGTCCCATAGTCAGCAACCTCTTGAGAGTGCGTCACCACAATGACTGTCTTACCGCTTTTAGCAATATCTGATAGGATACCAAGTACATCTTGCGTATTTTGTGAGTCAAGCGCACCTGTTGGCTCATCTGCAATAATGATATCTGGATCATTTGCGAGTGCCCGTGCAATCGCAACACGTTGTTTTTGACCACCAGATAATTGATTTGGATTTTTCTTTTTATGCTCGAGTAGACCGACTTGTTTAAGCAGTTCTTCTGCTTTCTTCACTTGGGCCTTATGAGATAAATTCGTCATCTTCAAAGAAATCAGGACGTTATCTAAGACACTGAGGTAACTAACTAGATTAAAGGATTGAAAGATAAACCCAACAGTATCTCGTCGATATTCATCCATTGATTTTTCTTTTTTATCAGCTTGTTTGATGCCATTAACAATGACTTCACCTTCATACTTGCGATCTAGACCACCAATGATATTCATCAAGGTTGATTTCCCGCCACCAGATTCGCCGAGTATAGAGACAAAGTCCCCCTTATCAAAACTGAGTGCTAATCCTTTTAAAACTGGGAATTCTTCTTTTCCTAAAAAGTAAGACTTCTTGATGTTTTTTAATTCTAAAATTGACATGCGTAATCCCTTCTGTTTTCCCTAAAATTTATGTCTTAATTCATTGTAAGTTTTTTTCAGAAAATTTTCATGGGTCTAAAGTCTTATCTTTAACCATTCTTGTAACTAATCACTAACTGCCTCCCTAAACGAGTAAGCGTAGACCTGCCATGATGATGACACCAGTTACGACTGATAGCATTAACGATTTTCGAAAATAGCCAATTAAAAATGACGGAACCATGGCTATAAACCTCATGACATCAAGTGTTGGCAAGCTATTCTGGTGTAAAACGAGCAACTCGGAAATCAGTAAACTTGTCATCATGGACAAAGATAAATAGGTTAAAAATCGGTTGAAAAAAGGGGGGAATTTGATGACCTTAGCTAGAGGAAAGGGCATGATTCTGGTTAACCAAGTGACGATCACGCCTAAACATAATGTGATATAAAAATAGATCATACTCCCTCACCTACTCTCTTATTTTCTGGATTTGTCATGATTGCCCCAATCAGAGCACCTACAATCGTAGCGATTAGCACCGCGACATAACTCGACACGACAATACCTGCAAAAAAGTAAAGTAAGACCGCACTGATCACAACTGTTAGGACAACTGGCAATTTTTCATGCTTGACCATAGAATCTAAGGTCAAGGCAAGTAACCCGATAAACATGGCAACGAGTGCATAGTCTATGCCATATTTTTCTGGATTTGGGATTAAGTTACCTAGTGCAGCAACAATGACTGTCGAGGCAATCCAGGTTAAATAACTCATCACATTAACCCCATGCATCCAAATAGGGGTTATAGTAGCTCTTTTGGCATGCTCAAGTGTTAACAAGCCAAATGACTCATCTGTGATTAAGGTACCCATCATCACACCCGACTTCAAGGATTGGTGAGGGAAAATTTGCGTTGCTGTTAAACTCTGTAAAAACATTCTGAAATTGACCAAAAAAATAGTTAAAACCATAACCGAAATTGGCGTATGGACTGCCATCATGGCAACGATAATAAACTGGGCTGCACCTGCATATAAAAAAGTGGACATAAAAAAAACTTGCCAAATGCTATAGCCTTGTGCACTCGCAACGATACCGAATGCTGCCCCAATGCTAATATACCCTAAACTAACTGGAATGGCTGATTTAATACCATCCATAAATGTGACTGTTTTGTTCACCAAGCTAACTCCCAATCTAATCTATAGTAGTCTTATTATATCAGAAAAAAATGCCTTCAGAAATTAATAGTTTTTTCTGAAAACACCTCACAATTGTCTGCCAAAGCACGACTTATCTTGCTAGTTATGAAAACAAAAAAGCGCCAACGCTTTGATAATAAAAGGGTTATCGCTTTTATGGCATGACATCTTACTTTTATCGACGATTACCTTAAAATTAGCTCGTCTTCTTTCTGGCGTTTGGTAGCTAGATTTATCCCAATAAGCAACCATGGTTTTTGTGTCTGTCAAAATGGTCGTCATCTTTTGGCATGCATCATGATTCACTTCTTCAATAGCTATTCTCTTTTCTAAGGATTTTTGAATAGCTGCTATGCCTAGGACTTCAATTGCCTTTTTTTGTCGTTCTTTTTCAGCTTTATGCGTGATTTAAAGATGATCTATTAGCTTGACCTGTTTCTCTAATACCGCATCTATTTTTTTACCAAATTTTCCTTGAATCGCGTTTCCTAAATTTCTCTTAGCACTGCTTAATGCTGTTTTTGTCGTCTCTTTTTCAGCTGCTACTTGTTGCTTAACAATCTTTTTACTTTCTGTTTTAGCATTATTTGTATCAACTGCAAGCTGCATGACACTTATCTTTTCTAGTTTTTTTTGTAACTCTTTAAGCGCCTTTTCCAGAACGTCTAGCATGGGGGTCCTCCTATCACCTTATCTCATTTGTGTTAATTTCCGTCGGTAATCTTGTTCATTGTCTTCTAACTTTTGTAGGAGCTTTTTTTGTTCATACCCAAGGGTTTCATTGTATGCGTCTTGTGTCTTATAAATCTCTTGTCTCATCCAGGTTGTAATTGCTGGATCAACATCGTTGTTTTGTTCAAAGATATTGAGTTCTCTAAAGGCTTGCTCAATCTCTCTTTCGCCAGTTCTTTTAAATGATTTTACAAGGTCTTCATCATTTTCGAGTTGTTGGCATATCATTTTATAATCCTGAATGATTTGGTCTGCTAATATCATGATGATAGTACTCCTTTGATTTGTCCAGCTAAGTCCCTATCTCTTTGCACGACTTCCGCAATCTTTGTTTTTATCTCAGAAATAAGCAAGCTGAAATCAGTTTCTATCCTCGTTACTTTGCTTATCTTTTTTTCATAATATTGACACGTTTCATCAAGAATTGTTTGTTGATTGCAGTTCACCATTTGTTGGGTGTCTCGTATTTCCCAGTCTGTCAGCATGCTACCTCGTTGTCTTGCTTGATAAACATTGCGCTGCCAGATTTCCTGGATTTCTTGTAAGCCCTGTCGATAAACATTCAGAATATTTTCAGTAGCCTGCTTAAATTCATTTTTTGCCTCCTCAGCGATAATCAAGGCTGCTTCGCTATCCAAGTAAATTTTTTCATTGGTTGATAGGCCGCCCCCACTTGAAAACAGAACACGTTTTAACTGATTCAATTTTATCAGTTGTTTACTAAATTTTTCAGTCGTATAGATCCCGTAAGTCTCTAAGTATATCTCGACTCTGTTTTTTGCTCTCTGCGAAACACTCACAAAAGGATACCAATCTTCATGGGTTTTAGACCAGTTTTTAGCCGCCTTTTCTACTTGTGCTTTGGTCATGTTTGGGGCAAAAATGCCATCATCAGCTAAACGGTTTAGATTCAATAAATCACCATCAAAATATTTTGATAGGGTATTATGGTCGCCGATTCCTGAAATAGCACCAACATGACGATAGCTATGGTCACGACCTGAATTGTCCGCAAAAGAATCATTCTGATATCTAGCGAGCATAGATGGATTTGCCAGCAACCATGCTTGTTGGTTTGGTGTCAATGTGTTAAATTGGTTTCTTCCCCAATCATCAAAGCTGGTCGTTTTAAAGCCGTTTACTTGACCATGTTCTGCAGCCATCTTCATCATATAGCCACCAGCTTGGCTGAAACCCGCGACATCAGTAATCATCCCATTATTTTGCGCTACTCTCGCTTGTGTCTGGGCTAAGAACTTTTCTGCGGCCGCATACTCACCCGATAGACCACCAACATAAGCTTGTCCAGCAGTTAGAAAGCCATCTTTTCCGACTTCACCTTTTAGACTCCCCATATTTGTACCATCGTAGACGACCGCAACATTATCATAATCAGGCTTACCATCGGCTTTAACAGGCGCGATTGCCATGGCGTTAAGCTGGTTGTTATCGTTGCTGGCGGATTTGTGGATGAGTTTATACTCGGATTTACCGTTTTGAAGTTCCAAAAAAACAGGAGAACCAACCGCTATATTTTGTACAGACTTTTTAATTTTATTAATCGCTTTGGCCAGTACTTCTGTGGTGATTTCATTACTCATAGATTTCTTCTTTCTAGTACTTTAATTCGTGAAGTTCTAAATTATACACTACTTTAGCTGTAGGGCTACCATTCTTAGATTTTTTCATTTTCTCAAATTTTAGTTTATCTGTTTTTAATTCTGCTCGTCTAATAGCATCAGTTAATTCCCCATTAATAACAACATCCGTATTCTGCGAATTCAATGAGTCTAATTTCACATATTTTTTCAGGTCACTGTCATAGTCAGTTTCCTCTGTTAAAAGAAAGTTAATAATAAAGTATTTATCCTCTGTGACAAATACTTTAACATCAGTATCAACATAATTGCCAAAAAGAGACCCCCCATGAGTTGGTGAATTTCGGTATTCAACGCCAATGCCTTGCCATTCAATTTTTTCAATTCCTTCGTAATTTTTGACTAAATAGTCAGAGACATAATTTTGAATGATGGCAATGCCATCTTGATAGTCTTTTTCTTGCGTCTTCATATCCATATATCTTTTCCCTCCAATGGCCCCTAGTATAACAAGTATGCCTAGGGTCAGCCAAATCCAAATTTTGTTTTTGTTTTTCATTTTGAAACCTCTTCTAAGCACTCTTGAATAGGTAACCCTTGAACTTGATGCTTATCAATTTCACCTTGGGCGGTCTACTATTTGTACCATCATAGACGACAGAAATCACCACATTAACGGCACCGAAAATTAAAAAAACTTTTAACTTAACTCATCAACTAATTATAACATATGTATTACTTAATTTATCAAAATTGCTAATCAGCAATATTTAATCGAAAAATTGCTGATTAGCAATTAGTTAATAGAAAAAATTTGTGAATTAGCACGATAAAATGACATCTTAGCTCCCCATTCATGTTATTTGCAAGTTATCGTCAACATTTTCTGGACTTTAACAGGTAACCAACTTCGTTAATTCGTAGCTGGGTAAAGTTAAACGACAAATACAATCGTCATTTTCTCGCCACCTGAGCCATGAGTTAAGGGGACAAAAAAAGCGCTAACGCCTTTATATAAAGGGTTAGCGCTTTTATGAGATTACATTTGTTTGTTGTAGTATTCAACGATAAGTGATTCGTTGATTTCTGGGTTGATTTCGTCACGTTCTGGTAAACGTGCAAATGTTCCTTCAAGTTTATCAGCATCAAATGTGATAAAGCTTGGGCGTCCAAGAGTTGCTTCAACAGCTTCAAGGATTGCAGGTACTTTGATTGATTTTTCGCGAACTGAAATCACATCTCCAGCGTCAACGCGGTATGATGGGATATCAACACGTGAACCGTTAACTAAGATATGACCATGGTTAACGAATTGACGTGCTTGACGACGAGTTGTTGCTAAACCAAGACGGTAAACAACGTTATCAAGACGACGTTCAAGCAATACCATAAAGTTGAAACCAAGTGTTCCTTCTTTAGCTTTTGTTGCTTGTACAAACAAGTTACGGAATTGACGTTCAGAAACACCGTAAGTAAAACGAAGTTTTTGTTTTTCAGCCAATTGTAAACCATACTCAGAAAGTTTTGAGCGGTTGTTTGGACCGTGTTGACCTGGTACGTAGTTACGACGTGAAATTTCTTTACCAGTGCCTGTAAGTGATACGCCGAGACGACGTGATTGTTTCCATGATGGACCTGTATAACGTGACATGTAAATGTCTCCTTCAAAAAGTTTATTTGAAGAGCATGTTTTTGCGGGCTTCCGGTTCGTGCATTTTCAGTTCGCCTCACAGCTTTGGTTACTTGGTAACACTGAAAATGTTGACGATGCCTTATCTCGCGGCTGCATAACTCAACCTTAACAGTTTATCATGAAATGCTTAGTCTGTCAAGGAAAACATCAATATCCCCGCGGCAATGGCAACATTTAAGGATTCAGCTTGGCCTGGCATATTGATATGGGCTAAAATATCAGCTGCTTGTGCTGTCTCAGGTAGGATACCAGCACCCTCATTCCCCATGATGAGGGCAAATTTGTCATATTTCGACAGCGTCCTGTAGTCAATTGACTGATCAGATAAGGTGGTCGCAATGACTGTAATGCCAGATGCTTTCAAACGGTTATAAAAAGCTAGTGCATCTGATTCTTGAAAGACAGGTAAATGGAAGTGTGCCCCTTGCATTGTTCTGAGCACTTTCGGTGAGTAGCTATCTGCACTACCATCAGTCAGAACAACAGCTGAAAAGCCAGCTGCATCTGCTGTTCTGATCATCGTCCCAACATTACCAGGATCCTGGACATTTTCTAAAATCAATAATTTAGAGAAATCTTGTGTCGCAACAGTAGGCATGACCACCTCTGCGATGATGCCTTGAGGTGTTTCAGCATCAGACAAAAATTTCATGACATCATCAGAAACAAGTATCGCATCTGCTAAATCAGAAAATTTTTCCGTTACAAAAACTTGCTTAAATGACACACCTGCTTTAAGTGCTTCTTCATATAAGTGTCGGCCCTCAATTAAATAAGAGCTTGTTCGATATTTCTTTTTATACAATTTTTTTGCATTTTTTATACGTGCATTATCTTTAGATTTGATCATTTCCATAGCTCTATTATAAGTTGGATAGTCGATAAATGTCAATAGACCTTCTACAACAGGCAAGAAAAAAACAGGTTTTACTATAATCATATAGTAAAAACTGCTGCTATTCATTCCGTATACGATTGCTTTTTTACCTACTATAGATAGACTATTTAGTGGCAGGTATCGTCTCAGTATCTGATGAGACGTCTTTGGTAAACCAAAGATAAGCCCCATAGAAGGCATTCACTAACATAGCAACCTGCAAGATCAGCATACCAAATACTGAATTACCTGTCGTTTGCCATGCATTAAACCAAATAATGACATTAATGATGTCAATTAGGATCCAGCCTACCCATTGACTCCGGTAGCCGTAAGTCATCAGTAATTGACTCACGATGGCAAGCGGAAGTAGTGTTGCATCTAAGACAATTTGTTGGCCACCTAAGTGATGGCTAGTCAATAAGACAAGGCCGTAAATGATGACAAATCCTAAAATAGCTAAAATAACTTTACTTCGTGTCATATTTTTAGGCGTTACTTCTGTTCCATGTGTTTTTAGCATATCCTTTTGCCAAGCATAAATCCCGATAAACTGCATGACCAAATAATAACTTTGAGAAAACACGTCACCAACCAGATGAGACTTAGCGGCAACAATCAACCAAAATATCGTTGCCACAATTCCAAATGTAAAATTTGTCAATCGGCCTCGATTAACCAAAATCAAGTTAACAATCGTCACGATACCAACAATCAGTGATAAGCTACTCATGCTATCAAAGGTTCCTGACAAAAAGAAGGCAACGACCTGAGAAGCTAATAAAATCGATAATAAAAGATAATCCTTAATGGATAGTGAGCCTAACTCACCTGTTATTGCCTTAGGATTAAAGCACTTCTTTAATCCCATACCTAAAATATTTAGTTGTGTTTGCATCATTTTTCCCTCTATCTTATCTGCTGATTAATCCTAGTATGACAGTCAGAATTGATCTATCGCCAAATCCCTATTTTATTTGTATTAATCCTAGCTAGTTTAACTAGCCGCCAACTGTTATTTTCTAAGCCGTAGCATTTTTTTTGGCCTACCAGGTCTTTGAGGATTTTCTTCAAACCGCCCGGTGTCCATTAGGATTGGATTATTTTTAACATAAGTCTTAAAAAAGTTTCCAGTAGCATAATGTTCAAATTTACTATCGAAACATTTTAAAACTGCCAATGCATCTGTAGACGTAAATTCATCTCCAAGTACATGTAAAATATCTGGCGTAACATCTAAACTTTCCTTGATCCGTTTAAAAGTCGCAAGTATAATGTCTTTATGATCGAAAGCTAGATCATAAAGACCAATCGTCAGGTCTGGACTGATAAAGATGATAGCGCCTGTTTCATCTTTACTAACTGTAAACCACCTTGCATCTTTAGCATCATCTCCTGCATGAGCAGCTACAAATGGCGATAAAAATGTTGCATGTGCAACAGAAATGATCCACTGTCTGGGATCTCGATTTGGATCAGTGAAGGCACCAATTTGCCACATCTGATTGTCTTCAGTGATCTTGACGCCAGTCTCTTCTGCTGTTTCCCGCAAGGCTGCTTGCTTTGCTGACTCGCTAGGGTCAACAAAGCCACCAATAAGGGCAAATTTATCTTTAAAGGGATGGGCCATTCTTTCTACTAATAACAGTTTGAGTTGTCGATCAGACGGATCAAAGGCAAATATGATGTTATCTACCGTCATAGCTGGTTTGTCATAAGTCTGCCAATCTTGTGTTTTGTACCATGCTAGGTAGTCTGCTTCACTTGCTTGCGTTTCGTAATATGTTTTGTCGTTATCCATAATAAGAATATAACATACTTTTATTATTTTTACTACTAATTTAGCGTATTTTTTTCAAATTAATTATTTTATAATATGAACGCTATCTATAACAGGTCTTTTCCCACATTAAAATAATCCTTTTGGTATACTTTAATCAAGAGAACATGATTATAGGAGGAACTTGCCATGAATAAAGTAAGGCTATCAGTAACTGGACGCGTACAAGGCGTCGGTTTTCGGTATGCGACATATCAACTGGCTAAGAGATTAGATATTAGGGGCACTGTCAAAAATGAAGACGATGGTTCCGTTACGATCGAGGCCCAATCAGAGGACAAGCTAAAGCTTCAAACCTTTATCAGTGACGTTCGAAAATCTCCTGCACCATTTGGTCGCGTAGACTATCTGGATGTTAAGCTGGCGAATTTCTCAGATTTTGACGATTTTAATATGCTAAATTGATGACAAAAAGCACCCAATAAAGTAAACCTAAATCACTTTATCAGGTGCTTTTTTGCATTTTCTATTTATGCTTTATATAGATATATTACAGGTATTTAGTCATCATCGTGTTCGCCACAAAGGGTTTATTCATGGTATAGATATGCACACCATCAACACCACGTGCTAATAAATCATCTATTTGCTTACAAGCATATTCCATCCCAGCTTTTTGTAGATCCTCTGGTGAATCCTTGTATTTGTTGATGATTTTAATCAGTCGTGTGGGCAGACTAGCACCAAAGAAGATCATGCGCTCTACTTGTGATTTTTGAAGGACAGGCATGATTCCCGCTGCAATCGGTGCCTCAATCCCTGAATTTTTAATATAGTCATTTAGTCTCAAAAATTTCTCGTTATCAAAGAAGAGCTGGCTGACAAATAAATTAGCGCCTGCATCATACTTACGCTTAACATGCTCGATATTCTCGACTTCTAAAGCACTGTTCACATGGCCTTCTGGATAAATGGCCGCCGCAATATCAAAGTCTCCATTTTTTTTGATATCATTAATCAGCTCGTAAGCAAAATGATAGGCATCAGGAAAATCCGAACAGGCAGCACCAACAGGCATATCACCGCTTAATGCCAAAATATTATTGACATTCTTCGCTTTTATGTCGGAAAGAATGGCCGCAATCTGTTCTGGATTGTTATTAATCGAGGTCAAATGATGCATGGTCTCAATATTGTAATCCTTCTTGATTTTTTCTGCAATACGTAAGGTTTTATTGCCCTGATTAAAACTCCCCATCGCCCCGTAGGTCACACTGATGAAGTCTGGTTTATTGGTCAATTCAGCTACCGTATGATAGATTGTTTCCACGCCAGCATCTGTTTTTGGCGGAAAGATTTCGAGTGAGATGACAGATTTATTTTTTTTATTTTTAGTTTTATAGATATCAGTTATTTTCATAAGACTATTCTAACAGGTTTTGCTATAGTTTAAAACTTGTTAAAAGTAGGTGTTTGTCATAGTTTTAAGTTATATCAAAAAAACTTCTTTGATGCCTTGAACTGAATTACAGCAGAAAATTTTGTCTGCTTTCAATAAATCTGATTTGTACAGGAGGTGTTCTTGACACTGCTTCGTCTCTAGTAAGTGCTGTCGGTAAATACCTGCGAGTAGACCACTTGATACAGGTGGTGTGAACAAGCGACCAGCTATTTCTAAGATGACATTAGCACGAGACATCTCAGTTAGCTCACCCCGCTCATTAAAAAAAAGTTCATCTTTAGTCGTATAGTAGGGACGCTGGGTGGTTTTATGATAAAGAAAATTTTGACGACTGTCTACAATCATCGGAGAAATAGCCACTTTATCAAAGGGAACTTGCTCTCTATAGCTGATATCGTAGTGACCATCACGGCTCAAGGCAATACGCATCATACCATCTTGTACTGGTTGAATTTTAGCCATATCCTCATGAAACTTAAAGCCATAGATACTAGCTGAATGACTTAATCTTGCCAGATGCTCAGTCTTAAAAGCTAGCTTGCCATTTTCAACCTTTAGTGTCTCAATCAGCTTAACCTCATCCTGTAAAAATGAGGTCTTTGCTTGCGTCTCCAACCATTCGTCAGTTGTATCTGAATCCCAGATAATAGCACCACCCACACGATAAGTAAAACTTGATGCATCTGCTTGACGCTGTAGGATACGAATAGGGACACTAAAAATGTGTTGCTCAGGGCTTAGAAACCCGATCGCACCACAATAGATATCACGACTCCCTTGCTCGATCTCATCAATCAGCCGCATCGTTGATTCTTTTGGTGCACCAGTTACTGATCCATTCGGGAAAAGGGCTTTTAAAATCGTATATAGAGAGGTATCGTCTTCTAGGTCTGCTTCGATTTGCGAGGTCATTTGATGGACCGTTGCATGTGTCTCGACATCAAATAACTTGCTTACAGCGACTGTCCCATTTTTGGCAATCCGACCAAGATCATTTCGCATTAAATCGACGATCATCACATTCTCAGCCCTATTTTTCTTATCTGTCTTTAAAAAGTCAATCAGCACAGCATCTTCTGCTGCTGTTTTCCCACGCTTAACCGTCCCCTTCATCGGTCGTGTGATGATATGCTGCTGTTTGATCTCGAAAAAAAGTTCTGGCGAGAAACTTAGTAAGGTATCATAGTCATTTTTTATGAATGTATTATAGGGCGTCCTTTGCTTAGTCAAAAGATGCTCGTAAAGCGCAAAGTCATCGCCATCATAGGGCACCTTGTAATCATAAGTATAGTTCACTTCATAGGTGTCACCTTGCCGCTGGGCTTGCTTAATTTTTGTAACTGCTTCTGCATAGCGATCAAAGGTAAGTTGGGCTTGGGGCACAAGTGTCATGTTAGGTACAGCACTCGGTGTATAGGGTGTATAGTGATCAAATATCTCAAAGTATAGGAGTGGTAACTTAGAGGTGATGTCCTCACCTAAAAATATTGCCTTTGCTTGGTAGCGGATATAGCCTACAGCATAATGCGTTTTTTGCCACTTATCAAGTTCATCTAGTGCTGCTATAAAACTCGTTTTATCAAAAGCAATTAATGTCGTAAGTGCCTTGTCAAATTTTTTGTCATCATAAATTATCATATTAGCTTTATTATATCAAATTACTAGATCATGTCTTTCCCTTAATGCCTGACTTGCACTTGCTTGCCAACATCAGAAAACAAAAAAAACTGGCTTTCACCAGTTAAATAATTGAACGAGTTTCATATTCCAGCGTACTTCTTTTGCATAAAATATGTTACCGCCATTTTTATAAAGTTTTCCCTTGTTAAATCTAAGTGAATCCAAGGTAATATGATAGTATTCCTCTCCTGTCGTATTCCCTAGACTAGGCGCAACAACATCTTTGGAATAAGCTTCTGCTAAGGGCAAGGTATTCTTACCGCCATTTTTAGCAATATAACCAACGTAAGCCTTACCAAAGTTATAGGCTTGTACACCGGTCCAGACATCAACACCCTGTTCATTAGCATAGGCTAATACTTCAGTCAGGTTAGTTATCCCTTGGTGAATACTGTCTTCCTCAGTTTCAATCGTTTTTTCAGTAGACTCCGTTGACTGCATGACATCAGTATGCTTGCCTTTAGTTTCTGTATAGATAATCGATAAAACAAGCTCACGATTACCTGATACCCCATATTTTTTTAAGGTTTGGGTCACAAAGTCATCGTACTGCATGACACTTTTAACATTCTCATGCGTCCGATACACCCAAAAGCCTGTACCTAAAACAATAACGAAGAGCAGTACTCTTTTAATAAATTTTAACAATACGCCTCCTCTTGTTTTTAAGGTTATGGTTAGACATCAGAAACTATTGACTACCATTTATTCTTGATTTCCTCAATATTTTTGATGATAATCGAATAAGTGCCATCATTATTTTGAATAAATTCGACAGTTTCCGCATCTTCATATAAGGTCTGTGGCACAATCATCTCAATCCCATTTGATAGGGATAATTTTTGATTTGCCAATTTCTTTTCGATTTTGTCCATAGGCATCTGATCAAATTTAATGCTGTCAGGAATCCCTTCCTTGACTTGATCCTTGAAAGCCAGTCTAGCGGTCAGATTATCTGAAAACAATTGGTCAGCCAATGCTTCTGGACTGATATTTTCTTGCTTTTCAACCGCATGAAAAACCGTATTTTGTACCTTTTGAGAAAAAGCAAAATCGTCGTCATCAAAAGACTTGGCAACTGACTCAGCTGTCTTCTTTATCAATTTAATCGCCTTATTCACGGAAATTTCAGGTTTTTCAGCAAGCAAATTTTCTGATATATAATGATAGTTTTTACCATTATATTTGATCCGCTTTTCTATCAGATGATAGCCAAACGTTGCGCAGTTGATAGCAAGACCTTCATCTGCTGCACTACCTGCACCAGGTAATGATGACTCTGTCTTAGCGATTTTAATTTGACCACTAGTCCCATCAAAGGTATGTGAAAAAGCGTCTCTTAGTGCTAATCTGATAAAGGCAAAATGAGGCTGTGTCTCTATTTCATAAGACACAAAAAGCAAATCATTTTGCTTTTGATTTTCAGATAAGACAAATGCTTCTCGCCAAAAGTTAGCAACTGCTATCGTCGAATCAATAAAATCATCTGTTAGCAGTTTTAAAAACTGATTATCTTCTGATAGATGACCACGTTTGGCCTCATCAGAATAGATTTTTTCAACTTTTTTGGTCACATAATCTAGCATGACAGGGGTTAATTCCATCAATTCCTTAGAAAAGGTAATCTCTGGATGGCCTGGATCAAAAGCATGTAAAATCGCTTTTTTTATATAGATATCCATTTTTACTTAGCGTAAAGTTGGAAGTCATCTGTTAATGCTATTACTTCTGCTTTAATTTGATCAAGCGCTGCTTGGTCATCTTTATTTTGGAAGGCACGAATAATAAATCCGGCTACTTTCACCGCTTCAGCTTCTTTGAATCCACGTGATGTGATCGCAGCTGAGCCAACACGAACACCAGACGTTTTAAATGGGCTGAGTGTTTCATAAGGTACGGCATTTTTGTTTAGGGTAATTGAGACAGTATCTAACAGATTTTGTGCTTCTTTACCATTGATACCAAAACCAGTCACATTCAACATGAACATATGGTTATCAGTCCCACCAGAAATAACACGCAAGCCAGCTTCTTCAAATGTTTTAGCCATAGCTTGGCTATTTTTAATCACTTGTGCTTGGTAATCTTTATAGGCAGGATCTAGCGCCTCTTTAAAGGCAACCGCTTTAGCTGCGATGACATGCATCAAAGGACCACCTTGGATACCAGGGAAGATGGCAGAATTGATTTTCTTAGCCAAGGCTTCATCATTTGTCAATACCAAGCCACCACGAGGTCCACGAAGTGTTTTATGTGTCGTAGAGGTTGTAATATCCGCAAATGGTACTGGATTTGGATGTAGACCTGCTGCAACCAATCCAGCAATATGTGCCATATCAACCATTAATTTGGCACCAACTACATCAGCGATTTCACGGAATTTTGCGAAATCAATCGTCCGAGAGTAACTTGAAGCTCCAGCAACAATCAACTTAGGCTGTGTTGCTTTTGCTTGTTCTAAAATTTGGTCATAGTCTAATAATTCAGTTTCTTTATCAACGTTATAGCCGACAAAATGATACGTTTTTCCAGAGAAATTGACTGCTGCACCGTGTGTCAAATGACCACCAGCTGCTAAATCAAGTCCCATAACTGTATCCCCTGGTTCAATCAAAGCCAAGTATGCTGCTGCATTGGCTTGAGAACCTGAGTGAGGTTGCACATTTGCAAATTTTGCACCAAAAAGTGTTTTGGCACGTTCAATCGCGAGATTTTCCGCAATATCAACACATTCAGTTCCACCGTAGTAACGATTACCAGGGTACCCTTCAGCGTATTTGTTGGTTAAAAGTGTGCCTTGGGCTGCCATAACAGCCTTAGAGACAACATTTTCTGAGGCAATTAACTCAATGTTTTGTTGTTGACGATTCTCTTCTGCGTGAATAGCATCCCACAGTTCTTGATCGTAAGCTTCGTAGTTAGACTGGTCAAAAATCATCCTTTATCACCTCGTAAATTTCGGATAGCGTCAGCGCACCTTGGCGCAGAATTGTCGGCAGCTCGCCTGTCAGGTCAACGATTGTCGAATCAATACCAGAGATACTCTCGTCAGCTTTTAAAACTGCTGCAATCTGACCACTTAAATCTGACAGGACATCCTGAGCCGTTTTAGGGCTAGGATTTCCTGTCAGGTTGGCAGATGGGCCAACCATTGGTCCAGTTTGTCGCAAAATTTCAAGCGTTGTTTGGTTGTCTGGCATTCGGAAGCCAACTGTTGGCATACCATAATTGACAAGAGAAGGAACTCTTTTATTGGCTTCTAAAATCACTGTTAGACTGCCAGGCATAAATTTATTATACAACTTTTCCAAATATTTTGGTTGATTTTGGGAGAAATATTTCATTTGCTCAAAACTTGAAATGTTCAAATTAAGGGCATGGTCATGTTGTCGATTTTTAACACGGTAAATTTTTTCGACCACAGTATCATCAAGCGCCAAGCCAAATAAGCCATAAACGGTCTCAGTTGGCAAGGCAACGAGTTGTCCTGCCTGCAATAATGCAACAGCTTTTGTGACGTCTTTTGGTGTGAGTAATTCAGTCAATTGCGATCATCCTATCCTTTCCGCTTAGATCCTTTAAAACACGAATCCGTTTCCGAGGAAATTGTTCCTGAAAGAGTTGACTGACAGCCTTCCCTTGCAAGTGTCCAATTTCCAAATATAATTTGCCTGTTGCTGTCAAAAATTGACCCGCTTGTGCTGCAATTGCTTCATAGATGGAAAGACCATCATTTTCTGCAAAGAGTGCTAGATGCGGTTCATACTTTAAGACATTATCAGCCATATCAACTTTTTCAACTTCAGCGATATAAGGTGGATTAGAGACAATAATATCATAGCAACCTGAAAGATTCCTAAACACGTCAGATTGAACAAATGAAACCGTCGAGATAGCGTTTTCACTGGCGTTATGACTTGCTAAAGCTAAGGCGTCTGATGAAATATCAGCTGCTGTAATGTCCCAAGTCGGGTTTTGTTTAGCAAGTGATAAGGCGATAGCGCCTGTCCCTGTGCCAATATCTAAGATACTTGCTTGGCTTAACGCCCTATTTTCAGATAGAATCAAGCTGACCAATTCTTCAGTTTCAGGTCTCGGAATCAAGGCACGCGCATCAACAGTAAGCGTGAGACCATAAAATTCTGTATCCCCGACGATATATTGGGCGGGTTCATCTTGCATCAGTCGTTTTGAAATAGCCACTATAAATGCCAGATCATCTTCTGATACAGCCGTATTTAATAGCATAATGAAGTCAGTATAGCTGAGTTTTTTTGCATATCTAAAGACATAGCGCAACTCTTCAGGTCGCGCCAATTCTTTTTCGTATGTTTGAAATAATTGTAAATAAGTCATAAATTTTCTTTCAGAGCAGCCTGTAATTTCAGTTGCAAAGTGGTTCGGGGTAACCCTTCATAGGTTTCTGGTGTCAGATAGGTCCACTGCTCATCATCTGCAGCCACTTGGACTAACATCACTTGCCATTTTTGATGGGTAAAAAGATGCGTTACAGGTGAGATATTCAACTGCTTTGCATCAGCATAGGTTGCACTAACCCCCTCATAAATCGCATCCCAAGAGTCAAACTCATGCAAGGGGAAAGTCCAAAAATTAGCCAGTAAACCAGTTTTAGGGCGTTGCATGTAGGCAAGTCCCCCCTCTTTTTCACAGATAATCGCTGCATAAAACTTAGGCACTTGTTTAACTTTTTTAGACTTGATAGGAAAAGTTAGTTCTGTCCCATCTTGGTAGCTGAGATTGAACTTAGCAAATGGTGAATCAGCTTGGGTTTCTGCCTTAGCACGCATGAGTGAGGTGCCTAAATCCATGATTGCCTGATTAAAATCACCTGGTCGTTTGGGATCAACGATTGGCAAAATCAGGTCATAAAAAACCTGACGTGATTTTGGCTGGGCAATATCAGCATCTATTTTGAGTAAGCGTGAAAAAACGCGAAACATATTGCCATCAAGGGCAGGCACAGCCTCGCCAAAACTGATACTTGCAATCGCTGCAGCCGTATAAGGACCGATGCCAGCTAATGTTTGCAAGGATTTGGCAGTGGTTGGAAATTCGCCGTCAAAATCTGTCATGACTTGCTGGGCAGCTTTTTGCATATTTCGTACACGGGAATAATACCCGAGACCTGACCAGAGTTTGAGTAAGAGCTCTTCATCGGCACAAGCAAGTGCCTTGACAGTCGGTAATTCAGCTAAAAAGCGTTCATAATAGGGTATCACCGTCTCTACTTGTGTTTGTTGGAGCATAATTTCGCTAATCCAAACATGGTAGGGTAGGGTGCTCATTCGCCAAGGCAAGTGTGTCCGCCCTTTTTGATCATACCAGGCGAGTAAGGTTGACCTAAACTCAGTCACAACTTTATCAGATAAGTTGCCTGCTTTATCATACCAGTTGATCACTGTTTCAAGTCCTCAAGTTTTTGCGCTTGATCAGACAAAATCAAGGCATCAATCACATCCCCAAGCTTACCTGAAATGATGGCATCTAGCTTTTGTAGCGTCAAGCCAATCCGATGGTCTGTCACGCGGTTTTGCGGGAAATTATAGGTCCGAATACGTTCTGAACGATCTCCTGTCCCAATCGTTGACTTACGCATCTCATCATTCTTATCTTGTTCGATCTGTGCGAAGTGGTCATAGACACGGGCGTTGATAATTTTCATCGCCTTATCTCTATTTTTCTGCTGGTTACGTTCTTCTTGCATCTCAACTTTGATACCCGTTGGCACATGGACCATACGTACAGCAGTCGCAACTTTATTGACATTCTGTCCACCAGCACCAGATGCATGGTAAATATCTATTCTAAGATCTTTCGGATCGATGTTAATATCGAAATCTTCTATCTCAGGCATGACAAGTACGGTAGCTGTTGAGGTATGTACCCGACCTTGTGTTTCTGTTTTTGGGACACGTTGAACACGGTGTGCGCCACTTTCATACTTTAATTTTGAATAAACTGAGTTCCCTGAAATCATGACGGATACTTCTTTAATCCCACCTATTTCTGTCACATTTGACTCTAATATCTCAAATTTCCAACCCTGATTTTCAGAGTATTTTTGATACATCGATAAGAGATCTCCTGCAAAAAGGGCAGCCTCATCCCCACCTGCGGCACCACGAATTTCCAAGATGATATTTTTTTCATCATTTGGATCCTTTGGTAAAAGTAAGATTTTAATAGCTTCTTCTAGTTCTTTTTTCTCGTTTTTAAGGTCTTTCAGCTCTTCCTTGAACATATCAGATTCTTCTGCTTCCAAGCTTGAATCTGATAGCATTTCCTCAGCATCAGAAATCCCTGTCGTTACGGCAACATAGCGCTCATAAGCAGCAACTGTTTCACGTAGTGACGCTTCTTCTTTAGATAAGGCCATAAAGCGTTTGGTATCGGTAACGACCTCTGGATCACTAAGTAACTCACCTAACTCTTCATAGCGATCTGCCATTATTTGTAACTGGTCAAACATATTATTTCATTTCCTTCATTTTTTCTAAATCTGGCTTAAACCAGTGCTTGCGGCAAACCGGAAGATAACTATCATTGCCACCTATCTGAATTTGACTGCCTTCGTAGACTGGCTCACCATTTTTTGTGCGTAAGACCATGGTTGCTTTTTTACTACAGAACCAACAGATTGTCTTAATCTCTTCGATTTTGTCAGCTAGTAAAAGCAGATGTTGACTACCTTCAAATAGCTGATTTTGAAAATCATTTTTAAGACCAAATGCCATCACTGGAATGCCCAGTTCATCGACAACCTTAGCAAAATCATAAATATTTTTTTTACTGAGAAACTGTGCTTCATCTATCATGATACAAAACGGTTTTGGTGACAGGTCAGCGACATAGTCAAATACGTCAAGATGGTCATCTATCGGTACTGCTTCTTCTCGCATCCCGATCCGGCTACTCACGACACCGATTTCATCTCGATTATCGATTGCACTTGTCATGATGACAACAGGTTTCCCCTGCTCTTCATAGTTGTGTGCCACTTTCAAGATTTCAATCGACTTGCCACTATTCATCGTGCCGTATTTAAAATATAATTTTGCCACCGGTTATCTCCTTTTGTAAATACCTACTTGAAACCCTTTATATATAGGTTTCCTCGTTTATAAAATAATTTATTAAATTAGTTTCCAGCCCTATATTACCCTATTTTACACTCATTTTTGCCCAGATTATGCCCAGAATTTTCAATCTGGATTATCTATCATTCCAACAAGTTTTTCTCGCATTTTATCTGTAGTATGTGTGTAAATTCTTGTCGTGATTGTGGGGTCTGAATGTCCGACACGTTCCATAATTGCAACTTGATTTGCGCCAGATTCAACGAGATAGGTAATATGTGAGTGTCGTAATGAGTGCGGAGTAAATTTTTTATCAAATCCAGCTCGCTCACCAAACATTTTGAAACTTCTACCTAAATCTCTCCAAGAGACAGGGTTTCCTGTTCTGCTAGGGAAAATATACCCATAATTAACAAAATGATTTGCATTTAACAATAGCCTATTGTTATCAAACTCAAAAAAATCAATGATCTCAATTGCTCGTTTTGATAAGTAAACTTTCCTATTCGAAGCTAGCGTTTTTGGCGTTGTATGCCTTTTTACAGTAACACCACCACCTGAATAATCTAAAGTACTGTTCACATGAATATATTTTTCTTTCAAAAAATAGTCTTGCCAAGTAAGTGATGCTAATTCACCATAACGTAAGCCTGTCAAAAATAAAAATTCTAAAATCATAGCATTTCTATGGCAATCAGGTCTAATCATTAAGCTAAATATCTGCTTTAGCTCATCATAACTAAACAACTTTTTACTCTCTTTATTAATATCTTCTAGCGTAATAGGTGGAACACTTAGTTTAACTTTTTTCATCATGTCAACTTTGATAAAGTCTAATCTAAAAGCAAAATCCATGATTTGTTTAAAGATACCAAAATAGGTCATTAAAGTTCTACGAGTATAAGGCATTTTATTAAAATATCGCTGAATCATTAAGGGAGAAAATTCTCCAATTTGCTTGTCTTTAAAATCCCTCTTTAAGATATTACAATATCTTGTACGTGTCATAAGCGTAGAATGTTTTATCTTGCGAACTTGGTCTTCCAACCAAATATCAATCACATCAGAAAAAAGTATAAACTCGCTTGGCGTATCAACTATCGTACTTTGCTTTTCAAGTTTATGCTTAATTTTATCAAGCATTAAACTTTTTGCCTGATTCCCAGCCTGCTTACTTTTTGAAGTAAGTGTAACTGAAATTTTTTCTTCTTTGAACGTTATCGGATTTTCATACCGCATTCTCCATACATATTTTCCAATAGTTTTTGACTTTTCAACCCAAATACTACCTATTTTTATATCTCGCATAAGTCCTCTCCATAAAATAAAAAGGCAAATATTGAGATAGTCATTAACACTAATTATATCACTATATTGCTTTTTTTTCTAAATTATTATTTTATCACATCATTTAAAACGCTTCTTTTTTTCTTCCAGCAAAAATTTATCAAAAGCTGGTAACCAAACTCTTCCTGATAGTCTGAAACAATTAGCGCTAAGATACTCTTGATTTTTACGCATTACACCAATTTGATTTGCAACTGTTTTTTCTGATAAGCTATAAAAATCAGCAATATATTTTTTATCTCCAAATTTTTTGGGAATTTCTACATCTATCTCTTTGGCCATAATATATCTCCTTTCGTTTAATATTTATATACCCTGCAGGGATCGAACCTGTACCACTCACAGTGCTGTGAGTGTTCTACCATTAAACTAAAGGTATGCCTATTAAAAATTAGTAAAGCCACATGCCGTCAACTTGCCATTCTTCTGCATTATAATTATGTTCAACAATTCTGCCATAATTATCTTCAAGAAAAATAGTATCATTGTCAAAGTCTACAATCTCAAATTCTTCTCTGACACGTGCTTCATAATCTTCTTTTTTTAGATCAATGCTTAAATATCCTATCAAGAAAGTTTTTGCCTCACGCAACACGACTTTCCAAGCTAAATCATGAGTCATCTTTTATCTCCTTAAATTTCTCGTTTTTCTTTTTCGGCTTCAAATAAGCAAATAAAAACTTCCTTTGGCAAATATACTTTAAAGGTAGGCTCATTAATATGTGGCATCAATACTACAGTCACATAATCAATCATATCTCCAATTTGATAGACACTTGCAATCCCTAAGTCCATCACTTCGTCTGATACATTTCCGAAGTTGTACCAAACATAAAGGTAATCAATAAAATTATCTGGAGAATTGAATCTATTAATTTCATCATCTGACCATGAAGAAATTAACCAACTAATACGATGTTGCCAATTTATCTTAATAGCTTGAGTTATCTCTTGAATCAATTCTTTATTGTTATTACTCATTTTCATTCACTCTTTTCTATACAGTCTAATAATTGAGCTTTTGATTGTTTGTTTAACCAATGAAATGTTCCTAACTCTCTGACTTTAAGCATGATATGTGGTAAGTTAAACCCATGTTCTGCCAAGTCATTGGAATAAGATACCAGGTATCTGACACAATTATCAATTGACACACAAAACTGATAGACAACACCTTGATACCGTCTATCTAATTCCAGTAACTCTAAAACGTAATCAGACCATACACTAGTTGTTTTGCTGTCAATATCCGCATGACTTTCAATCACAGTTGGCTTGATTTTATTTAACTTAGTTTGGATTGCCTGCTTAGCTTCCTGACATAAAAAATCAATTTGTGACTCACACTTGACTAATCGTTCACACCAGACCAAAATTTCATTAATTTTCGCATAGGGCGATAAATACAAATCATGTTTGAAAGCGATGACTTTTTGTTCAAAAAAATTGAAGTCCTCTATCATCTGAACTTCATCATTTAATGCACGTATACTAAATTCTGTTATATCCATATCAATCCATCATCTTTCTATTAAGTTAAAGTAATGTTTGCTATAATTGGATAAATATAAGACCCTGAACCTGCATATCCACCTGTTGTCGTTATAAAATTAACAGTTTGACCGATGTAATTCTGACCTGCTACCAAATTAAGACTAGTACTCACATAACCTGAACTTGTTACTGATCCTGATACATAATTTCCAGTTGAATCAAAATTTAAAACATAATTTAGTAAAATACTACCTTTTTCAAGTCCAATCCCACCACGAGATACTGTACCTGAAATTGTCGTACCCATCATTGTTGTTGCAATCATAGATTTCGAAGATGGAATAGCATAATAAGCACCTTCTACATGTCCATTCTCTGTATGACTGTATTGGGTTTGAGCAAATACAGTCGCAGAAGAAAATTGAGAGTGATCAAGTTTAGGTGCATCATAAGTCAAAGCTGTTTGAATTTCTGCTATATTATCTGATTGCTCAATATCAGGTACTGAACTAGCACTAGGTACTATATCAATATCAATATCAGATACTGGCTTATCCTGATTTACAATGTTTTTCTTAGTTTCATTTGTTACTTTAGTTTTAACTTCCTTAGAAACTTTATTTTGATTACTTGCATGAATCACTTTATTTTGATGTCCTGCAATCATAGCTCCACTTGACAAAATAAAAAGAACTGACCCTATCGCAATTCTTTGATTCAAAGGTGTTGCTTTTATTTTTTTCAATATACTATCCATTTTTTTCATTGATTATTTTCCCTCTACATACCAAAATTGTTTAGCTTCATCAGCCGAAAAAGTTCTATAAGACACTGTAAGTGGTGCTAGTCCTGTCACATTCATTTCTGAAATCAAGACACTACCGTCATCTTTGACTTGTTCCACAAAGGCTACATGACCGTATACTGGGTCTGATCCCGCTTGCCCCTGAACAAAGCTCAATGCTGTATGAAGTTTAGGCTCATGAGACACCGAATACCCCGCCTTAGTTGCCCAATCACCACCATTGCCCATGAAACTATCAAACTTGATGCCTAGCTGATACCCCCTGTTATACACGTACCACGTACATTGTCCTTGTGGGTAAGAAGCAGAGCCATTATAAGCTTGACCGCTATAGGGTGTGTCTACTTCCCAACCGTTTGGAATGCTTGCGGACATGACACCATTTACTGCTTCGCCACTCGCATTATTAGTGAAGCCTACATGGTCTTTAAGCAGGTCATACCATTTTTGAGCGTCATCTTGTAGCTTATCAGCCTTTGTCTGACCATCACTTAAAGCGACACCCTCGTAATACTGTGACCAAGCTAAACTAGCTTGTCTAGGGTCTGTAGAAACGCTTACTAAGTCTTTTGTTTTCTTGTATGCACCGTTTAATTCAGTAGACACAAGTTTCAACTCAACGTCCATTGAAAGTGTTCTACTTTCAGCTTTAGACCAACGATTACCATTAACAGTATTAGACCAACCTGACCACTGGAAGATACCCGCTACACCACCACCGATATTTTCAGCTTCTGGATCGAATCCGGATTCACGTTCCGCAACTGCTAAAGCACCACTTGCACCTTGAATAGAAAACCTTTCTTTACTCATAAGATAGTTAGCTATATCAATAACGTTTTTAGCTTTTTCTTCTGAAATATTAGCTTTAGTTGCCAATTCTTTTGGTGTGATATTTAGACTGCCTGCAGAGCTTGAAAAACTATCCGCATTACCAGTCACACCACCCGCAATGACACTCATTAAGATAATAAAAAAGATAGGTATAATAAACATACCTATCAGGAATAAATGTTTTTTCTTTTTCATTTGATTTTCTTTCTAGGTAGTTTAATACCTCATTTTTTCTTGAATAACGTTACGACAAACCATACAGGAATAGCAACTATCCCAATGACAATATACTTGATAATTTTCATAACTATTTTCCTTTCCTCTCGATAATACTGCTATCAAAAATACCAAGTTTTGCATTGGCAGACTTGATCTTAATATCACGTTTTTGGTGCTTATCAGAAGTTGGTAAAGTTGGTTTCTCGGTAAACAATTCTTTACTCAACCGTTCAACTTGACCTTTTTGTCTCGCTTTTCTTGCGGACATATCCAATTTCATACCATCTGAAAATTTGCCTTTGAGTTCATCTTTTCTTTTTTGGTAGTTAATGGATTGAGCCGTTTTATCACGAAACACTTTATTTTCAGCACGTTGGAGTTTATTGCTATCAAATTTTGCAAGTTGTTTTTGAGCTTGTTCTTTTGGTAATGTACCAATTGCACTGGATAGATTTGTTTTCAATCTATCTTTAGAATCAATGACAGCCTGCTTAGTGTCCTTAACAGAGCCTGTCACATTTTGCCACTTACCTTTAAGCCCACGCATTGTTTCTTTTCGTTTGGCTAACGCAATTTGTTTTACTTTATCATCTTGACCGAAACGCAACCCATCACTTGCATTAATTGCACCTTTAAAGCTATGTTTTGCTAGTTTTTTACCAATTGCACCAACAGTACCCGCTTTTTTTGTAGCAGATAACTTAGTTTGTGACACTTTTGGACTACCAGTAGGCAAGCTACCAGAGCCAACGCTTGATAGAGCAGGTGTCCTAGAAAGTTTGAGCGGGTTTTTAATATTTGAAATACTAGGTAATGACTTGACAGAATCAAGACTACCCTTAGCCAATTCAGACACGCTTTTCTTAGCTGTATCAAACAATGATAATATCTTATCTCGTTGCCACCACAAGAGTGCATACATGATAAACTGTATGAAGATTGAGATATAGTAAGAGTGTGAAATATTTCTAAAGGCAATCTCCATAAAACTATTAAAGATAAGCCCCATTTGTACACCTAAAAGACCTGATACTGATAAAGCGGTAAATACGACAATTCTTTTTGTCATATTGCCTAACATATGTTCAAATTCAGTCAGTATTGATAACAATAAGACAACAGGAGCTACAAAAATCGCAAAGACAACAATCAATTGTAATACCCATGTGTAAATTAATGTACCAACTGTAATACATGTTAAGACTAGCCCTTTAAACAACGAAGCTAGAGCCACCATGAACTTATCAGCTATATTTGAGAAACCTAATTTTGTAAATTCTTTTTCCTTATTAGCTTTTGCATACTTACTAACTGCGTCAGGATCACCCTTAGTCGCTAAAAGTGCTGTCTGTTCACTTTGGATTGAGTTTTCAGGTAACTTATTTGTATCAAAATTCATTTCTTTAAATGGTTCTTTGACAATGACATTAAATAATTGTGTTTTTAAAGCATTGATTGTGCTATCAGACACTTTGTCATTTGTCGCTGATACATTAGCTGTGAAGTTAGTTGTGCTTGTTTTTTCAGTTGTATCGTCCACGATCGTCACTCTTGATAAATTATTGATCATAGAGCCAGTGAATGTATCCGTTGCACTTTTCGTGATATAGATAATACGTGTGATCACGTGTGACCCTTTAATACCACTTGAAGAAGTTGAAAGGGGTAAGAAAAAGACACCTGCAATGACAACTCGAAGTAAGACACCTAGTATCTTTTTACCAAAGGGCTTACCTTGAGACAAATCTTTCATCGCAGACAAACCAACTAAAGCCATTGTAATTGGGAAAATCACAGGTAATAATATCGCTTGTAAAATGACTTGCATTTTAGAGACAAAATCATCTAAAAACTTAAAAATATCAATATTTGAAACTGCTGATAAAATTAATGAATCTAAAAGGAATAGTAGTTTTGACATGGCAAAGACAAGTTGTACAAACCAGTTAATGATTTTAGGGAAAGCTTCTTTTGCCCCAAAAAAGCCTTTATCTTCAATATACATATAACTTGTATAAGCAGATAAGGCTGACATATCTTTTGCATTGATAGCGCCTGCTTCTTTAGCTAGGGCTTCTTGATAATCATTTGAACTATCAATTGTACCTTCTTTAGTTAGAATCGCACTATTATAGGCATTATTTAGTGTAGTGACAGCCGAATCAGTTTTCGTTTTGTCATAACCCGCATTTGCTAGTTTTGAGATAGCTGTTTCATACTTTACCTTGTACCCTTGATAAGTCGCATCAGTAATCGATATGGCATTATTGCCTTGCGTTTGATTACTCAGATTTTTAATCTCATTAATAACAGCTTGTACTGCCTTGTATTCAGAAGTATTGACGATATCGCCTTGACCATTTGTAATGATCTCTGGTGTTTTTATACCGTTTGAGTTCTTTGGATCTAAAAAAGCAGGCTTATCAAACTCAATATTAGTCGCATTACCTGTGTCTAAAGCGTAAACTTGACTACCACCAAAAAGTAACGTTAGAAAGGTTAGCACTAGTAAAATCTTTTTCATTTAACCCCCGCTTTCCATGAGTTACCAATATCTCTAAAAAAGTCAGGTAGATACTTGATGATATTAATAAATGGCTCATAAAGTCCTGTATATTTTAGAAACATCAAAAGGAAGATCATGGATACAATTAACCCAACTAATGTATTGATAATTGAATTTTTCTTTTTCATTGTTTTCTATCCTTTCAATTGCTTAGATAGCAACTAATTCTGTTTCTATTGTGTCACACAATGGATTGAGTTCAGCCACGATACCGTCAATTGTAATCCGTTCAGTTCGTCCAAACGGATCAGTAAAGAGACATTGACCCATAGACATACTAGACACCCATTTACGTGTTTCTTCTGATTTGACAATACCATGTGTATCTAAGATTAAATCGACCTCAGTTGGCGAGTTAAAGCTAAACAATGTACCAAAACCAGTGTCATCTATGCTCGAATTTGAGTCTCTATGAGATTGAGAGGCAAAGACCAAGAAATTATTAAATGACCGACCTGTCCGTCTCATTTTCATAATAATTTCTTTACCAACATCAGTGATATTAAAGAACCACGCTTCATCAATAAAGGTTATTGTTTCTTTCTTATCCTCAGAGCCAAATTTGTAACAGAATTGTCCTAAAGCGTATAGCGCAACCAGAGACTGTCTTTGGTTTTCAGTGATATTCGTTTCACTCGTCGGTAATTCAAGACCAGTAACCTCAATAATTGTGATCCGTTTTGACATACTGATTGCTTCATTTTGACCGTCCGAGAAACAAAGAGATAAAGTAGAGTTACTCATTTTTTCAAGTAGTAACTCAGCAGTAATTCTCACTCTATCCGTTTCACTCTTAGTGAGGGCTTTCATGATATTTTTAGTACCTACTTTTTCGCCATTTTCACGTAAGATAAGATATTTCTCAATCATCTGTAAGAGTTCTTTTTCAAACTGTTCATTTTGTTTCAAGTCGTAAAATTCGCCTATCATAGAGACAATCAAGTTTTTAGCTTCCTGTCCTGTCAAAAATACAAGTGGATCAAGCACACCATGATTTTCTGATTTTTTAGCGTCAACTGTTACGAAATGAATTTGTTTAATATAATCACAAATTTCAGGGTAAAGACCTTTACTTTCATAGTCATGTAAAATCTTAAGAAATTGTCTTCGAACTTCTGCTTTAGGGTCAAAGTAGAGGACTTTCGTTTTTAAGATACTATTCATGATGAATGTTTGCTTAACAAAGAAAGATTTACCCATACCCATTTGACCTGTTACTTTAACAAGCCCATCAAAACTGATTTTTCCCTCTACATCTAATTTATTAGCTTGTAACAGATTGTAGTAGACACAGTTTTTTGAATTTCCAAGTGCTTCTTTCAATCCACCAGACCATCGCTCAGCCCTCGAATCAACACGACCCATATAAAAACCAACATCAGACCCTACTTTTTGACCAGTAAAAAACAGACTTTCCGCAAAGCCTGCCATTGTCGTTGTCTGTAAGTATCTACGTTCATTTTCAAATAACGGCTCAGTCAATCTATGTTTGTAAAAGAGATAAACTTGGTCATCTTTTGCACGTGCCAATTTAATTTGCCATTTTTTGAAATTACGCATGGCAATTTTTATTTTTTCTTGTAAGCGGTCATAATCATCATCATAGATAAACAGTGAATGAAGATAAGAAATAACTTTCTCGCCACGATTTGATTTTTTGACTAAATCTTCTGAAAGGGCTTCTGCTTGACCAATTTCATCACGAACAATCCCATTTCTCATGGCAATATCATAGTTTGTCTTACTATGCTTTTGTTTAGCACGGTTAGCCCGTTGTAGCATAGAGTTGAAGCCATTCTTTTTCGCAAAGATAGCTTTTGTTTCTACTTCTGTTTCAAACCCTAATAAACGTCTCTTTTCCATAAAATGATTATAAGACAAATTAGCAGGCGGTACAGTAATCGGTAGAATAGCTAAGTAGGTTTTTTGCGCACCGTCAGATAAAGTGATCAAACCGTGATGTTCAAAACCAACTTTTGAACTACCAAAATTACTGATATCATTTTGAACTTGAATCACTTCAAGTTCTTTGTCAACCCACATACCACGTGAATATTGACGGTTATTAATAAATATTGTTTGGTCTTCTTTTGGTATGTAAGCATTAAGCGGTAACAAGCCTTGATAAATTTCATGATTGAGTGCTTCAAAACGTTCATACCAATCGTCATCAAAGGTTACACTTGACCCGATACTTGCCATCACTTTATTTGAGAAATCAGTGATCGCTGTTTTTAGGCCATCTCTAAAATCAAACGTGACATGATTATTTCTAAGCGGTATCGTCAGAAAATACTTGTCTTGTTCTACTTTACCGATTTGTTTTTCCAACTCCTCAGCTTGTCTTCTCATCGTGTATAAAGCAAATGGTTTGGTATCTTCTGCTAAGTCTTGTTCTAAAAATTGATAATTATGTGTGGCTTTAGTAGAAAATGGAATCGTTGAGAGTTCAAAGCCACCGAAAACTTCTAAATCAGATAAGGTATCAGCTACCAAGTCCTTATATTCATTTTTCAATGTAATATCTACTGTATTAATAATTGTTTCGGGAACTTCATACATTGCATAGACATCAAGATTTGACCGTAACATCAAATTGCCGTGAAAAGCAACAATCCCATTTCTTTTATTCAAATTTTTACTCCTTATAATTTTTAATCATGATACCTTGTGAGAGGTAATGTGTGTCGCTTCTTCTGCCATAGATGAGCCAATAAACAATCTTATCCCATAAAAATCTATGAAAGAATTTACCGTCAATTTTCAAGTCAGCTACTGGATCGGCGAAGTTCCAAGCAATTAAAGCTGAGAAGATGAATGCCCAAGAAATTGAAAAGAAAAACAAGACTTTCCAAAAAATAAGCATTGATAAAACAAACTCTAGTATGAGATAAACTGCCCAAGCTAATTTTTTTTCGCCAATCAGTGGCAAGGGTGGTAGATAAGACGGTGCTTCTAAAGAAAGCTGATAAGAGAAGGTATCTCTATCAGGGTATCTATCTTTATCTTCCATATCACAACTCCCCTGAAAAACTATTGATAATCTTACCTAAAGCACTAATGACAGTAGTAATAATACCTTCCCAAGCACTACGAGAGGATGAACTTACAATACTGGCTACAAATAAGCCAATTAAGGCAGTCCAAAGTGCGTCTACTTTATTGCCTTTAGTGAATGCTTTCAAAGCACCAATACCACAAGCTAATATGATGAGAACTGCGACTACATTTGATACATTATTCATATTATTTTTCCTTTTCTACTTTAAAATAATTTTGTGAGACACCATGCGTTAAGGTTTTGACAAACCACGTGTCGCCATTTTTCTTGACAACTAGCTCAAAGTTTTCTTTATGAATTGACCCGAGACCGTCTTTAAAAGAGACTGTCACAACTGCGTTTGTTGTACCAGATGACCCTTTCGCATAATAAGTGTAGATCAACTTATCTAATTTATAGCCCTTAATACCAACAATATCAGCACTCATTGTCGCAAGTGTTTTATCATCAGTGGTATAGGCAGTGAAAAAAGCTTCCAAGAACGTATCAAACTTTTTAGATTCTTTTTCAGTATAATCTTCTGTTTGTTTAGTCAAAGCCTGTTTTTTCGTATCTTTTCCTTGTAGTTCACTCAAAGTCGTCACAAATGGTGTGTCTGACACGTAAAATGTATCATTTTTACTAGCAAACGGTACGTTAAATTCTACTGATTTATCAAGCCATTTACTATCTTTGTCATCAGGTTTTTCTTTGACTTGATAAGTCACAACATAGACAGCCACATTGTTTTCAATCTTTAGCAAGGTACTAGAGACTAGTTTCATATCACTTTTATTTTCAGGTAGATAAGTCATGCTTACATTGTTTCCAAAGTATTGTGTCAGATTTTTTGAATAGTCTCCTGCATTTTGCATACCATAATTGAAATATGTTTTGATAAAGCTAGTCATATAGACATTGACTTTATTATCTGTTTCACTCAATAAGCGCTTATCTACCACTGATGATACATTAGGCCTTGATAAGGCTTTTGACTTAACCATGATAGATAGCGTCAGTGCCCCCGCAGATAAAGCTAATAGCGTTGCGATCGTGCCATAGACTATGACCTTACTTTTAAAAGTGCCAGACCCTTTAAGTGTGAACTTTTTCTTAGGTTTACTGGCAAACTCAACTGTTTGTTTCTTTGAGTTATCGGCTTTCTGCGGTAGCAACTTGTCTTTCTTAGTCTTTATTGCTTTTAACAGCCCCTTTTTTTCCTTTTCAGGTACTATTTCAGGCTCTTTCTTTTTCTCATCAAAACGTGCAATCAATCGTTTAGCTTCTGATAAAGTAAATAAGTCGTCAGGTTTGACATCTCCAAACGCTAATTCTTTAGCAACTATGATTAAGTCGCTTACCCTGATTTTTGTTTCAGTGGCTATATCGCTTAATTCATAGTAAACTTCTTCTTGTTCACTCAAATTCTTTACTCCTTTCATTTTCTAAGATACTAGGACTACCCCAATATCTTCTATCTAATATTGCATTAGAGACACGGTTTCTTTCACTATCATATAAGTGGTATGTAATTGGATCGAATATGTCACTTATTTCAGCAAATTTATTCCAGATAAAACCGTAATCATGTACTCTAACTAACCGATAGAGTACATGATTACGGTTTACCATTTTCATCTAAATAACCTAAACCGACTATTTCCGAGCGGTATCTTGAAACTGTATTTATTCCGAGTACATGTTTCATAAACGGTAGAAAAAGTAGAAAAAACATTAACATACAAAATAGAGAAACTATTAAATCAAAAGGCATTCTATCATTAAAAAGACGCTCCATAATTATCACAGATAACATCATTGAAATGAATATTTTAAAACTTTGAAAAACTAAATTACAAAGCGATTCGACTATTTTTACAAACACCTGTGGTAAAATAATCTTCCAAGACAACCGATTGTGATATAGTGTTTTTTCGAAATTTAGTGCACTTTTTATTTTTTCAAACATTTTTTTTACTCCCCTTTCATATTATTTATTTTTTCTTGAAATAATAAAATTTCAGGTATTGCATTTCTAGCTTCTAGAATAATAGTTGCTTTTTTTTCATACTCATCAATATTCTTTCTGCTTATTTCCAGCTGAATTTCTAATTCCGTACCGAATAATTGAGTTGGTGTGGCATTAAAATATCGAGCAATTCTCTCTAAATTAGCAAATGTTGGAAAACTTGTTCCTAATTCGATTTTAGATATCGCAGCTTTACCAACACCAACATATTCAGCTAGTTCCTCTTGACTCACATTTTTTTCTCTACGTAAATTTGAAATATTTTTCCCAAAGTTTTCTATCATATACTCTCAATTTCTAAAGGGCTTCGCACCCCTTTTACACACTCAACTAGTCGTGGTTTAGTCGTAATTTTTATCTTTTGAGTTTGGACTTGATAGACACAAAAGTTTTTGCGATCGCATTATGTTTCAAGAACCCAATGACCGAAATAATCACAGCACCTAAAAGACCTAAAATAGTAGCCTTGGCTTCACCTGTCATAGGAAGACTAGGTTTAGCAGGTGTCGGTGTTTCGGGCGTTTTAGGTTTTTCACCATACCATTTGTCTTTGTCGCCAACATCTTTACCAGAGATAGCACCTTTAGCAGATACTGTCGCTTCATCACCATGTGTTTCGCCATCAGCCAACTTATCAAGCGTACCAGTTGCTTCGACATAAGCGTCTACTGGTAATTCAAGAAGTTTACCATCAAGTTCAAACTCACCGTCTTTATTGATAGTAAGCGCCTTACCTTGATAAGACCACTTAATGTCTTTGACATCTTGTTTGCCCTCAATTGTTTTGTCTATCACCTTAACATGATTCAGAGTTTCAGTGCCATTGTTAGTGACACGGAAATTGATTGTTTGGGCTTTATCAGTTAGCTTAACAGCAGTCGCTTTCGTATCTGCATCACCTTTCCCCAAATTATCATCTTTATCGGTATTGTTACCTTGACCTGCTTGTGGGATCTTTTCAGACGATTTTTCAATATCAACAGATGGTTTTTCTGGTTTTGTTGGTACTTCTTTATCAGTCAGGTTTATCTTTGATAAACTAACAAACGGTACATCACTAGAGACACTACCTGCCACAGTACCCTTAATATTCTCGTTCTTACCGCCCACATTATCACTTTGTGAGAATGTACGTGTTGAGAATGGTTTTGAGAAGTCTTCATGGTAGCTTGCGGAAATTGTGATAATATCTGTTTCTGGATCAGTTGTCATGTGGATATAGATAGGTTTGATTAGATCATAGCCTTTAGGCGCAGTTGCCTTATCTTCAGATAGTTTCCAGTCGCCATAGACAAGTTCAACATTTGCATAACCATCTTCATCACCTTTAATACCAGTTGTGATCATTTGTGGTTCAGATTTAGTACCATTAATAGGTGTCAAATGGAACTTAATATCATTAAAACCACTTTCAGCACTTGCGCCTGAAATTTCAACTTTTTTCTGAATTGAAATTTTAGCTTTAATCACTTGTTCAAGTGATTTAGATTGAGGAGTGATAATAGTTTGTGTTTTATCATCTTTCTTCTTAATCTCGAATTCATGAACTTCCTTATCAGAAGCATAACCTATAGGCGCATTGATTTCCTTAAAGCCATAATGTCCAATGCCAAGATTACCAACATAAGCATTGAATTTCTTACCATCGATACGGACAACAATGTTATCACCATGTGATACCTTTTTACCATTGATAACTGACTTAGTTACTTTTTCACCAGAAATCAATTTAGCATTTGGTTTATCAGACCATTTAACAGGATCTCCTTTTTTATGAGTACTTGACCCAGTACTATCATCCAGATAAATAAGGGCATACTCAGCACCTTTAAGTTCTGCTTTACCCTGACTTTCAGCTTTACCAGTATCTTTGTCAAGTTTTAAAAGTTCGCTCTCACCTTTTATTTCTTGATTTGTACCAAATGTTTGACCAAAAATAATTTCTGTTTTTTGATCTTTATAAGATAAAGAAACTGTTTTTTTAGCAAAAGTATTCACGAAACCATTTGAAGCTTTAGTTTCAGTAATATCGTAAGTTCCTAATGGTAAATTATTAATCGTAGCCTTACCCTCTTTGTTTGTATCAACAAAGTATGTTTTACCATCAACCTGATTGGTCAGCTTAAACGTATTCCCCTCAAGACTATAGTTCCCATTCCAAAGACTAGTTCCTGACTCTACACCAGATTTTGAAATAGTAACTTGACCTGTAACTGCCACATTTTCAGTAGCAGTGGCATTTGTAACAATTGCTGTATTTTGATCTTTGTAAGTCAATTCAGCTTTGTAAATTTTGTCATTATATGTCATACCAGATTTAGCAGTAACTGATGTAGCAATTTCTTGAACATTATACTTTCCTAGAGGTAACATTTTTGTTGATGCATTACCATCTTTATCAAGTGTCACAACATCAGAAAATTTACCATCTTCTGATGTCACCTTATACTGTATGCCTGAAAAACTATAATTCCCATTAGGAAATGTTTTTCCATAATTTTTAGCCTGTTTTGAGATAGTAATTTTACCAGTTACAGCATCATTTTTAAGTTTATCTTCTCCGATGGTAGTTGTTTTACCTGCTTCAATCGTGAAGTCTAGATCAGTACGCTGTGTTTGACCAGTTGATGACCAAGCACTTGATTTTTCACGTAAGAAGTAATCCCCTGCAGGCAACTCCAAGTCGTTCATTTTACCGTTACTGTCAACTGTAAAAGATTTAAAAACTGTAGAAGTTCCTTTTTTATAAACATCAAATGCAAGTCCTGTAAAATTATAGTTGCTATTAGGTAAATTGTCTCCAAATTGATTAGTCGTTTTATCAACGTTTAACTTACCAGTTAGATCAATGAATTTAAAAGTCATTCCTGCTTTAGTTGGGTAGATATACGAACCTGATCCACTATATCCACCACTTGTTTCTAAAAATTTGAAACTTCCTTCATATTTTTGACCAACAACTAAATTTAGTTTCGACGTCTCATAACCACCATAACAATTAATGGTCCCCGATTTATAGACACCACTATTATCAAAGATAAGTTTGTAAACTGTTCTAATCGTACCGTTTTCTGTGCCAACATGGTCTCTTACAATCTCTCCCTCGATAATAGTATTATCAGCATTTTTTGATACAGTTGGCTGATTAATAGCAAGTTGAGCAACATCTCCTTGATTATGTCCATTTTCTGTATGGGAATACTGAGAAAATGCTTCAACAGTAACATCAGATATTGCTTTCTCACTACTCGTATCAGCATGGGCAATCATCACATGTGACAGTGAACCACCATTAGCTACTAATACAACACCACCTGTTGCTAGTGCTGTAACCATTAAACCGGCACAAAGCCATCGCTTGCCTGATTTCCATTGACGAAATCGTGTTTTTGTAGTTTCAGGCATCATTTTTTCTTTGTATTTTTTCAAAGAATCCCCTTTCTGAGATAAAAAAAAAGAGAAATCAATAACGATTTCTCCTAGTTTAGTTTTTCGACTTTTCGGTCAATATTTACTTACATTTACTTATATTTATCAAAATAAGAAGGATCTGTTACTTTTTTAGCTCCAGTCGGTACTTCATATTCATGACCATCGGGCGCAATATAATTACCTGTCCCACCTTGTGGTTGTGGTTGTGGAGTAACTGTTGCTTGTGCCTGTTGAGCTTGAACTTGTTGAGTAGCCGTTTCTTGTGCCTGTTGAGCCTGTGCTTGTTGAATAGCTATTGCTTGCGCTTGTTGAGTAACCACTGCTTGAGCCTGTGCTTGTTCGGCTTGAGCTTTATCAGCTTCTGCCTTAGCTTTGGCATCGTTATCAGCCTTTTGTTTAGCTTCCGTATCAGCCTTAAGTTTGTCTTGTTTTTCAGCTTCTACCTTAGCTTTGGCTTCACTTTCAGCCTTTAACGCTTTTGCCTTAGCTTCCTTATCAGCTTTTAAGCGTTTATCAAGGTTAGCTTTTTTATCAGCTTTGACTACTTTATTTTTTGAGTCAGCTAATACATCTTTATTATGATTTTTCACAACAAGAGCAGTACCGCCACCTAGCAATAACAAAATAATTGCCCCAGTCGCAACTCTCTGTTTTAAAGTTGTTTGTTTGATTTTTTCTACTAAATTCTTCATAATTTTTATCCGTTCTAAGCAATAATTGCTATTAACCTATACCCCTATTATACCATATACAACAAGGGTTTACAGCGTTTTCAACACTTTGTTATTGTTGTTTTCCCCCTTTAACCATACTTAATACCCACTAATTTCATAACGATTGCTTTCTACATTATGGAATAAAGCGACTAACAATAATCAAAGAACCCAATACCATTAATTCTTCTTTTGATAAATCATATAATTCATAATTATCATAAATACTTTTTGTAGATTGAAACCATACATCATCTCCATATAAATCAACAACTTTATCAATCAATCTTAAAGTATCATTGTTTTTTATAGATTGAACGATCTCAGTTTTTACCGTTTCAATATCGAAAACTTCGACCACCAAATGTTTTTCCTCGCCAGTTTTAGTTTTACCTGTTACTTGCATAAATTTTCTCCTTTCTATTTTGCTAGTATAAGAGCGCAAACTTCGACATTTGCGCCCCTTGTCTTAAAAAAGACCTAAGTCTCTTAATCGTATAATTCACGCAAGCGATCAATCAAAATATCCAATTCTTCATTTGATAATTCACTAGCTTCATGTACTATTTTAGATATCAAATTGGTATTTAACAGATTTTCATGAATTTCAATTTCATAATCATCTCGAACAATTCGCCCAGTTCCGTATACACCTTCACGTGCATTTGCCAAAATATGCTCAGGGACATCTCCCCATTTTACAATTACAATCATAGTTTCCTACTTTCTATTGATTAAAATAATCCCCCCTGTCAGTCAACCTTAACTTGCTACATCATTTGCCCTACGTGCAAAAGCATAGGTACGTTGACTGAATTTTTTGTACTGTTCGTTGAGAGAATAAAAGGACTTGATAACACCCTCTAAAGCGCTATACTCAGCACCATTTAAATTCTCAGCTTGTTCTTTTAAAATACTATTTAGCTGTCCTGCAATCGTCCACGCTTCATCAAAATTGTGTTTTTCTACCAGCTCCCCTAGTGTACTAATCAGTTGATTCGTTTTTTTAGGGTCAATTTTTGGATATTCTTGTGTTGCATTTGCCATAGGTTATACCTCTTTTCTGTTATTAAAAGTTAGTTTTTAAAATTCAATACCCACCCAATCATTATTTTAATCACTTACTACCGATAGAGTAAGTTGTCATATTCAACATTAAGTCTTTTTAATTCTTGTAGTTTCTCCTCTCTAGTCCAACCATAATAAAGATGACCATATTCAAACTTCCTTTTATCGTGTCTCAAATAGTTATGATCACATAGAATATCAATTTTGATACGCATAATTTGACACGCTTCACTATTAATATTTTTTAACATAACTTTTCTTGTAGCTTCATAACTGCCACGCATTTTTTGAGTACTCAATTTTAAAGACACTTCAATCAATCGCCTTTCACGTGCTTCATTGATTTTTTCAATTTCAGATAAACTTAACTCAGTCATAATCAGCTTCTATCACATCATGGAAATTTTCAAAAAATGCCCTCTTCTTTTTCTCCTCAACGATAGCATCAATCATTCTTTGACGCTTTTCATCAATTACCTTGTCATTTAATAAATCTAAAGTTTTCGTTGAACCAGTCCTTGCATCTACTTCTAAACTTGCCTTATAAGATGCAAGAACTTGAAAATCAAGCCATTGTAGTGTTCTCTCATAGCTAACTTCTCTAGGTCTACTAACAAAGCCATAGCTTTTATCAGACCCAAAAACGTTTAGCCACTCAATATCCCAATTACCTTGATCATCTTTGATATCTAAATAATGAGAAATAATTTGACCCGCTAAATTTTGTAACGGAATATCGTTATACCAAAAATCAAAAATGACATCCATAGCTTTATCACCAAACATTCTGATTTCATAACGATTTTTATAACCGTACAATACATGAATTTCATCAAGCCATAAGTCACGTGCCATTGATTGTTCTTTGTCTTTCTCGTAAAAGTTTAAGTAAATTGACTTACTTTTTCTTGAACCAAAATACAAAGACAAACCTGTAGACTCAAAATTGCCATTACGCAGTAAGAAACTTTCGTTTGATGAAAATTGTCTGAATGGTGTCTGAATTTGACCAGACATCATTTTGTCATACAATTTACGTAGATCATAGTTACCATTCTTTGAGTACATTTCATCAGTTGCTAAGTCAAAGCGAGTGAACTTTAGGTAGTCATCTAATAACTCAATAGTAGTCACACCTTTTTGCTTCATAGAAAAATGGAAACAATCTTCAAAAAATTGTTTCCATGTTCTATTTTGGTCTTTAAGTTCCTGTTCAAACTCACGACAACCCCCACCGTTTAACTCTATGAGTGTACCCATATCAATATTTTCACTATGCCTCAATACACGAATACTGCCATACGACATACTCATATTGTAGTTGTGCATACTTGTTACATCGACATTAAACAAGTTTGAGTCAATCAAAAGTAAATTTTCAATTATGTCAAACCACTTTAATGTTTTAAGTCTAATTCTCAGATAGTCAACACTAGACTCTAGCTCATATTTTGAATCATAACTTAGATAATCAAGTAATATTTTTTTCTTTTCAGAGCTTAATTCCTTTTCGCCAGATAAGACCTTAGAAACAAAAGGTTGTGAAACACCTACTATTTTGGCAACATCTTTTTGACTCAAAACATAATTACTCATGATACCTTTTAAATCAAAATTTCCGTTTATCGTCATTTGCTAGGTATTCCTTTTCTGTAATTTTAGTAATCGTATATTTAGCAAGTGAAAAATCATTGCCACAATAATGAGTGCTGATATCACTTTCAACTTCCATCTCGCTGTTAGCACTAATTACGTAATCATCATCAAAAACGCTGTTCTCGCCAATTACCTTAACCTTGTAATATGTCATACTTCATGTCTCTTTTCTATACTTTTGATTTTTTCGTATAACCAATCATGAATGAGTTGAAACCTTGAAATGACTAGGTTTAGTAAGTTGGTTATATATTAACACCCCGTATTACAATTCTTAGGAAAAAAATAATTCACCCCTTATCTTGGAAGGGTTAAACATCTGATTACAACTATTGGTAGCCTATATGGTAGCTATCTGTGTTTAAAATACAATAATTTGATAAAATAGCCTTAATATAGTATTTATAAAATTAAAAAGGTGAATATATGATTAGTCTAGAATATAAAGATTGGGAACGTGCATGTAAAATGCTACGAAATATTCCAATGAATTCAAAAAATAAATATTTTCAAACATATTCCTTTTACAAACTCTCTGTTGCTAGTTGGAAAAAACTATTTTCTCAAAATTTTTTCAATACTTATATAAAGTCTGGAGAATTTCTGACTTACAATTATAATTTAAGTTTCGCAGACAGACTTTTACAAAAAAACAATGGTTCTTATCGACATGTTCGAATAGTTTCTCCAATTATTTACCTTTTTTTAATTGCAATAGCTTCTCAAATTGAAAGACTATATGAAGAGAAACGTACAGAAAATATAGCAGTATTCTTTTCCGGTAATTTTAATAAAGAAAATGAAAGCGCTCATTATAAAAACAGTTATGAAGCATATTTAATAGAAATTAACACATGTCAAGATAGCTACAAATACTATTTTAAAATTGATTTTTCAACTTTCTTTCCCTTAATTGATACAGATATATTATTCAATAAAATTGATAATCTCGATCCTAAAAGTGCACTTATTTATTCTTCTATTATTAAGATGATAGGACAAGGTAAAATGCCAATTATTGATGGAAATTCTGGTTTGTCTTACCTCAATACTGTTATATATTTAGATGATTTTGATACAGCGGTTATCGACTATCTAAATAAATTAACAGAGATTGGTAGTTTCAGACTTGTTCGATATGTAGATGACCTATACATATTTATCAATTGTGATGAAAGCAAATTAGAACTCTTAAATTATAAAATATATAATCACTTGTGTGAAAATTCAGTAAAAAATCATGTTGAATTAAATTCTTCTAAAACAGAATATCTGACTTCTACTTCCGGATTAGGAGAGAGAATGAATTCAGATTTATATGATTTTTTTGTAAACAGTACTGAAATAAATTTTAATGACTATTTTTCAAAAGAAGATTTAAAATTATTTTTAGAGAGGTTGCTAGAACTTCCTGAACACGCTAGCTATGAGGAGTATGCTTCTTCAGTTTTAAGTACGTTCAAAAATGATGAGTTTGTATTTGAAAACGAATATGCTTTAAATGCAATAGTGTACAACAAAAAAAGTTGGGTAAAGGATGATGAAATACAAGAAATAATTGAAAAAATAATCAATCTTAATTACCATAAACTAAGGTATGCTGCCAAAGCACTTATTACATTAATCTTAAATACAAGAAATGGAGAAATTATAAAAGCACTATTAAATAAATTATTCACAGCTTATAGTGATGGAAATGGGAATATAGTTGATGAAATACTTTCGATAGAATATCTCGTACAACGAAATTTTAAGCATACCAATTTAATGAATGTAATTAAAAATGTTAATCCTGATATAGTTAATTATATAAGTAACTATCAATTGCATGATTTTTTTAATTACATAGAAAATAATCGAACAACTTATTACACCAAAGAAAACGAAAGTTATTTAAAATTAGCAAATGACCCTAATATAAATTTTTTATACTTTAGATATAAATATTTTGAAGCTCTTGGTCAAACACTTGAATCATTTGCATACTTTAAAAACTATTTTGATAGATTTATAGCTCATGCTCAATTTTGCTTAGGTAAAGATGGTGATAAAAAGCCTAATTATAAAGGATATTATAAAGAAGGCGATTTGAAGAAAGCAATAAAGCTATTACAAATTGAAATTTCAGACGATGATGTTGATAATATATTAACTGATGCCCATAAAATGAGAAACAATAATCCTGTTAGCCATTCGAGCGCCAATATCCTCAAAAATTCTGACTTTAAAAAAACAGATATTTTGAATAGTATAAAAAATTTGAATAAAATTTTAATGCAAATTTCATCTCTAATTACACAAAAAAAGGATAACTAGCAATCCTTTTCTGAATTTTTTTTAGCTAAACTATTTGGTAATAAATCTTTCAATTGGCTTGTTATTTCTTCATCCGCATTAGGATAAAGATGGCTATAAATTCCTAAGGTTGTTCTTATATCCGTGTGACCCAAACGCTTTTGAATTAGTAGAGGAGTAACATTATACTCATTGATTAAAAGCGAAGCATGAGAATGTCTCAAGGCTTTAGCCTGTATTCTACGAACACCTGCACGTTTACTATATCTAGTTAACATATCTCTAACAAAATGAGCATCATTAGGTGTTAGATCATAGGAGAGCACAAATTCGAATTCGTTAGAAAATTCTTGTTGTCGTTTTTTCCAATCTTTTAAGACATCTACTGTCGTGTCATCAATTGAGATAACACGTTTTGATTTTTCTGTTTTTAGCTTATTTTTCCTCTCCCAATCATGTTTATTGGCATAATCTAAATTATGGCTAATACTAATTTTTCGTTTTTTAAAATCAATGTCAGACCAATATAATGCCAAACCTTCACTTACTCTCATGCCCGTAAAAAAATAGAGCCAAATCATAGTAAATATAAACTGTTCAAAATAGACAGAGGAATCTAGATTATAAATAAATTGTTTAAATTCGTCTACAGTCCAGTAATCCACTGTAATTTTTTCTAAAGGGATATTACCCACTCTTTTTACTAAATTTTCATTAATCAAACCATAATTTAGTAATGAGTTAAAAACAGTTATCAAATAACCTAACTTTTTTCTTGCACCATTTTTAGAATATTTTTCAAGTAATAAGTTTTTATATCTTGTAATCTCAAATATAGTAATATTTCTAGGTTTTTTCTTACCAAAGAAATCTTTCATTTGAATATAGTCAAAATTCTGTGAATATCTTTTATTTACAGTGACACGAGACAAATAATCTGGTAAATATATATCATCTATAAACTGCTCAAAAGACATATTCGCATGTGTCATACCACCCATATCATGAACCTTTTTTATTGCTTTGATACGTGCCTCATGTGCTTCTTTAGCTGTCTTAAATCCTCGTTTTCTTTCTTGATAAGGTTTACCTGTAGCCCTGTCAACTCCAGATTTAAAATAATACAAATATTTTCCTGTTACATCATCTTTGGTTACCCCAGTATAACTAGTTTTTGACAATTTTAATCCCCAATTCCATTCCTAAAATTTCTTCTACTGCAGAACGTGGAACAGCACCTAGACGACGATTTTCATAAAATGTAAAACCTTTATTTATCATCAAATATTTGGCTTGCTTAATAATATTATAAGCAGTACCAGTCTTAAAACCCAATGCCACTAAATCATCTTTGGTTACAACTGTTGAATTATCCATAATATACCTCTTTCTAATTTTCTACTCTAGTAAATTCTTTACTTGCTAATGCAATTTTTAATTCAAAATCAACCATGCAACTATATAGTACTTTACCTTGAATATTACGTGCCTTAGAACCATCCTCATTCATCTTTATATACCATGTACCAGATACAAAAGGATAGTTACTATTAAATTGCTGTTGCTCTTTATTGTTTAATTTTTTAAGATACATATTTCTATACTTTCTATAATTTGATATAATTTAAGTAGTTTTATTTATTTTGTAGACCGTTTACAGACGGACTATTTATCCCGGGTGGAAATGCTCGAGGTAGGATATATTCATCAAGTGCTTGCTTGATGAATTTTTCTTTATCATCATTTTTCTCAATGATTGTCTTGAAATCAAAATTTAAGGTTAAGAATTCATCTTGCGAAATGCGTAAATTTCTTGGTGTACTTAGCTTAACAACCTCGGATAGATTATAGATATTATCAAAATCAAAATGTGGAAATTGCTTACTTTCAATTGAAATCATACTATTTACTCGTCTAACAAATTGATTGACATCTTCTCCTTTAATCTCTGAAAAGAATTTCAAAGGAGACTGATAGTTAGCTACAATAATCACACGTGGTACAACTAATTTATTTTTATACCTAGCTGACATATTAGCCGAATTTAAAGGGTCAAAAACTTTTAACCAATCAGAAGCTGATAAACTATCTGGCCTTAAATCGTCTAATATCACAATATCTTGACCATAATAATCATCAAATGGATTACGTGAACTAGCTGAGTAGATATCACTCTTATTATTTCTTAGTTCTCCTTGTGTCTTGATTTTTAAAGCAACTTCATTGGCTAAAGTTGTTTTACCAACACCTGGAGTTCCTTGTATATAAAGTACAGTCATTTTATATCTAAGCTGTCTTAAGTCTTCCAAGCGTAACCAAGCGATACGCTCACCATAGAAGTCCAAAGCCTCTTTAAAGCGATTCATATTATTAGCATAGAGAAATGCTAAGTCATCATCAATCATGATGTCACGCTTAAATAGATCACCTCTTTGCACCTTCTGAATGATATAGTCAAGACTTTCATCAGATAGTTCACGTTTAGTCGTAGCTGCTCTTTTTTGAAGTTCCTCTCGGTGTTCCTCAATATATGCCAAGAAATCAAATGTTTCAAAGGTTTCCACTTCCTCAGATAGATATTGAAACTTGTCTAAGTTTTTAGCATGTACTAGATAAGACTTGTTGTTAATTTCTGCATATCGGTTACCTTTTGCAATTTCAACATATTGTTGCTCAATTCCCAACCGCCTCGCTATACGTTCAAGGTCAAACCTATCCCTAAAGGAAATATATCCATGAATGTGTGGTAATTTTAAAGTGCTATTTCCCTTTTTATCTTTATCATGAACAATTAAAGCAATTTCCTCGAACCCTTGCATATCTCTAACTGAGTTATATATTTGCTCAAAAATATCTTGTTTATTTGTTTGCCAATCATCAAATAATGTTTTTTTTTCATTTTCCCAATTCCAGTATGTTGAATTAAGATATTGCATAAAAACAAACTTTTTTGCTCTCAATCTACTGTCATTTCTCATTAATTCTCCTTATATCAACTGAATTTGTGGGCTAATAGAAACTTTTTATTCTATTAGCCCACTATTTGCCCACCTATTTGCCCACATTTTTAAGCAGTAATCAGGTCGCATACGCTAAAGGGGTGTTACCCTCTCTTACCTTGCAAACACTAGGTTTGCACTGTTTATCGTCAAGTCCTAAACAGTGCGCCCGTTATCAATTTGTGCTAATGGGCTAATAGAATCTCAAAAAACTCTTGCAAACTGTCCCCTTTGCTTTTTCCGTCTGTCCTATCTGCCTAACGCTTTCGCTCGGCAAACGGACAAACGGAGCAAGTAGACCGATCGCAAAAGTTTCATCAATTGTTATTTTTTATCAACTACTGTAAAGCCATTGGCGATTAATTTTAATGCCTTATAGCCGGCATTACGTGAACCGTCTACCCATTGTAACTTAACCTCTACCCTGCGAAGTTCAACACTAATTAGTAACTTCTTATCGATAGCGTCCTCGATTTTATCAAAGTCTCCAGTAAATTCAATTTGAATTGTTTTAACATCAGCTATATTGATACCTGCAGTCTGTAAAGCTAAATAAACTTTTTCATCTACTCCTTGGATAGTATACTTCTCAATATGGTCTGTACGCTCACGATTTGCGTTATAAGCGTATCCTGCACGTGCTGTAGTAAAATCTACCTTTACAACCTTAGGCACATCAAAACCGTTAATATCAAGCGGTAAATCTTTGGGTGTTTGGAATGTTTCAGTTAGTTTAATTTTTGTCATTGAGTAAATCTCCTATATTTCTCTTTCTCAGCCCAATTTCAATTTTTTCGAGCCTACTGTTAAATTGTTCAAGTGATGATATTTTGTTACTAAGTAGATTATTGTTAGTTTCAAGACTTTTGATTTTATTTTCCAAACTTTCAAATTTATCTAAGCAATAATCATCTAAATCATCAATATCATTTTTAAAATCTCGTTCCCGCTTGGCTTTTAAGTTGCCATAAACTTCATAGACAGAATAGTTAAAGTCATTTGTTTCAGTTAATAGCTTAGCCAATTCTCTAAACTTAATCAAATCATCATCTGAAAATACGTATTTTTTCAAAGGAGCTTTTTTTCTGCCCCGATAAATACTTTTAGAAGTAAAAACACGACCTGATAATTCTGTTATCCTAGGACACCATTTGCGGACTGTGGTAGGACTTCTACCTACTTCCTTTGCAATATCCTTATAGTCCACTGACAGCCTTTAAAATAGCACCTTTACGTTCTTCATGCTCAAGTTCAAATTGTCCACCTTTGTCTACTAAAGCACTGGCATATTGTTCAGTAATTTCTACAAGTGATGCATAAAGGTCAACTGTATTAGGATTACCAGATATTTCAGTCATATCTGCAGACTTACCAATAAGTAAGACATTTGCGATAACATTGATACCATTTAGTAAATCATTAATATCTTCAATTTTCTGTGTCATTTTTTAATTCCTTTCAATGTGATATAATTTAAACAACAATATTTTTAAACTTATTAACTCCTTTCAAAACAAATTAAATATAACCAAAATGAATATATTTATATATTATACTCTTTTTGGTTATAAGTCAATAGAAAATGGATATTTTTTTATGATGCTTAAAGACAGACTTAAAATTTCAAGAATAAATGCTAATTTAACCCAAAAACAAATGGCTACATTACTAAATATTAGCCAACCATACTATGCTAAGTGGGAGTCAGGAGAACGTAATCCCAAAGGCGATAATATACAAAAACTATCAGAAATACTTAACGTTAGTCCTGACTATCTACAAGGTCGTGATGACGGTTTAGAAGATATTATAGAGGTACTAAAAGAAAAAACTTTAAGTGAAGAAGATAAGCAAGAAATAATTGCTCTATTAAATACCTACTTAACGAATAAATAATAAAAGTCTGAACTTATTATAGGTTCAGACTCTTATTATGTATGTATATTTATTTATCAAACTGTAATTCTTTCAAATATATTTTAAATAGATTGAAACTATATTCATATGACTTAAAACTTAAGTAAAATTTCTTACTAATCGCCATTATCATTTCTTTTGTATGAAGATTATTTGTTAAGTAATCTATATAGTGATGACTGATATCTTCCTGAATCAAAGAAGGTAGTAATTCAAAAATATTATATTCTATTACACTACAGATATCTTTCATATATTTATTAATGGAAGTATTACTTTCTTGTAAATACCGAAAATAGTTCATCAATGAGTTTGGCAATATTATCGATTGTAGTAAATAAAAACTATTCTCAATTAGCTCAGTATACTCTTCTTTACTAATAACATCATGATCCACTACTTGAATTGTTTTCTTATCTAAAATATATTCATTTTTGAAAAAAGTTTTTATTATAAAATCTGTATCATTTTGATTATTAAATACAGTACCTGCTCGCATTAAATGAAAATAAATATTATATATTATAATATCATCATAAGGAAAATGCTCTAATAAATTTAAATCAAGTTCTTTAGTAACTGGTGAAATTAGAATATTTTTATTATAAGGAATTATTTTTTCAATATCTTCCTTTTTTTTGATATCAAAGTCTTTCATAACGTCAATATCAAGTATTTCATCAAATTGTACTAGATATGATTTGATTATATTTACAATATCAACAATTTCCCTTATAAAAGACGAAACATAATCTTCATTCAGAATAAAATAATTTGTAGAATTACTCACTTGCATAGTTGTTTGGATATTTCCATAATCAATTACTTCAGATTTATTTATATCTTTTATTTTCATCAAAATAAATCCATCTTTATTACTTGAACTTAATTGAGAACTATGGATAACCTTGTATGACTCTTCTTTCTCGTCTGTATTGATAAATAATGTTGGTGATTGTCTAATAGAACAAAAATGAACAAATGATTTAATTGAAAATATTAAATTAGTGATTAAAAGTTTTACACTTCGCTCGGAAAAAAAAACTTGTGTAGAAGAACTAAATCTTTCTAATTCGGATAATATATTATCATAATTTTTAAATATATAAAATCCTAGTAGTTTTCTTCTTGCTAATTTGTTTTCCAAAACATCCTCATCGTTTTCAAAAATTGATGAGAACTCATATTTTTCATATCCCAGTATTAAGTTTAAAGAATTTAGAATGTAAGTTAAATTTCTATCCAACTTTTGTTTATTTAAGATATTTGAGCTAATCTGTGCATCAACTAATAAGCTACTATTGTTAATAGTGTCTGCTATTATTTGTGTAATTTTTTCTTTATCAGAAACATTGTCTGAATTGTATGTTAATACTCTATGAGACCTCAAATCAAAGGGTAATTGTTCAAGTTTTCCATATTTTAGATTGAAAATGCAAATGACTCTTTCCCAGCTAAGTTTTGCAATAGCATAGCCTAACTCTAATAAAACATTTGGATTGGGAGAATAATTATTGATAAGGGATATATCAGCTATAAAAAAGGTAGAACTATCTATTTTTGTAAAAATTGTATTAGCAATGTCTGGACTTCCAAATTCATTATTAGTATCTTTATCTAGGGAGTAGTTAATTGAAAATGTGTCAGTGGAAGTTCTTTTTATTCCCTTTTTTATACAAGTTTCAATAAAATTTCTATTATCTCTATTAGGCAAATTTGATTGCCAAGAGTAAAATATATACCTATTCATTTTGTATTCCCTTTTCTTTCAATATAAGTTATTATAACATTGTTAAGTAAACTATTATCTAAATTATTGTAATCTGGTAGCTATTTTGGTAGCTAGACATAAAAAACATCTTTTTTTCTCCAAAATTTCAATATCTAAACCCTATCAAATCAATAACTATTGTCCAAATTTATGCCTTCCTCTTCTTACAATTCGGGGTGTAAGCTGTTTTGCCTGCGCCCTTGCGGACGCAGGCAAAGGACTTGTAACTGCGCAACAAGCCCATAAAAACCGCACTCACGACGCTTCCGCCTTACGGCTCTGCTGTTCGCCACGTTCTTTATGGACTCGTTCCGTAGACAAGTCCACCGCTCAATGATTCTTGAAATAGATTTTTTCATCATAATATCGCTTCACTGATAGATTCCTGATAAGTTTTACCAGATTTTCTACACTCGATCGCCCTTTCAAACATAATTAAGTCACTAGTACTATAGGTTTTGTCAAATTCTTGACCTGCTGTCTCAAACTCAGACTTATATTTTTTAAACACACGATAATCAATCGCTAACTCCTCAGATAATTCTTTACCTGTATAAGTTTTAGATACTGTTTCTTGTTTATCAAATTCAAGCTCAAGTCTTTCTAACGTTTCAAACACATCATAATATTCCCACTCTTCGGGTTTAGGCATTTCTGGAGAAAAGAACTCTCTAGCAGGACTGCCAAATACACCATAATAACCACGACCATAAACACGTTCGCCATTGATTTGCTCAATATACTTAAAGTATTTATTTTTGTTTTCTTCTCCAAAAATAACCTCATACGAAAATTGAGATAAACGACCAACTGAAATACGTGTCATGATATTATCTTTAAGGGTAGAGGGTAAATCATCAGCTTTTACATTCTGAGTTGCGATAATCGCAAAGAAGCCCGCTTGACGACCTTTTAAAATAATTTGCTTTAATGAAGCCATAACTATTTCAGCCTCTTGCATTAACTCTCTTTGTTCAAGCATACTAGCACGAAATGAGGGAAACTCATCAATAATCAAGAAAGCAGGTCTCAAATCATACGACTGGAAACTGCCCAATTCTTTTTCGTTTCTATCTTTTTTGAATTGACGCATTGTCGCATATCTGATTTCCATATTTTCTTTGAATTGTTTGATTTTATTCATCATTTGAACTAAATCAATTTCAACTCTATCTTTTAAAACATTTAATTGACTATAAGATTCAAAGTCAGATTGCTTAGGATCTAGTATTTCAACAACACCAACTCTAAGCAGTCCATTTAAGATAGAACGTAACAAAACTGTCTTACCACCACCTGTACCACCTGCAACTAATAAATGTGGATCATGCACATAGTCCCAATAGACATCTTCCATTAATATGAGACCTTTATCAACGACACGAACATCTTTAGCTGAGATACGACCTAATATAGTATCCGCAGAATAAACATAAGAAACGTAGCCCTTTTCATCTATTCTACCCATTAAGTCTGCTGAATAAGTAACCTCTAAAGCACCACCAATATTCAAGAATTTATCTTGAAATTGACCACCACGTAATTCTAAAGTAACAATTATAGTGTACTTATTTTGTTTGAGATAAACAGGAGGGTACTTAATCTTATCTTTCTTATCCTTTCTCTTAATCGGATAAAATATCCGATTTTCTGTTAAGTGTCTCAGTAACAATCTTCTATTTTCTAACTTCTTAAAAAACCAAAATTTGATATGAAGTAGACGATAAAAAAAGAAAGTGGCTAAAGCACTTACTACGATAAATAAGATAGCATAGACTATCAGGAAAATATAATTTGACAGCAACTGTGGTAATAAAAGGTAAGTCAAACAACAAAACAGTAACAAAAAAGGTAAGAGTAAGACAATCACAATTATTTTTTGTATTGTCTTGTCTCTCTTACCAATTTTTATACCCTTATAATGGAAAATTTGTTTCATTAACTTCATTTAGCACCAACTTTCTAAAAATCAAAAATTATTTCTTTTGATTTTCTTCTTTTGGTTTTTGTTGTGGATCAGATTGCATTGGTTTAGCATCAGCTACAACTTTTTCTAAGCCCTCAGCTGAAACTGTGAAATAATAGTCAGCTACTATTTCTTGACGTGTTCGACCATTTGCCGTAGAAATTTCAATGCGTTTTGTTTGAGGGTGTACACGAGCAACTACTTTACCTGTCAAGCGTACACTATCATTCATCTTGAATTTTGTATCATCAAAATCTAATGGCACAGCAATATCCATCGTATCTTTTTGGACTTCTGAATAGGCTTGAACATATAGATTACTGATTTCATGCGTATTTTCAACCTTTTGTAAATTTTTATCAAGTTGCACTTTATCAAGTTCATCTTGATTATCATAGATAGCACCAGTTTCTGTATCAATGTAATTAAAACGTTCAGAAGCGATTGTTTCCAAATAAGTCAACTGACCATAGGTTGCGTCAACATCAACTGAATAAGCCTTATTAAAGGTATTGATACCGTATTTTTTCTTAACTTCTACCATTATTTAATCTCCTCTACACGATCCGCAAAAATAACTGTTGAATCTTTTCTACCTGCTGTACCTTCATCAAACATAAAACCTTTGAAAGTAGGGTTAGTAATTTTGACACGTACCCGACCTGTTGGCTTAAAACCATTTTTACCTGGTACGACAATACGAAAATTTGGTTCGCCAAGACCACTTGCACTATAGACAAGTAAATCAGGCTCAGATGTTGTTTTTTTGACATTAATAGGATTCGGATTAACCCAAACCTTCATATCTTCAATTACTTCTTCCAATTTAACTGGAAGTTCTCTCAATACTGACATATTTTTTATCTCCTAAAAAACAATTGTAATCAAAAATAAAAACTGGAAGCACAGCCTTTTGATTATCGTAACTTCACAACATTTACACAGTTTAAAGACTTGTTTGGGTCAAGTTTAGCCAACCTTATTAAAAAGGTCCGAATAAATCAGTACAGATAAAATGACTGATCCAATCAATTTGTTCTTCCTCTAAAGTAGCTTGTGACTTTAATTCATAATTATTATCCACCTCTCTAAGAAAAAAAGGACGCAACGTATCCGCTAACTCTTCAACGTTCATTTTTTTAATTTGTTTTTGATAAGCACTATCACTATTTTTCATCATATTACAACAACCATTTTTCTTTACCACTATTTCTTTATATTTTTATTTTATGCGACCGACAGGAATTGAACCTATTTGTTTTAGTGAAGCTAAAACGTACCTTAGTTAAAAGTTCTCGTCAACCAGACGACAATCGCAAAAAAACACGATAATTTAAATACCTTGCTCTACATCTTTATTCTCTAAAACACCTTTGAAATAAGTCAAACTACTTATTTCATCATTTAATTTATTAGGTGTGACTTCACACAAATCATAGATCTGTTTCTGTGTCTTTAAAATTTCATCTGATATACCTCTTGCCAAAAGCGTTAATTTTTCATTTAGTTTGATACGCTCAATCTCAATGTTAGTAAGTTTCTTTTGTCTAATAGCAATCATTTTATCAATCAAATAATCTTTATGCTTTAACTCACTTTTAGCATACGATAACGTATGTCCACCACCTTTGGATTTTGGCATTATTTTTAGTTTCATATTATCTCCTATATTTTAACAAAGAAAAAAGACTAGATTTCTCTAGCCTTTTCTTCTAATTTAGCAAAAAATCAGTATCAGATAAAAAAGTAATAAATCTTTCAAAATCTCTTTCTGTTAACTTACCCAAAACATGAATTTTGAAATTTTCATCATCTAAAGGATATGCTCTAAAAGTATCTATCCACGATTGACGATTAAGCCCTGCTTCAATATAATCAATTATTTCAAAATACTTACTTTGCATATATTCTGATTTTGTAGCAAATTTTGTAGTTATTCTTAAAAATTTAACAGCTCGACCATTAACACTTAAAATAAATACAGGTCGCCATTTATAATCTTCGGAGTTTTCAAAGGGAACTTTCGCAACAATAATATCAAATTCTTCCACTTATAAATCCCAACCATCTAGCAATTCTTTTCTCTCTGTTTCACTAATATCAGAAATGCTCTTTACTGGAATCTTACTCAATAACTCAGACAATCTTTCTTTACTTTCCATAGAATAATCAACCCTTTCTGAAATAACCTCTGGTACAAACGGCATTCTCTTTTCATCAACTACACGCTTAAAAAACATTGTGATTGCAACAGTAGGATTTAATCCCATTTCTGAAAAGTATTGTTCGGCTTTTTGTTGTAACTCTTCATCAATTCTATAAGTTTTTTGTATTGTTGTCATGATAGTCAATCCTCCACAACTCCATTATACTTCAAAACAAAATCAATTACAATTAATAGAGTTCATTTGAGTGCAATTAAACAAATCCCCTCTGCTCTAAACTACTTATAAGGAAAGTTGGGAAAATACTTATAAGCAGTTTACAACAGACATCTTGTCTATTGTTATTCTCACAGAAAACAAACATATCTAAGTTGATATTCATTGACAATTATTTTCTTTATTACTAAAGAAACAAACATACCGAAGTTAGCACTCATTGATAATTGTTTTCCTGATTTAATAGAAACAAGCACATTCATATAGTATGATGTTCAGTTTTCACTTTCTATCTGAAAATTAAAAAGAATCAGCATAACTGATACTCTATTTATTAGTGATCTATCTGTAAACAGATAAAGTTGATTTTTTTTCATTTACTTTGTAATTTACGACACAAAAGAAAAGTAAGAATTGTGGCTCATATCATCGCCTACTACATTTTGTGAAGTTTCGAGAGGAGTTTTTAACATAAAGTCTATGATATAACCTGTAATTGAATACACATGCCTTTTAGTCAGCAATGGGTCGCCTCACATCTTATGCCTTACTCCACCTCTTCGCCCAATGATGAAACATTGAACTTAACTATTGTGCTGTCACTGTGCAGACCACCGTAGCTACTTGATTATACTGGGTTTTCCCAGTCTCTTTTTTTTACACCCTGTTGCACTAAATAGCAACATTTGATATAATCAAGTTACCACACTGTGATTATATCAGGTACGAAATAGATATTTTGTATTTGATTGTCAAAGAACTATATTCAAAGGTTGCTTTTTGTATGACTTGATTTTTTTGTTTGATTTCTAAAATAGAATAATTAATCAAGATTTACAAGCTTGTTTGAACAGTGTTCTTGAACCAATCGGCTATTTATATTATAATAAGTAGCCTTTTGTTTCAAAAACATATATCGGTTATCCGATATATTTATAATATCGCAAAACCGATATTAAGTCAAGCGCTTTTTTAAAGTTTTTTTATATATTCTTAAAGGAGAAAATAAAATGTTTCCAGAACGCTTAAAAACACTACGTTTAGAAGCAAAAATGACTCAAAAAGATGTTTCAAACCAACTCAAAATTTCTCAATCAACATACTCAGATTGGGAAAAAGGAAAAATGAGACCTAAGAATGTTCAACAGATAGCTGATTTTTTCAGCGTCTCAACGGACTATCTTTTAGGAAACACCAACATTAAAAACCAAAAGAAATTTGATGAAGACTTAGAAAAGTCACTAGACACATTTAAGTCATTTGACGGTAAACCTATGTATGATGAAGACCGTGAGAAAATACGTGAATTTATAAAAAAGAGAATGGAAGATAGATTGAAAAATAGCTAATATATGCTCCTAAAGATTAAACGATTAGTAAAAGAACTTGGTATAGAAATTCAATTCATGGACTTTGGTGGCAGGGGATATTTTGGTATCGAAAATAACAATCCTATAATTTTTATAAATGAAAATTTAGATGCCCTAAATACATCACTTACACTCTTACATGAAACAGCACATTTTCTTAATGGAGATTGTAAAAGGTACGTAACTAACCATTTTCAAAATGATAACTTAGAATATGAAGCAAATAAATACATGATCCATGAAGTTATGAAAATATTAGATGAAAAATATGAATTTACTCCAGATACAAACTACCAGCAAATTATTGAAAAATTAAACTTACCTTATCATCTTGATGGTGTTATCATCGATGAATTTAACAGTATCATATCAAATAAATTTGGTATGGTACCCTACTGTGAATCAGATTATTTTTATGAATAAAGGAGAAAATATAAAAATGAAAAATGAAAAATTTCGTAGCCTATATGATGATGTAGCTATGAAATTCGATCATATCAATACTAAAACAAATAGTAAAGGGTTATTTGTTTTAATAACTAACAATTTTGCTTATCCATTTGAAAAAATTACATATAATAAAGATATAAAAATTCTATCTAATTATCTGAATAGCTGGATATGTGAATTAGATAGACAATATGTTGGGAGAAGAGAATTTGAAAGTATAATTTCAAGCGAAAAAATTGTAACAGCATTTCGTGGTTATTGGGATGATGAGGAAAATTCATATTTTTATGAAGGTGTAATAATCGAAGCACACAAACATAATACGCACAATTGAAATATAAAAATTTAAATTTTTATATTAATGAATGGATAGAAGATAGGAAAAAAATGGATACTATAATATACGAGAGACTTGAAAAAAAACTTAACGATCCGGATGTTAAAATGCAATTAATTGATATTTTGAAATGTAATCCAGACAGTGAAACTTTATTTAGTATAGCAGTCATTCAACAAACCCAAGATTTTAATGTAATTTCTGCAGACATTCAAGCAACTGTAGACAACAATTCATATTTAATTTCTCTAGAATTTAATATCAAGGAAGATAACTTCAAAATAATATCAACCAATGATTTAACAGAAGATGATATAAAAAAATAATAAATTAAGTTATGATATTTCTTATTGGTCATATAACATCACTTATAAACAACTTGCAGAGATGTTTGAAGATGAGGTGATAAAAATTCCAGAAATGCAAAGGGGTTTTGTTTGGAATCAAGTGCAGGCTTCAAAATTAATTGAATCGATAATCATGGGCTTACCTTTACCTAGTATTTTTTTAGTTGCTGTTGAAGAAGACAAAAGGAAAAAATTTTTAGTAATTGATGGACTTCAAAGAATAACCACTATCCATTCATTTATGTTTAATAAAAGGTTACCTAATTCTATAAAAACATCAGGTTTTTCATTAAAAGGGGTTAATTCAAGATTCAATAATAAAGTCTATTCTGATTTAGAAGATATGGGATTAATAGACAATTTTAAATACAATACAATAAATGTAATAGAATTTAAACAAAGTGCACCATACAATGAATCTGCAATGTTCTCTATTTTTGAAAGATTAAATAGTGGAGGGACTTCATTATTAAGCCAACAAATACGAAACTCAATTTTTTACGGAAACTTCAATACAAAGCTCAATAGTTTTTCTAAAACATATATATCAAAATATTTTTCTCAAGCTGCAAATCTAAGTTTAAATAATTCCGAGTTAGTTTTAAGAGCAATTGCAATCTATGATTTACTTAAAGAAGAAGACATACTGGAAAAACAATTTTTGGGTTCCATTGTATATAAAAATCTTTTAAATGAAACTGATTTGCACCCTAAAATATAAACTTTTGAAATCAAGTATTGACTGCTTGATTTTTTTTGTTAGTTTGATAACGCCATCCGATATTGGGTTGGCGACATCTTTGATTGTCTGGCGCATGCTTTTAGTACCACACAAATACTATAAAAGCGGGAGTTTTATAAGCATGACAGGATCAAGAGATGGCCGACCATTATCAAGCGTATACTTGTCCACAACCAACTTATAAATGAAGGTGAAATCAGCTGTTTCGTCAATTTGACGAAGCATATGATCTTTTGGAATTAATTCATCAAGCGTTAAAAATTGCATCTGATTTCTAGCATTTTGCGTCAGTTTACCAATCATAAAAACCTCCAAATCACTCGTTATTATATTATACCGCTTTTTAATAAGAAAAGACAAAGTCACGAGGACTTTGTCTTCAGTCTGAGCTACTTATTATAATATAAGTAGTTTTTTTTGCAAGATTACTATTCAAAATGCTTATATTTCTTAATAAATTATCCTGACGGGAATCAAAAAAACAAGAAAATACAAAAAGCAAAAATGAATATTTAAACTTTGAAAGATAAATTATAATCATTAAGATTATTTACAATCTAGTCATAGTAATTGCTCACACTTCTATTATTACTGATTGTAAATCTATTGTCAAAATTATTATGATGGCTAATACATATAATCATATAGGTGGGAGAGACTTCAGAACACTTCATGGATTTTGTAAGATAATCGCTTTTAAGTAGGTGAGCCACATTCAAATACAGGATACATATAGGAAATTTCATATAGAAAATGATTATTTTATAGATTCTATATTGTAGATCTTATCTTGATTCATTTCAGTGCATATCTTACTGTACTATAATTAGGAATATTATAATAAGAATTTGATAAAAATTGTTAGAACAAGGTTTTTAACCATAAAATTTGATTAAAAAGTAAAAACTTATCAAGTAAGTGAAATGATTAGTTGAATAATCAAAATAGTAAAAATAATATATAACTAAACAACTACATCACTACTGTTTGTTACTTCTTTCTATTCCTCACAAATACACTTTCCAAGTTCCATCTAATAGTTTAAGTGGAGTTTTATCACAACTTATTGCAATCATTAAACAATAGTAACTATCATATATTTCTATATTAGTTGTTGAGTCTTCAATTTCCATGTTTTTTCTGCCTTCTTCAATAACTTTAATAATTAATTGCTTGTATTGACTATTTGAAGAAGCTAATTGAGTTTCTATTAGCTTTTTTAGAGCTATCAGGCGAAAAAAAAATCGATAATAAAATGTTGTGCACTCCAAAAGTTAGACTTTTATGGAAAGATTATAATAAACTAGACACAAAGTTAAGAGAAGTCGTGGAAAGGTTTATTATGACAAGAAGAAAATTCGATAAACAATTTAAAAACGCCGCAGTACAACCCAGTCCTTGATTCGACCTGACTTCTTAACATGGTATTTATCAGCTATAAATTGATAGCTACCTAATCCTTGTTCATAGTCTATAACTGCTTTTAGTTTCAAATCAAATGAATATTTANATATTCTGGGGTGCACATCAGAAATAACGAATTAAATTTACGACAAGTAATTCAAATTTTCACATAGGTAAACACCTTTTTTATTATCGAAACACTTGTAAGTGCAAGCAATACCCCTGCTACTACATCAGTTGGGTAATGGACTCCTAAATATATACGCGAAAAGCTAACTAATATAATTAAACTGATTCCAATTACTAGTGTAAGTACATAGAATTTAGGTAAATAATTTGATACTAACCAAATAAGGACCAATACCAAAGTAGTAATATAAACCGCATGGCCACTTGGAAATGAAAATCCCGACTCTGAAATTAAGCGATACCCTGTAGGACGATTCCTACTTATCAAATATTTCGTAATAGGAACTAATAGCCCTAAATTTAGTATGATAGTGACCGCCAAAACAGTTAATTCAGTCCACATCTTTTTATATAGCAACAATGTACCTAAACAACCAACTGTCATAATGACCACGATTGGATTTCCTATCTCTGTTAAATAATTCATGATACTTGTGATGAATGGTGTGCGATTTGAGTAAATAAACTCAATTAAGGTATTATCAAATTTATCTGTTTCATTTTTTATAATCATGATAGAAAGTAGTACAAAACTTATCATGCTAACTGCGCTAATCCATACTTGCTTCATATTTTTTCCTTTTTAAATTTTTAATCCAATATAGCTAAATTAATCATGGAACAAAAATACAGCTAATACCCATATAAAAATAATCTACGAAACTTTTTATATATGATTACTTACATAATCATATATATTTTTTTCAAATAGTTGAGTAACGATGCATGCTAACCACAAATTATAGGTTCATCTAGATTATTACGTTAATTGAATTCATTTAATATTAAATCCGATTGTGCTTCATATTATCGATAATTTCTAAAATTAATACCAAATAAAGTCTACTAGAATTTACGTTGTAATTCTATCAAGCTCTCGGCATGACTTAGAGGAATTTAGACTAGTATACCAAAATTAGCGATAGATGCCAAGCTATTATTCAAAGATGAGACTGTAAGTCATGGCGC